>PAZL01000040.1 GCA_002715485.1 Aequorivita sp. | reverse complement strand
GATTTATTGGAAGAAATCCAATTGCGGGTAGAAAAGGACGAACGGGTTTTGGTAACCACGCTTACCAAGCGCATGGCAGAGGAATTGACCAAATATTTAACACGGGTTCAGATAAGAACGCGCTACATCCACAGTGATGTGGATACCTTAGAGCGGGTAGAGATTATGCAGGATTTGCGCCTTGGACTGTTTGATGTATTGGTAGGGGTAAACCTATTAAGGGAAGGGCTGGATTTACCGGAAGTATCTTTGGTTGCCATTCTCGATGCCGACAAAGAAGGGTTTTTGCGAAGCAACCGTTCGCTTACCCAAACCGTAGGTCGCGCGGCACGAAACTTGAACGGTAAGGCTATAATGTATGCAGATAAAATTACACGCAGCATGCAGGAAACGATTGATGGTACAGAATACCGTCGTCAAAAACAAATTGCCTATAACGAGGAACATGGCATAACGCCCACGGCTATAAAAAAATCGTTTGAAAATTCACTTACAAAATCCAAGCAGGAGGCCTATACTTTTGAAAACGCAGAGACCCTTGCCGCAGAATCGGAAGTGGAATATTTGACCAAAGCGCAGATAGAAAAGAAAATCCGCGATACACGGAAGGCGATGGAAAAAGCCGCCAAGGATTTGGATTTTATGATGGCTGCCAAGTTGCGGGATAAGATTAAGACGTTTCAAAAGCAATTGGAAGCGGTTTGATTTTATGGCTTTAGGCTGTAAGCTATAGGCAAACCGAAAAGAGAAATTTGAAGAGGCAAGAGCCAAGAGCCAAGAGGCAAGAGTCAAGAGCCAAGAGTCAAGAACCAATTTACATCCGACAACTGAAAACAGACAACCGACAACTAACAACCCACAACTGAAAACAGATAACTTTACAATGCCTTTAACGTACCTTACTTTACCTATTTTGTATTTTGCCTGTTATATGTTACCAGCGCAAAATATCAGATTAGATAATAAAATTATCCCCAAGAGTATTGAACGGGAAGTGATAGCGGCATTGTCTTTTTACCCCGAACTTTACGATACTGCCATTGAGTTTAAGTTTAAGGATGACATAAAGAAATCTACCATGCAAGCGCAACCGCGCTTTAGCAGTTTTTTTAAACCTAAGGAGCGTCGGGAATACGTTATACTCATCAGCCGAAACATTCAGATAGAAGGCGAGCACTTTACCATGGCAGATATTCCATCAGATGTCAAGGTAGGTTGGATTGGTCACGAACTAGGCCATATTATGGATTATAGGGAACGCACAAATTTTGGGATGCTCATTTTCGGGATTAAATATCTTTTTTCTGCTGCGCACATTAAGGAAGTGGAGCGTGCGGCAGATACATATGCCATACAACACGGGATGGGGGATTATATTTTGACTACGAAAAACTTCATCCTGGATAATGCTAACCTTTCAGAAAAATACAAAGAGCGAATTCGCAGATTATATATCTCACCAGAAGAAGTAATGGAACTTATTAATAAAAACAAAGTAACGCAGGAGATTGAGATTGTTGGGGAGGAAGGTTAGTTGATATGTTTAATTGTTTAATTGTGGAATTGACACACAATTTACCTGCGGCTGCGATCAGGGATGCTAGAGTTGAAATTTGGGATTTGATAATTTATGATTTGTGATTTTTCACTACTCACTTTGTGTCTTCACAAAATCCTCCCAATCTGCAAATTTTTCCTCATCCATAACCTTTTCCATTTTTACTTGTCCACCTTTCTTTTTGTTTTTGGCGTTCCACTCGTGAAAAATTTCAGGGTTTATGGTTGTAACTTTTACACCTTTTAATGCTTTTGAACGTGCTACGGCGTAGTTTTTATTGGCTTCTTTTAAAGCTTCATCCAAAGCGTTTGCAATTTCTTCGGCATTGATTTCGGTTTCCGTGCCCAAATACCAATGGTGGAAAAATTCCTCATCTATCTTTACGGCAGCCAAGGTAAACTCAGGAATTTTTATATCAAATTGCTCCTCCATTTCCCGCAAGGCAACCTCCATTTTGTTCACAGAAAGCTGTGAACCCACTACATTTAAAAAGAATTTGGTGCGTCCTGTAATTTTTATCTCAGCCTTTTCCACGTCGGTAAACGCAATTGTGTCGCCAATTAAATACCGCCAAGCTCCGGAAACGGTAGTGATTATCAAAACATAGTCTACATTGGGTTCCACTTCGGCAAGGGTTAGGGTAGGGGCATCTTGTGAAAGCGATCCGTCCTCATTGATATATTCAGGTTTGAAGGGAACAAATTCAAAATAGATTCCATTGTCAGCAACCAATTTCATGGCGGTTGTATCAGGTCTATTCTGAAATGCCAAGAATCCTTCCGAAGCAAGATAGGTATCAATCACTGTTATGGGGTGTGCCAAGAGTTGATTAAAACTTTTTTCATAAGGTTGAAAGGCTACACCGCCGGTGGTATAAACCTGAAGGTTGGGCCAGATCTCGTGAATATTTTTTGCGTTATGGTATTCAATTACCTTTTTCATCATCAGTTCCATCCAGGAAGGTATCCCACTAAGTGCGCCTATGTCCCAGTTACGGGCATTTTTTGCAATGGTTTCCACTTTTTGGTCCCAGTCGTCCATTTGGGCAATTTCCTCACCCGGTTTATAATAGCCTCGAAACCAAAACGGAATGTTGCTGGCGCTGATGCCGCTTATTTCGCCCTCTAAGAATTGATCGTGTTCTTCCAAGTTAGTACTACTGCCCAGCATCATAATTTCCTTTTCATAAAAATCTGATGGGATTTCAAAATTGGTCAACGCGCCAACCTGCTTTATTCCCGTGGTTCGGATGGCCTCAATCATTTCATCGGTAACCGGGATTCTTTTTGAAGTCTTTCCCGTGGTGCCGCTGCTTCGGGCAAAGTAGGTGGGCTTTCCTGGCCAACTTATATCTTCCATGCCTTCCTGTGTCTTGCACCACCATTCGGCCTCCATTTGATGATAATCAAAATAAGGTACTTTTTTGGCAAACTCTTTTTCAATTTCCGAAGCTTCAAGAATATGGGCAAAACCATAGTATTTTCCAAATGCGGTTTCTTTTGCTTTCTCTAGTAGATTTTTTAATACTTCCCGTTGCGATTCTACGGGAGATTTTTCAGAAACGATTGCTCCGCGGAGGTCAATTGCGGTTTTAATAATGGAGCCCAGTATTGCCATAGTTGAATTTTTTGTTGAAACTACAATTTTTCAAAATGTTGGGCGGGGCGTTTAAATCAATTTTAACCTTTTCGCTATGCGCTGCAATAGTGGTATCTTTGTTAAAAATTAAGCAATGCACCACCCAGACTCCGTAAGATTGAACAAGGCGATAAGTGACAGCGGTTACTGTTCGCGCCGTGAGGCCGATACCTTAATAGAAAAAGGTCGCGTAACCGTGAATGGTGAAAAAAGTGGGCTTGGGGATCGCGTAATGCCAAATGATGAGGTACGCGTGGACGGAAAACTTATTAAGGAGAATACTGCCGAGGTGTTTATTATGCTGAACAAACCCGTTGGCATTACTTGTACTACCGATACCCGCTTTGAGGATAACGTAATAGACTTTGTAAACCATCCGGAACGTATTTTCCCAGTGGGAAGGTTAGACAAGCCCAGTGAAGGCTTGTTGCTGCTGACCAATGAAGGCGACATTGTAAACAAGATTCTACGTGCGGGCAACAAACACGAAAAGGAATATATTGTAAAGGTAGATAGGCCTGTTACCGATGAATTTATAAAACGGATGGGTTCGGGAATACCTATTTTAGATACCGTAACCAAGCGCTGTAAAGTGGAAAGAATTAGCAGGTTTGAGTTCCGGATTATACTAGTACAAGGTTTAAACAGGCAAATACGTAGAATGTGTGAATATTTGGGCTATGAAGTTGTGGCCTTGCAAAGAATACGGATTATGCATTTGGAATTGGGCAATTTGCCGGTAGGGCAGTGGCGTGACCTTACTAAAGAGGAGTTAAAAACTTTAAGGGATGCGGTAAAGGATAGTGACGGTTTACCCAAAGCTTATCAAAAAGATGGCAGTCAAAGGCCAGTAGAAATCATAAAACCTGAAAAGAAAAGACAGGAGGAGCGCAATTTAAAACGCGAGCAGAGAAGTACGGGAGGGCGAAGGCGCAGAGGCCCCAAATAAACCCATGAAAAAACCGCGCACCGATTGAGTAGCACGCGGTCATTTTCAACTAACTAACCAAATTAAATTTCAATTATGAAATCTCAACCATTTTCTTCAATGCTTTCTTTTCTTCCTTTGGGAGTGTAATCTTCAAAATACCGTTTTCGTAATTGGCCTGAATGTCTTCAGTTTTAATGTTTTCAGGAAGTTTGAAAGAACGTTCAAAACTTTGGTAATTGAATTCCCTTCTTCTTACTTGTGAATCGCTGTTTTCATCTTTCTTTTCCTCTACCTTTTTTGAAGCTATTTTTAAAGTATCTTCCTCAACCTCAATGGTAAAATCTTCTTTCTGTAATCCTGGAACAGCCAATTCGACTACAAAATTCGGGAAATTTTCAATTATATTTACTGCTGGAATGCTAAATGTTTCATAATTGTTATTAAAGACATCTAACTTATTGTCAAAAAGCAGGTTATCTAAAAGCCCTGGCAACCAAATACTGTTTTTATTAACTGTTTTCATAACTTTATATTGTTTAAATTTTTATTTGTTTTTCAACTTATTATTCAATAATAATTCCAATTTAAAACAACAGACATTTTGACTGTAAATGAGGGTATTGCGATGACTTTTTGACACTACGGATGTGAAGGTTTAGAATATTTAATTCATTTTTAAGAATTTTGATTGGGGGTTTCAGTATTTTTAAGAATCACTAACTGACATTTATGAAAAAACTTTTCATTCGCATTTTTGATTTCTTTAATACAATTGAAAGCAAAATTGCTTTTTACCCCACACTTTTCGCTATTTCCGGTTTTTTTATAGCCCTTTTAATGATTTATTTGGAACAACACGGTATTTCCAGAGATATCATGCAGGTATTTCCCGTATTGATGGTAGAAGACGGAGATACTGCGCTCACAGTGCTAAGTGCTTGCTTGGGAGGGCTCATTTCTTTAATGGTTTTTAGTTTTTCAATGGTAATGTTATTGCTAAGTCAAGCCTCTAATAATTATTCGCCCCGATTGCTTCCGGGACTGATTAGTGACAAGCACCATCAAGTAATTTTGGGAATATATCTAGCCACGATTCTTTACAATATTTTTATTCTTTTTTCTGTTGAGCCCAGTGAGGATAAGTATACGCTCCCAGGTTTTTCGGTGCTTTTGGGAATTGTTTTTACGATACTGTGTTTGGTTGCTTTTATATATTTCATTCATAATATCTCACAGAGCATACAGATTAACAACATTCTGGATACCATTTTTGAAAATGCAGAAAGAAGACTTAAAAAGTTGATTGAATCTGAAGAGGGGCAAACCAAAGAATTCCCCCAAACTTCAAACTGGCACGAATATAAAGCAGGACGCAGTGGCTATTTTCAGAATATTTCAATCAAAAATATCTTAAGGATTTGCGATGAAAAGGAAACCAAAATCTATATAACCATCCCGAAGGGGCTATTTGTGCTAAACAATGCGGTTTTTCTAAAGTCAGAAAAAGAACTTGATGATAATGTGGTAGATTCCATTATTTCAAACATTAGTTTTGCCAGGGGAGAATTAGTAGAAGATAATTACGTGCTTGCATTTAAGCAAATCACTGAAATTGCGGTAAAAGCAATGTCCCCAGGAATAAACGATCCCGGTACTGCTATAAATGCCATTGACTATTTAACCGATTTATTTGCCCTTCGGATGCAAAAAAATGATAACGGGATTATTATACATGAAGAAAATGCAATCCTCAAAGTAGCAGTTGTTACTTTTAAGGAATTGATGTATAATGTGATGGCATCACTGCGTACCTATTGTAAACACGATCCGGTGATGGTTGAAAAACTATTGTGGATGCTGGTCTATCTTCAAAAGCAACCAGCCGCAGAGGATAATTACATAACGGTGATTAAGGGAGAGATGAAAACACTATTGGGGCAGGCCAAAAATTCTTTTGATTCCGAATGGGATGTTTCGATGATTGATAAAATGATTGCCGGCTAGTTGTAATATATTTTAAAAATTTTCAGGAGTTCTTCAGCTGGCACCAACTTTTCTTCAGATTCATTCATTTTTTTCAAAATCTGATCTGCAACAATGGGGCGAATGCCCATTTTAAGTCCGAAATTTTTTAAAGCTATAATTTCAGATTCGTGGGCTTCATTATCTATATTCATCATCAAGATTAATTTGTAGAAATGTGTGATGCGCTCCACCTCACTGAAAACGGGGCGTGAGGGTTGAGGGTTCTCAAATAGATCTACCAATTCTCTATCCGAAATTTCCATACGTCTGGCCAATTTCTGGATAAAATCTATTTCGGAAGATTTGATTTTTCCGTCGGCCATCACCATATTTATCAAATCACTAAGAAGGGATTTGGGGTTGCGTTCCATACTTTTTATTTCAAAAAAAAGCCCTTGCAAGTGCGAAGGGCTTTTGCAATTATAAATTATATTTATGAAAGAACTGCTTTTACTTTATCTGCGGCCTCTTGAAATTCAATAGCGCTCTGAACGTCCAGTCCGCTATCGTCAATAAGTTTTTTTGCTATATCAGCATTCGTTCCCTGCAAGCGTACAATAATTGGAATATTGATGGTTCCCATGTTTTTATAGGCGTCAATAACTCCTTGCGCCACGCGGTCGCAACGTACAATTCCACCAAAAATATTTATCAAGATTGCTTTTACGTTCGGGTCTTTCAAGATTAGTTTGAAGGCTGCTTCAACGCGTTCGGCATCAGCGGTTCCACCTACGTCTAGGAAGTTTGCAGGCTCACCACCTGCTTGTTTAATTAAGTCCATCGTTGCCATAGCAAGTCCGGCGCCATTAACCATACAGCCTACGTTTCCGTCAAGGTCAACATAGTTTAGGCCTTTTTCTTTTGCTTCAACTTCCACGGGGTTTTCCTCACGCTTATCGCGCATTTCCATATAGTCTTTGTGGCGGTAAAGTGCATTATCATCAATACTCACTTTTGCATCCACGGCGATGATTTTATCATCACTTGTTTTTAATACTGGGTTAATTTCAAAAAGCGAAGAGTCAGATTCATTGTAAGCTTTGTAAAGCGCGGTAACAAATTTTGTCATTTCCTTGAAAGCCTTTCCGCTCAAACCAAGATTAAAAGCCACTCTTCGCGCCTGAAATCCCAAAAGGCCCACGGCCGGATCAATTTCTTCGGTAAAAATTAAATGTGGGGTTTCCTCGGCAACGGTTTCAATGTCCATTCCACCTTCGGTAGAATACATAATCATATTTCTTCCTGTGGAACGATTTAAAAGCACGCTCATATAATACTCTTCTGGCTCACTATCGCCGGGATAGTAAACATCTTCAGCAATCAAAACCTGGTGAACTCTTTTTCCCTCTGCAGATGTTTGCGGAGTAACAAGGTCCATCCCAATTATTTTACCAGCTATATCCTCAACTTCCTGTAGGTTTTTGGCAAGCTTTACACCTCCGCCTTTACCGCGGCCACCGGCGTGAACTTGTGCTTTTATAACGTGCCAGCCAGTTCCGGTTTGTTCGGTAAGTTTTTTTGCGGCTTCCACAGCCTCTTTTGGAGTGGTTGCCACGATACCGCGTTGTATTTCAACGCCAAAGCTGTTTAAAATTTCTTTTCCCTGATATTCGTGTAAATTCATAGTAGCGGTTTTGTACTTGTTTATGGAAGGCAAAAATAACAAATGTTGCAGGAATGGACTAATGTTTTTTGAAGCTTTACGTTTCGAAAATCTACTGGATTTCATAAATATGAAAATTTAAGTGATTATTAATGAAGTAATTCGGGTTTCCTCGCTATTTTTGCGCCTTTAATTTTTAAAATTTATTCTAAAGAAATGAAAAATCAAGACCTTCTGGCAATAGCCCAAGAATTCGGAAGCCCTGTTTATGTTTATGATGCCGCTAAAATTGAAAAGCAGTATAAACGTTTGACCAGCGCTTTTGATAAGGTGGATGGTTTAAGAATAAATTATGCGGTAAAGGCACTTTCCAATATCTCCGTGTTGAAATTGCTCATTAATATGGGGAGTGGTTTGGATACGGTTTCAATCCAAGAAGTGATGCTCGGCCTTGAAGCTGGGGCAAAGCCTGAGGATATAATTTACACACCCAACGGAATTTCATTGGAAGAAATTGAAAAAGCCGCAAAACTTGGCGTGCAGATTAATATAGATAACCTTTCCATTTTGGAGCAATTCGGTACCAAACATCCTAAAACTCCAGTTTGTATTCGCATAAATCCACACGTTATGGCGGGAGGGAACGCAAATATCTCAGTGGGGCACATTGATAGTAAGTTTGGGATTTCGATTCACCAAATGCCTTTGCTGAAAAGGATAGTTGAAAATACGGGAATGAACATCAATGGGATCCACATGCATACGGGGAGTGATATTTTGGATATTGATGTTTTTCTGTATGCTTCCGAAATACTTTTCAATGCTGCTGAAAATTTTGATAATCTGGAATTTATCGACTTCGGAAGTGGTTTTAAGGTGCCCTATAAAGAAGGCGACATTGAAACAAATGTTGAGGAATTGGGAAAAAAACTAAGTAAAAGATTCAACGAATTTTGTAAAAAACACGGTAAAAAATTAACCTTGGCTTTTGAGCCCGGCAAGTTTTTGGTAAGCGAAGCTGGACAATTTTTGGTAAAGGTGAATGTTATTAAGCAGACTACTTCTACCGTTTTTGCACAAGTGGATAGTGGTTTTAACCATTTGATTCGTCCTATGCTTTACGGGTCGCAGCATGAAATTTCAAATGTTTCACGCCCGCACGGAAGGGATCGTTTTTACACAGTAACGGGTTACATTTGTGAAACCGATACTTTTGCGAACAACCGACGTATTCCTGAAGTCCACGAAGGTGATATACTTTCGTTCCACAACGCTGGGGCGTATTGTTTTACTATGGCGAGCAATTACAATTCCCGTTATCGCCCTGCAGAGGTACTTTGGTATAAAGGGAAAGCGCATTTAATAAGAAAGCGGGAAACTTTTGAGGATATTTTGAAAAACCAAATTGTGGTTGATTTGTAATTTTTTTTAAAATATCAGAAGTGCCATACTGCCATTTAAATAAAAACCATAGCTTTGTTTAAATTCAATTAAGAATAATTAAACAAAATTTATACGGTTGAAAAATACTTTCCCAGCCTCCACGGAAAAAATTTTTGACACAATCATTATTGGTAGTGGTGTTGGTGGCCTTTCTGCGGCTATTTGTCTAGCTCAAGCTGGGCAAAAAGTTTTGGTTTTGGAGCAGCATGAGGTTCCTGGCGGCTGGTGCCATAGTTTTTATTTAAACGGCCATCGTTTTACACCGGGCGTTCACTATGTTGGGCTTTTGGAAAATGGGCAATCCACGGCTCAACTATACAAAGCATTGGGCATTGCGGGGGATCTTTCTTTTTTCAGAATGAATCCTTCTGGTTATGAACATGCATATATTGGAGAAGAGCGTTTTGATTTTCCGGGAAATTTTGATGATTTGGTCGTTGCGCTTATTGAAAGATTTCCAAAGGAAGAAAAAAGTATTATCAAATATTTAAACTTGGTAAGAAACGTGAGCGCAGAATTGCAACTACTTCCCAATGTGGAAGGATTTTGGCAGCATCTCACCATTCCTTTCCGTACCAAGAATATGGGTAAGTATGCGCTCTTTAGCCTCAAAAGGGTTATTGATTGGCATATTAAAGATCCGCTTCTTAAAAAAATCCTTAACATCCAGTTTGGCGATCACGGACTTGCTCCATCCAAGGCGAGTTTTCCGTTACATTGTGCAGTTATGGACCATTATTTTAATGGAGGTTTTTATCCTTGCGGGGGTGGTGCTGCAATTGTAAAGGCTATGACCAATGCTGTAAAAAAGCACGGTAGCGAAGTGAGAACAAAACAATCAGTAAAGAAAATACTGCTGGAGGGCGAAAGAAAGAAAACGGCTGTGGGCGTTGAATTGGAAAGCGGGGAGAAGTTGTTTGCCAAACGTATAATTTCAAATGCAGACCCAAACATTACATATCAAAAGCTTATAGGTGAAGAAAATCTAAGCAGAAAACTCAAAAAAAAATTGAGCAAAACAACCTATTCCTGCACTTCACTAATGCTCTTTCTTACGGTCGCTATGGATTTAAGGGCCGCAGGAATGGATTCGGGAAATATTTGGTTAATGCCAAATGAAGATATGGATGTAGTTTATGAACGAATGATGATTCCAGACGTAACTACAGATGCCGCATTTGAAGGGATGTTTATAAGCTGCACTACCTTAAAAGATCCGTCAAGTTTTGACGGTAAGCACCACAGCATAGAGGCTATTACCTATTTGGATTATAAAATATTTGAGAAATTTAAAAATGAAACAGATCCGCGTTCAAGGGAATACCTACAATTTAAAGACTTGCTTACGGAGAAAATGATAAAGACATTGGAAAAAGTATTGCCAGATGTTCGTAACCATATTGTACAAAAAGAATTGGGTACGCCAATAACCAATGAATACTACATAAATTCAACAAGGGGAAGTGTTTACGGTACCGAAAAGAAGCTTACACAGATTGGGCCTTTCGCCTATGGGGCAAAAAGTGAAATAAAAAATCTTTATTTATGTGGCGCTAGTATTGTGAGTCACGGAGTTGCGGGTGCCGGTTACTCAGGGTTGCAAACTGCGGGTGAAATTTTAGGAAAGAAACAGGCAGAGTTACTAAAAAACGGAAAAGACGAAACGATTAATATCTTTGAGGCAGAGGATGATTCGTGCTATCCCGTATGGCTTAAGAATAAAATTTCAGCCAAAAAACGTAGAATTGTAGCTAAGTAAAAGCTAAAATAGGCAATGCTTTATCAAATATTTGGATTTATTATTAAATTTCAGAAAAAAATTTAAAATTTTAAGTTTTTGAAATAAATATTGTTAAAAATCAATAATTGTCATTTATAAGATTATCTTTGCCACTTATTATAAATATTTTAATTAAATACAATGAACAAAGGAACAGTAAAATTCTTCAACGACACCAAAGGTTTTGGTTTTATCACTGAAGAAGGAACCAACAAAGAACATTTTGTACACATTTCAGGCCTAATCGACGAAGTTCGCGAAGGTGACGAAGTAGAATTTGATCTTCAAGAAGGCAAAAAAGGATTGAACGCGGTAAACGTAAAAGTGATTTAATACACACAATTTTTTTAAGACAAAGCCTCCCATTTGGGGGGCTTTTTTTATGGATATAATATTTTGTGTAAAATTTTATTTTTCAAATATATGATGACAATTGGTTGATAATGACGATTTTATTATACATTTAAAGAACTAACTAAATCAAATTTCAAAAATGAAAAGATCAACACTACTCTTAATGTTGTTGTGCTTGCTCACTATTCAGCTATCTGCACAACAAAAAAATCCAGAAAAAGAAAAGGAAACCCAAAAGATGGCTGCTAAGCCATCATCAATTTCACTAGAAAAACTTATTAAACAGCCCAGTTCTGTATATGTTATCACAAAGGAGCATGTGAGTAGTATTAGTGGTATTCGCCATGTATATATAAGGCAGGCTATTAACGGTTTGGAAGTTTATGGAACTGAATCCAGCGTGCACATTGACAGAAACGGAAAGGTTTTAATGGAGCACAATAAATTCTTAGCCGATGTACAAACGACTGTTAAGAGTAGTTTGCAAGGAATTTCAGCCAGACAGGCAGTAACTTCTGTTGCAAGCCAAATGGGTTACACAGTTACAAATCTTCAAGAAGTAAAAAGCATTGGAGGTAAAAATAAAGCTACTGTCTTTAATAAAGCAGGTATTTCTTCAGAGGAAATTCCTGCCAAATTAATGTATTATTATCGGGAAGGTATTGGAACCTATTTGGTTTGGGAGCTTTCCGTTGCTGAAAAGAATTCTTCAGACTGGTGGAATTTTCGAGTAGATGCTTCAACCGGAAAAATAATAGACAAAGATAATTGGACAATCTCTTGTAATATTTTGGGAAATCACAAAGACCATGTTCATGCTTCAGCTACGCCGTCGGCGCCATTCATTGGTCCAATGAATGAGCCAGTAAAAAATAAGGCTGTTTTTTCAGAAAATTTCGCACCACCCGCAGCAAGTTATAGAGTATACGCAATGCCCGTTGAAAACCCAAATTACGGAACCCGTACATTAGTGACAAATCCAGAGAATTTAACTGCCTCACCTTTTGGCTGGCACGATACTAATGGAGATGACACCCCAGAATTTACCAACACCCGCGGAAATAATGTGGATGCGTATGATGATGATAACGCAAATAATAATCCAGACGGTAAATATGCTTTTAGTCCTGGCGGGAATTTGATTTTTGATTTTCCATTAAACACTACATATAGTGCTGGTGACCAATCCGAAAACGCCGCAATTACTAACTTGTTTTATTGGACAAACATTATACACGATGTAGCATATCAATATGGTTTTGATGAAGCTAGTGGAAATTTTCAGCAGAATAATTACGGAAACGGCGGGGTGGGAAATGATCCGGTAAATGCTGAAGCTCAGGATGGATCTGGAACTTGTAATGCTAATTTTGCAACTCCTGGAGACGGATCTAGACCGCGTATGCAAATGTATGTTTGTAATTCTAGGGATGGTGATTTGGATAATATGGTAATTATCCATGAATACGGACATGGAATTTCAAATAGGTTGAGCACATTAGGCGGAGCAGAACAAATGGGAGAAGGCTGGAGCGATTATTATGGCTTAATGCTTACCATGGAAAGTGGAGATACTGGACCAGACTCAAGAGGTGTTGGCACTTGGTTGATTGGCGAAGGCCCTGGCGGACCAGGTATAAGAACTTGGCCGTACAGTACTAATTTTGGGGTAAACCCACATACCTATGATGATATTAAGACTGAAGTAGCGCCGCACGGGGTTGGCTCTGTTTGGGCAGAAATGTTGTGGGAAATGACTTGGGAGCTTATAGCTATACATGGATTTGATACAGATTTTTATAATGGTACTGGCGGGAATAACATTTCTTTGGCGTTGGTTACAGAAGGCTTAAAATTACAACCAAGCCAACCTGGTTTTGTAGATGGCCGTGACGCTATTTTAGCAGCTGATATGGCAATGTACGGTGGGGCTAATCAATGTGCCATTTGGGAAGCTTTTGCAAGAAGAGGTCTTGGTTATAGTGCCATTCAAGGTTCTTCGGGAAGTAAAACTGATGGGACAGAAGCTTTTGATTTGCCACCATCTTTTTCGAGTTTGGATATTATTGATGAAGTTTGTCTTTCTGACGGAATTCAAACAGGACTATCTGGCGGAAACCCAACGGGAGGTGTTTATAGTGGGCTAGGGGTAACCGATGATGGCAATGGTACTACTTTTACATTTGACCCAACTGTGGGCGGCTCAGGTTTGGTAACCGTAACATATATAGTGAACGATTTCTGTACTGGAGTACCAACTACTTTAACAGATGATATTAATGTAACCAATGACCCCCCAGAAATTATATGTATGGGCTCAGGAACTATACCAATGACAGGAACTCAAACAAGCAGTCCCGGAACGGCAATTCCTGATAATAATCCTACCGGTGTTACTGTGAATATGAATGTTACTGAAAATGTAGTCATTACAGATTTGGATGTAAATCTCAATATATCCCATACCTGGGTTGGTGACGTAATTGTTACAATAAAATCACCATCGGGAACAATGGCTACAATAATTGATAGGCCTGGAAGAACAACAAGTGGATTTGGGTGTTCCGGAGATAATATTGTTGCTGTTTTAGATGATGAAGCTGCCACTGCTGTGGAAAATGAATGTGCAGGATCAGTGCCTACAATAAATGGTTCTTTCATACCAAACAACCCACTGTCAGTATTTGATGGAGAAAGCACTATGGGATTATGGGAGCTTACGGTTTCTGACGTTGTGAGCCCAGACGCTGGTACAATAAACAGTTGGGGTATAGATTACGATTATGAAGTAACTGCGCCAGTATTGGACGTTACTCTTGACGGAAGCGGAAATGCCACGGTAAATGCAGAAGATTTGCTTTTTAGTGTTAGTGTAGATTGCGGAGGTTATACAGTACTTGCTGGAAGCCCATTAGCCGCCACGGTGAGTTTTACCTGTTCTGACACAGGCTTGAATACAGTTGCTGTTGAGGTAACAAATGACAACGGTGCAACTTCAACCTGTTCAGCTATTGTAAATGTTATTGGCGGCGGTGGCGGTGGCGGCCCATTTGTTTGTCCTGGCAATATTACCCAAGACAACGATCCGGGCATTTGCGGTGCTGTTGTAAATTATACGGTTGAATCTCCTTCGGGTTGCGGCGGTTCTTCGCCTTTGGCAACAGGTGTTGCAACCCTAGAATTAATTTCTTCAGCAGGTGGAACAGGAAATAGATCTGGTGTTAGTTATAATCCCTCAGCAGATAGATACTATAGCGTAAATGCAGGATCTGGGGCATATCCAATAGATTGCTTTGATGGAACAAGTGGGGTATTATTAAATAATATAGCAAGTGGTCTTTCATATAGAGGAGCTTGGTGGAATCCTTCTTTAAATCAATCTGAAGGAAATGGCATTAGTACAAACGGAGTAGTGCTTACAAATTTATCAGGAGATTGCCCGTCAGGAACTACTACACCTATTTTGCCAGACAATCAACCTAATGTCCAATCATGTGGCGACTTGGACTATGATAATAATGAAATAATCTATTATGATACCAGTTCCATCAGACAAGTAGATAGGGCTACAGGAACAACAAATGGAAATTTAACACTTACTGGAATTCCTGGAGGTTCAGTGTATGCATCATATTCTGTAGGATATACAGGTATAGTTGGGTATGAGTATGCAATCTATGATAACACAACCCAATCTGTTCATTTATATGATCGCATAACTGGTGCTTATGCCGCTGCAAGTTCAATCGGTTTGACTACAAGTGATTTCGGGTTTGCTTATGAAAATGGACTAGCATGGATATATGCAAACGACAGATGGAATGGCTTTACCATTTTTGGAGCCCCAAGCGGAACTATTACACAAACGGCCGGTTTGCCAAGCGGAAGCACTTTCCCCGTGGGAACAACCACCAATACTTTTGAGTATGACGATGGTGTAAACCCAGTACAAACTTGTTCTTTTGATGTAACTATTAATGACGCCGAAGCTCCAGTGGCA
Organism: Aequorivita sp.; assembly: GCA_002715485.1. Classification (GTDB taxonomy): domain Bacteria; phylum Bacteroidota; class Bacteroidia; order Flavobacteriales; family Flavobacteriaceae; genus Aequorivita. The sequence continues at coordinate 131,174 of PAZL01000040.1, read as the reverse complement.
GTTTGCCAAAACATAATCGTTCAGTTGGATGCTTCTGGAAATGCTTCGATAATTCCTTCTGATGTTGATGGTGGAAGTACTGATAATTGTGGAATCGCTTCCTTAAGTGTTTCTCCAAGTATTTTCACTTGCGCAAATGTAGGCGCAAACAATGTTACCTTGACTGTAACTGATGTCAATGGAAACTCAAGTACCTGCACCGCTGTAGTTACTGTGGAAGACAATGTAGCTCCAGCGGCAGTTTGCCAAAACATAACTGTTCAGTTGGATGCATCTGGAAATGTTTCAATTACTGCTGGTGATGTTGATGGCGGAAGCACAGATGCTTGTGGAATTGTAACTTCTTCAATTGATATTACAGATTTTACCTGTGCAGACATCGGTACTAACAATGTGGTCTTAACGGTAACTGATGTAAATGGAAATTCAAGCACTTGCGTAGCTGTGGTTACAGTGGAAGATGACTTTCCACCAACAATAGTTTGTCCTGCAAATATTACTGCAAATACAGATTTGGGAATGTGTAGTGCAGTTGTAGGCTTTCCAATGGCCTTAGGTCAGGATAATTGTAGTGTTACTGTTTCCCAAACAGGTGGTCTTGCAAGTGGAAGTGCTTTTCCGGTTGGGGTTAATACAGTTGAATTTACTGCAACAGACAATAGCGGAAATACAGCAGTTTGTAGCTTTACCATTACGGTTGTTGATAATGAAGTGCCAACCATGGTTTGCCAAAATATTACAATTCAATTGGACGCGTCAGGAAATGCATCAATAACTGCAGCCGATGTTGATGGAGGATCTACTGATAATTGTGGAATTGCAAGTATATCGGTTAGCCCGAGTACTTTTGATTGTAGTGATGTGGGTGATAACCCTGTAGTATTAACCGTTACAGACGTTAATGGAAATTCCAATATTTGTACAGCAATCGTAACTATAGAGGACATTACTCCTCCCGTTGCAGTTTGCCAAAACATTACAGTTGAATTGGATCCCGTAACCGGAACTGTAACTATTGCTGGAACAGATATTAACGGTGGAAGTACCGATGCCTGTGGAATAGACACCTATAGTTTGGATATTGATACTTTTGATTGTTCAAACATTGGCGATAACACAGTGGTGCTTACAGTAACAGATGTTAATGGAAACATTAGTACCTGTACGGCTATCGTAACTATTGAAGATAACACAAATCCAGAGCTTATTTGTCAAGATTTTACTTTGGAACTTGGGGCTGACGGAACAGCTATACTAGATCCAAACGATGTAATAGCAAGTAATACTGATAATTGCGGAATTGCAACTGTGGCGGTAGATATTACTGAATTTAGCTGTGCCGATATCGGCACGCCTGTAACAGTTCAAGTATTCGCGAGCGATGTGAACGGCAACTTAAGTACTTGTACGGCTGTAGTAACTGTGGTGGATTTATTGGCACCAGTACTTACTTGTCCTGCAGATCAAACGGTTGATCCGGGAGCTGGTAATTTATTTTACATTGTTCCAGATTATTTCACAACAGGAGAAGCGACAGCAGTTGATAATTGTACTGCCCCCGTTACTTTAACTACACAAGATCCTGCAGAAGGCACACCTTTATCTGATGGTGTTTATACCATTACACTAACTGCGGAAGATGAATACGGAAATGTATCTACTTGTACATTTGAGTTAACCGTTGAAAGTGTGTTGGGCGCTGGCGACAACAATGCTGATATTGGAAGTTTACAAATGTATCCAAACCCTGCTAAGCATACAGTAATGATTGGAAACCCACAAAGTCTATCTCTTGAAAAACTAAGTATTTTTGATTTAAGAGGAAGAATGGTAAAATCAATCGATCTTAGAAGTATGGGAACCGAGAAAACAATTGATATTTCTGAAATGGCCGCCGCTACGTATCTTGTAATTATTCAAGGTGAAAACGGACAGACCACCAAAAGGCTTATCAAGGAATAAACATTTGGTTTTAATTGAAAAGAAAACCCTTCCAATTTTAATTGGAAGGGTTTTTTATTTATTAAAAGTTGATATTCTAAAATTTATAAATTGATTACTTCTTTCTTTGCTTTTTCAAATTCGGCAACCATATCCGTAAGAATTTGGGCTGCGGGTTTAATGTCGTGGATTAAGCCAGCAATTTGACCAATTTCCAATTCGCCTTCCTCCAAATCCCCTTCAAACATACCGCGTTTGGCACGTGCACGACCTAAATGTTTAATCAGGTCTTCTTTTGTGGGGTTGGTGGTGTAAAGCTGTAGAACACTTTCGAAGAATTTATTTTTTAACATGCGTACGGGTGCCAACTCTTTCAGGGTAAGTTGTGTATCGCCTTCTTTGGCATCGACCACCATTTGTTTAAATGCCCGATGTGATGAGGCCTCTTCCGAAGCTACAAAGCGGCTTCCTACTTGTACCCCATCAGCTCCTAAAACTATAGCGGCTAACATCCCGCGACCGGTTGCTATTCCACCGGCAGCAATCAAAGGTATCCTCAACTGCTCTTTCACCATTGGAATTAATGTGAAAGTTGTGGTTTCCTCACGCCCGTTATGGCCCCCAGCTTCAAAACCTTCAGCAACCACTGCATCAACTCCTGCTTCCTGGGCTTTTAGTGCAAATTTCACACTGCTCACTACGTGAACTACCGTAATACCATTCTCCTTCAGTTTTGAAGTATATTTTTTTGGGTTTCCGGCAGAGGTAAACACAATTTTTACACCCTCTTCGATGATGATATCGATTATTTTATCAATATCGGGGTATAACATCGGTACATTAACCCCAAAGGGTTTTGCAGTTGCATTTTTGCACTTTAGGATATGCTCTCGAAGCACTTCTGGATACATGGAGCCTGCGCCCAAAAGCCCTAACCCGCCGGTATTTGAAACAGCGGAGGCTAAGCGCCAACCACTGTTCCAGATCATTCCAGCTTGAATTATGGGATATTGAATATTAAAAAGTTCGGTAACCCGGTTTTTCACTATTCCTTAATAATTTTATAGCTAGTTGTTTTATTGTTTGAAGTGATTGAAGCTATATACATTCCTGAAGAAAGCCCGGATACATCGATACTATTTTTCAAGGATGTAACATTAGTTTGAAGGACTTTTTCTCCTAAAATATTAAAAAGCGCAAATTCAGCACGTTCTGAGTTTTTTGGGAATGAAATGTTTATTTGGGTACTTACCGGGTTTGGATAAAGTGCAAACTGATAATCCTGCATTTGTTCTTCTACACTTAATAAAAGCAGTGCGTTTAGAGCATCTCCAAAATCTGGAATACCATAGCCCATTTGGTTTGTAGGGTTATTGTATTTATCTGCCGACTCACGGATAGCCTGCATAACCACACCATTTTTTAAGTTGGGGACTGCCTGCCACAAAGAAGCAACAGCTCCAGCAGTAATAGGAGAACTAAAGGAAGTACCACTAGCAGTGGTAACACCTCCAAATTCATCCACAATAGCTGCATTTCTACCTTTGGCCATTACATCAGGCTTTACCCTGCCATCTACAGTGGGCCCGATTGCACTAAAACTCACGTAATCTCCACTGCTATTTACAGCTCCAATGGTGAGCACACCTGGAGAGTCTGCAGGGCTTCCAACCCAAGGAAAACTCTCATTACCATTGTTACCGGCTGAGTTTACCATAATCATTCCTTTATCGTAGGCATGATTTGCACCGCGCGCACCTAATGTAGTCTGTCCATCCAGATCTTCGTAAGTATATGTGTATTGTGGGTAATTGGGCGAGAAATCGCGATAGCTCAAAGAAGTATTTACTACATAAACTCCAAGACTGTCTGCACGTTCCAAAGCTTCTACCCAGTATGCTTCTTCAACTGGGTTTTCATCGCGACCATCTTCGGTTACAAATAAATAATAGGAAGCGTCTGGAGCAGTACCTACAAAATCTCCATCGAGGAAGCCTGCTGCATCGCTGAAAGTTGAAGCCCCGTGGCTTCCTGTACCATTCGGATTTGTTACTCTATCCACAAAGTCATAATAGCCCAATAGCCTGCCCTCACTGCGCAGTGTAGCATATGCAGGATTGCTCAATACACCTGGATAGCCATTGTCCATAAATGCAACTATAATATCTTCTCCGGTATAATCATTTTCGTGTAGGTAATCAACATTTAGCATGGTTGTTTGGTTTGTAGCATCACCATAATTATAAATCACCCTTTCTTGGTTTTCAATTTCAAACTTGTCTTTGGCAATAGGTGTTCCAAATGGTCTGTTTAGACTTTTGTCCATAAATTCCACTGCTGTAACGAAATTCAGATTTAAAAGGTTGTTGATATTGGTTTCCGTTCCACGAACATAAACAGCATTCATCCATTTTGATTTTGCATAAACTGTAATGCCTGTAGCAGCTTCAATGGCAGCTTTCTGGGTTTCGTTTAAAGGTACATCTCGATCATCGATAGGGGTGCCTTGAGCGGTTTTTCTATCAAGGGCCGCTTGTGATAAGATGGTTGACGGGTCTGCTAAAGCCGCTGCCACAACGGTAGGATCCTTAGCTTCCAAAAAAACAAGTGCGTCTTCTATTTGTCCAAAACTAAGCGTGGAAACAAAAAACAAGACCAATAGGGATAATTTTTTCATCATAATAATTTTTTAAGAGATTACACCGCTCCCCAATAATTCGGAACCGTCATACCAAGCAACAAATTGGCCTTCGGTGATAGCGGATTGCGGTTTTTCAAATATAACATAAAGTCCCGAAACTGTGGAATGTATAGTGGCTTTTTCCAAAGGCTGTCTATAACGGATGCGCGCCATAACTTCCATTTTTTGGTTTTCGGAAAGTTTTAGGTCTTCGCGTATCCAGTGGATTTCTTCTTTTTTAACAAAAAGTCCGCGACGGTACAAACCTGGATGGCCTTTGCCTTGACCGGTATAAATTACGTTTTCTTCCACATCGGTATCTATAACAAAAAGGGGTTCTTTGGTTCCGCCTACGGCCAGTCCTTTGCGTTGTCCCTTGGTAAAATAATGCGCACCATGGTGCATACCAATCTTTTTACCATCAGACAAAGAATAGGTATGTTTTGAGGCAAGATGTTGCAGTTCTTCTTCTTCGGAAGTAAAATTAGGAGTTTTCAATTTGTATTCCTCTAAATCTGAAGGCACCTCCACGATAATGCCATCTTTTGGAGCCAATTTCTGTTGAAGAAATTCCGGTAGCCTTACTTTTCCGATAAAGCACAGGCCTTGGGAGTCACGTTTTTCAGCGGTAATTAAATTTTGTTCCGAAGCAATTTTTCTCACTTCTGGTTTTAACAATTCACCAATAGGGAATAGTGTTTTTGAAAGTTGTTCTTGTGAAAGCTGGCACAGAAAGTAGGATTGATCCTTATTTGGATCCTTCCCTGAAAGCAATTGATATATTTCCTCGCCGTCCTTTTCAACTATGCCTTTGCGGCAATAGTGACCTGTAGCAACAAAATCAGCTCCAAGTCCGAGGGCAATTTTCATAAATACGTCAAATTTTATCTCACGGTTGCAAAGCACGTCTGGGTTTGGGGTACGTCCCATTTGGTACTCTCGGAACATATAGTCTACGATGCGTTCTTTGTATTGTTCGCTTAAATCTACCGTTTGAAAGGGAATACCCAATTTTTCTGCCACGAGCATGGCGTCGTTACTGTCCTCGAGCCAAGGGCATTCGTCAGAAATAGTTACAGAGTCATCGTGCCAATTTTTCATAAATAGCCCAATGACTTCATAGCCCTGTTCTTTTAAAAGATAGGCTGCAACGCTGGAATCAACGCCTCCGCTAAGACCGACTACTACTCGTTTTTTCATAAAAATTTATGTGTACAAAGATAAAAGACTTTGTGAATATAATTGTCGGGAGATTGTTTGATAACTTACCCGAAAAGGCTTATTTGTCTTTTTTAGGATATGTTTCTTCCAAAACTATAGTGCCATTTTTATAGTATTTCCAAAGGCCGTGCTTTTTCCCTTCTTTATAAAAACCTTCAATTATTACATTGCCATAAGCATCATAATATGTGGCAGGACCTTGGAGCTGATCGTTTATGTAAAGCAGTTTTTTCAAAAGAATTCCGTCGGGTGAATAATAATTATCCTCTCCTTCCTTAATCCCCTTTTTATAGGTGGTTTCTTGGGTGATTTTTCCGTTAGGATAGTAGGTAGTAACCTTTCCGTCAAGTTTGCCGTTGACGTATTGTTCACGGGTCATGATATTTTTAGATTTTTCGTGATAATAAATCCACTCGCCTATCCGGTCTTTATCCTGCATTTTTCCTTCGCTCACCAACTTTCCTTTTACGGTGAAATATTTCACATCGGCAATATTGTCTTTTCCTGTGAAATTTTTAATGACCATTGGCTGGTTTTTGCAATCTTCACAGTAAAATTTGAATTCACCCACTTCCTTTCCGTGGTCAAAGGTTCCTTCATAACGAAGCTGATCAGTTCCTTCAAAGGTTTTTTTCCAAACACCGTGGCGCTTTCCCTGTGCATCCATTTGGTTAATCTCACTTTGTGAAAAAGCAGAATGGGAGCAGAGCATTATTGCGAAGAAAGAAATTAAAACAGTTTTTTTCATTGTTCATTTACTTAAAAAGCAAACGTTTAAATTTAAAATCTATTTTTTAAAACGTTTTAAATCTAATTTTTGAAAACTAACGCTTTCCGGCTTTTTTCTGTTGTTCTGCCTGTTCCATCATCTCGGCCATTTTTCGCTGAAATTTGTTCTGTTTCTTTGGCGTGGCTTTTTTCACCTGAATCTTAGCGTGTACTTTGTCTTCATCTATAATGAAGTTTTTTATCACAAGCATAATACCAATGGTAATGAGGTTTGAAACAAAATAATACAGTGATAGTCCACTCGCATAGTTGTTGAAGAATACCAACATAAACAGGGGAGAGAGGTACATTAGGAATTTCATGTTTGGCATACCGGGCTGTTGCTGTTGTTGCATATTCTGGCCCATTGTCATCATCATATAAACAAAGATGGCGATGGATGCCAAAATAGGGAAGAGGCTCACGTGATCTCCATAAAATGGAATATGGAACGGCAGTTCTGCAATGGTATCATAACTTGAAAGGTCATCTGCCCAAAGGAAACTTTTTTGCCTTAAATCAAAAGCCGATGGGAAAAACGTAAACAGCGCATAAAATACCGGAATTTGCAGCAAAGCTGGCAAGCAACCCTTTAGCGGACTGGCCCCAGCAGAGTTTTGCAGCTTCATGGTTTCCTGTTGTATTTTTAAGCTATTGCCTTTGTATTTTTCTTTTATTTCGTCAAGCTCTGGTTTCAACACCTTCATCTTTGCCTGTGCCAAATACTGTTTGTACTGCACTGGCGAAAGCAAAAGTTTTATAAGAATAGTCAAAACAATAATAGCAATTCCCGCAGGAAGGAAATCGCTCAAAAAGCCGAATAACGGTATGATAATATATTTGTTTATCACACCAAAAATACCCCAACCCAGAGGCATGGCTTCATCCAGATTACGGCCGTATTTTTTAAAAATCTGATAGTCCGATGGGCCGTAGTACATATTCATGTCATAAGACAAGGCACCATTTTTTGGCTCCAAAAGCATTTTTGCACCGTATTGTTTTGTAAACGTGGTATCTACTTCTTCATTCTTTACCAAATCAACCGAGGTCAATTTCACTTCTTTAAATGGAGTGTCGGTAAGTAGCATAGAGCTAAAGAAGTGTTGGCGGAAGTTCATCCAAGTAACGTCCTTCTCCAATTCATCATCTTCGCCTGAAGGAGAAAGTTTTGAATGTTTTTCGTCATCGTATTCATACGTTAAGCGCGAATAGCGGTTTTCGTATGAAATACTTTTGGCGTGACGATACCCCTTCAACTGCCAATCCAAATACATAGGCTGCGAAGTATTGATAATACCATCCAATCCTTGGCTATTGATGCTGAAGTCCATCATATATTCGCCCGGATGCAAGGTGTAGCGGTATTCAATAAAACCATTTTCTGAAGTTTTGAGCTTCATAGAGAGCACTTGGTCTTCTCCATTTTTGCTCAATGTAGGTTCAAAATAGAGCTCTTGTGAGTTTAGCGTTCGGTTTTCCGAAGTAAATTGAAGATTTAAGGAAGCTGTTCCATCTTTGATCAAATAAACGGGAACCGAATCATATTTCGTGAAATTCTTAAGAAGTGCTTCCGTAATGTATCCACCTTTATTGCTCACTTCCAAATAAAGCACATCATTTTCCAAAACGGTTGTACCTTCCGTTGCAGAAGGAAGTGTTTCAGAATATGCAAAGGAGCCTAGTTTGTTTTTTAATTGCTCAAAAGCTAGGGAGTCGCCCTTAACAGTCATAGAGTCTGATGTAGCTTGCGCAAGGGTAACTTCCTCTTTGGTTTTTGAGGCTTCAACATCTTGTTTGGCAGCGGCTTCGGTTTTGGCTTTTTCTGCCTGAATTTCTTCCTCGGTGGGTTTGTTGAGGTAAAGCATCCAGATTAGGATTCCACCGATTAATAAAAAGCCTATGAGTGAGTTAAGGTCGAATTTTTTTTGTTCCATCTTTTATTTCTTCTTTTGAAATCAATCAAAAGCATATTAACGTTAATGCTTTTTGGCAGGGCAATAATCCCGCCTTTTCTTTTATTGCGTCAAATTGTCTTATTTCTTTTTTGAAGCGTGTTGGTGAACTGCCTTTACAAAAGCCACAAAAAGTGGATGTGGATTAGCAACCGTACTTTTGTACTCTGGGTGATATTGTACACCAACAAACCACGGATGTTCTGGAATTTCAACAATCTCTACCAATCCAGTATCGGGATTTATTCCAGTAGGAACTAGTCCTGCTGTTTCAAACTGCTCACGATATTTGTTATTGAATTCATATCTGTGGCGGTGGCGTTCCTCTATGGTTTTTGATTTGTAAACCTTGCTGACAATACTTCCTTTTTTAAGATCACACTTCCAAGCTCCTAAACGCATGGTGCCGCCCATGTTGGTAATGTTTTTCTGATCTTCCATAATGCTGATTACCGGATTTTTGGTTTGCGAATCCATTTCGGTACTGTTGGCATCTTTCAGGTTTAGCACATTTCTGGCAAATTCAATAACAGCCATTTGCATTCCCAAACAAATTCCCAAAAAGGGCAGGTTGTTTTCACGAGCATACTTTACGGCTGCAACTTTACCCTCAACTCCGCGTTCGCCAAAACCGGGCGCTACTAAAATTCCATCAAGTTTGGAAAGTTTCTTGCCAATAGTTTTTGCATTTATATGTTCAGAATGGATATATTCTACCTTAACTTTTACTTCGTTCTCAGCACCTGCATGAATGAAGGCTTCCAAAATTGATTTGTAGCTATCCTGTAATTCTACGTATTTTCCAATAAGGCCAATATGAACTTCGCCCTTTGGGTTTTTGTGTCTTTGCAGAAATTTATTCCATTGTTTTAAATCTGGCTTTTTTGAATCTTTCAAATTTAATTTCTGAAGGGTAACCGTGTCCAAACCTTCTTCTAGCATCATATTTGGCACATCATAAATAGTGGAGGCGTCAATAGATTGGATAACCGCCTCTTCCTTCACATTACAGAAAAGCGCCAACTTTCTTCGTAAATCACTTGAAAGTTCGTGCTCGGTTCTGCATACCAAAATGTCTGCACGAATTCCACTTTCCATCAAAGTTTTTACGGAGTGTTGGGTTGGTTTTGTTTTTAATTCGCCTGCAGCGGAAAGGTAGGGCACAAGCGTTAAGTGAATAACAAGTGCATTGTCATCACCCATTTCCCACTTCATTTGACGCACCGCTTCAATGTACGGCAATGATTCAATATCGCCCACGGTACCGCCTATTTCGGTAATTATTATGTCATAATCGCCCGTGTTTCCTAGCAGTTGTACACGTTCCTTAATTTCATTGGTAATGTGTGGAATAACCTGAACGGTTTTACCTAAAAATTCACCGCGACGTTCTTTTTCGATTACGCTTTGATAAATACGACCCGTAGTAACGTTATTTGCTTGTGAAGTATTTACATTCAAAAAACGCTCATAGTGGCCCAAATCAAGATCGGTTTCGGCGCCATCATCGGTTACGTAGCACTCGCCGTGTTCGTATGGATTCAGCGTTCCAGGATCCACGTTTATGTATGGATCCAATTTTTGGATGGTCACACGGTAGCCTCTGGCTTGCAGTAACTTAGCTAGCGATGCCGCGATAATTCCTTTTCCTAAAGATGATGAAACCCCGCCCGTAACGAAGATGTATTTTGTAGTGCTCATGAATACCTTTGCTGAAATAACTATACGGGATGCAAAGGTACATTTTTATTATGGAAAGGAAAGGGATAAAGTTTAAAATGTGGCCTCTACAAATCAAACTGCTGAGCTTGCTGTTTTTGACCGATAAGTAGTGTATTGGTTCCGTTTATTTTTTTATAAACTTGAAGCTCAAAATCGCTCCCAAAATTGGAGATAATTTTTTCAGCGGTTTCCGACTCGTTTTTCAAGTTTACCCCGATATTAAAAATTAACCAACCGCTTTTACAGAGTATTTTTGAAACATTTTTACAAAATTCTGTTCCATAAAAGATGTGAGGTACCTCGGTGTCTATAAATAGGTCTATAATTATCAATTGAAATTTTTCCCTACAGGTTTTTACATAATGAAACGCATCGTCTTCTGTAATTTGGAGGTTTTTGGAAGCAGATATTCCAAATTCTTCTTTTGCAAGTCTTATAATTTCGGGATCAATTTCAACAGCAGTTATATTTTTGTGGTAATCAAATGTTTCACGAAGCGATTGAATGATACTTCCGCCGCCCATTCCCAAAAGTAAAATATTTTCTACTGTATTTAAATCAATTTTGGTCAGTCCAATTTCCAATATTTTTTGAAGCGAACCGTAGGAGTAGTTTGCATTTTCGGTATCCAAAACCTTTTTACCGTTCACGTAAGTAATTTCCAAAGTTCCATTAATTGTTGAAGAAAAGCGCCGTGTAGTGGGCCAAATGTAGCTGAAAAGCTTCTTCATTTTTTTATCAATTTTTGCACCAATCCTTCCAAACCGTTCAATTTCAGTTCATACATTTCAGCCATCATTCTGCCAAGTTTTCCCTCAGGGAAACCTTTTTGTTTAAACCATACAAAGTAATATTCGGGAATATTTGCAAGGTAATAGCCTTCGTACTTGCCGAAGGGCATTTTGTAGTTTGCCAATTCTTCCAAGTGGTTAGGGTCGGGCTTATTTCCAAGCATCGTATGCAGCTAATTGTTGGGCAATATATTTTTGCCAGAAAATTTCTTTCTCTTCATTGCGGGAATGATCGCTCTCAGCATCAAATTTAGTCTGCATCGCACGTCTTTTCTGCTCCACCTGCTTGTAAATATCTTCTATTTCAGACTTAATTCTTTTAGTAAATTTTTTTTCGTGAAGATTCTTTCGAAGCATGCGGGCGTGCAGTTCCGAAATATCAAAATGGGCCTGTTCATGCCTTAAAATATGAGAATTTACTCTTTGTGGTATGTACCACGAACCTTCTGGGCTAAAAAAACTATCCACGGAATATTCCACATTTACATCTCCGTTTTTTATAGAATATGAGTATTGAAAACTGATACCAGTATTGGTGCTTGCCACAAAACTTGCGCTGGGAATTGGCTTTCCGCGGAAGTCATTCCAACTGAGTTTTTGATTTTCATTCCACAAGATTTTTTCGGTATTAAGCTGTGGAACAAAAAGAAAGAAAAATATGGAGATTATGAGTAGTTTCATATGTATGGAATATCAAAAACAATACCTAAAATAAAGTTCTCGATTGCGTTCTAACGGACAGCAGAGAATCTTTTAGTGCCAATTAAAAGTAATTACTTTTTCAATATTGGGATGAAGACTATAAAGCACTGGGCAGGTTCTAGCCGTATTTTCAAGTATTTTTCGTGCATTTTCCTCTATGCCCGCTGGAAAATCCAGAATTACTTCAATTTTTGAAATACGGCGAGGATCGGCAGCCATTGTTTTGGTAACTATTGCAGTGGTGCCATCCATATTTACTTGCAAATCGCGTGCTTTAATGCCCATAACCGTAATCATGCAGTTTGCAAGTCCCGTTGCCACAGTATCTGTAGGCGAAAAAGCTTCACCTTTTCCATTGTTGTCAGTAGGGGCGTCGGTAATGAATTTATTGCCCGATTTTAAATGCTCATTTTCAGCGCGAAGGTTTCCAAGATATGTTACTTTGGCCGTACTCATTCTACTACTTCAAATTTTAGGTCGGCATTATACTTTAAGATATATGCCGCTTGATTACAGTAGCCCTCGGTTTTCGATTTTTCATATCGAAATTTATTTTCAATATAAACCGTTTCGCCTTCGGGCATAATAGCGTCATAAATATCTTTTTCTGCAGCTAATCGTAGCAGTACATCATAGGTTACATCAAAACCGCGAATGGCATATCTGTTAGGAAGTACGCCGTATTTGTTTTTGTAACTTATTAAGAAAGGGATACGGTCTTCGGGATTAATATTTTTGTTTACGGATGGGAAAGTGAAGTTCAGTTTTGCCAATCGCATACTGGAAACCTCGTGCCATTCATATGCTTCATTTTTGTTCAAAGTGAATAAACGCATTTTATAATTATTGGGCATTGCGGAAAGTACATTTACGGCACTACTTACCAGTATTGGGTTTTCAGATTCAAGAATTACCCAATTTTCCATCCCCTCAGAAGCTACCGCTGTTATGTCACTTGCTTGAATGTATCCGCCGCCTCTGGGCGATACCGTTTTTGCTGTTGGAATTGCAGTTTGAATCATTTCTTTTTGCTTCACTCTTTTACTATCTGAAATAATAAAGATATTTTTCCCTGCACTGTGTTCTTTTAGATAATGAATCATTGTTTTTTGAAGCACGGCATCGGTGGGAAGCGTCTGAAAAAGATTGTCGTTCATTGCCATTTCCCTGTTGCTCAAAGGTGAAAAAACTGGAATTTTTTCATCTTTCAGCATATTTGAAGCCTTTTCCACATTTTTTTGAAGAAGCGGGCCAATTACGGCATCTACATTTTTAAACTCATTTCTTGAAATAATGGAAGCCACTTTGCTATCGCTCTTTTCGGTGTCATATACATTTAGAGTAACGGAAATGCCGTTATCCTTTGCGAATTCAGCGGCCATCAATGCGCCACTGTAAAAATCCAAAGCTACCCGGAGGGTTGGGTCTCTTTTCAACAAGTCTTGGTCATTGCTGATAGAGTCATCTACATTTCGCATTAAGCGAAAAGGGAGCATCAATGCTACCGTTTTCATTTTTTTATTTTCAATCCTTTTTTCTAGATCGATGACCGAAATATTTTCCTGCGAAATTGAGGTTTCTTCTTTTGGCAATTTAAGAATCATGCCATCTTTCAAACCATCTTTTGCATATGGGTTAAGCGCTATTATTTCTTCTTCGGAAAGCCCAAATTTTACTTTAAGTCTAAAAAAGCCTTCTTTTGGTTTCACTTCGTAATACTGAAAATTCTCGTCGTCAATTTCAGCATTTTCGATTACTGTTTTATCGGGAACGATAAGGGTTTCACCTATTTTAAGATTTTCCCCCAAAGCTGGGTTCAAATCTTCCAATTCGGCAATGGAAATACCAAATTTTCTGGCAATACCAAATTTTGTTTCCTTTGCTTTTATGGTATATTTTTGGGTGCCGAGGAGATTATTTCCAGTATTAGTATTTTCAGTATTATTGGGGGCTGCAGGAATCAACAATCGCTCCCCTTTTCTGAGTCCGCGGGAATATAACTCTTTATTAAGTTTTTTAATATCGTCAACGCTCACGTTGTAAAGTTGCGCTATTCCGTAGAGCGTTTCTTTCTTTTTCACCCGATGATCGCGGTAGTTGTTATTATTTGTTCCCGCGCTTATCACACTGCTTGAGGGAATAATGAGCACACTATTCACCTTTAATTCATTTCTGGAGTCTGGGTTGAGGTTGTAAATGGTTTCTTCAGAAATATCATATTTTTTTGCAATGCTGTAAACCGTTTCTCCTTTTTGAACCGCGTGGCTTTTGTATTGTTGCTGGGCAGCAGAACCACAACTAACCATAAAAAGGAAGGTCACCGAAACGTATATTAAACACTTCAACATAGAGATAATCAATTTTTTAGATTTGCCAAACATAGTCTCGATTTCATTTTGTTATTCCCACTCGATGGTCGCGGGCGGTTTAGAGCTAATGTCATAGACTACTCTATTAACGCCTTTAACGCGGTTTATTATATGGTTGCTCACTTCCTGCAAAAATTCATAGGGAAGATTTACCCAATCTGCGGTCATTCCATCGGTGGATTCTACGGCGCGTAAAGCAACTACTTTTTCGTAGGTTCTTTCGTCACCCATAACCCCCACACTGTTTACTGGCAATAGGATTGCTCCGGCCTGCCACACTTTATCATAAAGATCCCACTTCTTTAATCCATTTATAAATATCGCATCAACCTCTTGTAAGATACGAACTTTTTCCGCTGTAATATCGCCCAAAATCCGGATAGCCAAACCTGGTCCCGGGAAAGGGTGCCTACCCAATAATTCTGGGTCTATGCCCATTTCTTTTCCCACGCGTCGCACTTCATCCTTGAAAAGCATTCGTAGAGGCTCCACAATTTTCAGTTTCATAAAATCTGGCAAGCCGCCCACATTGTGGTGACTTTTTATGGTAACCGAAGGGCCATTTACCGAAACGCTTTCAATAACATCTGGATAAATCGTTCCTTGCGCCAACCAGTCAACGCCTGTTAATTTGTGGGCTTCGTCATCAAAAACCTCGATGAATGCGTTGCCGATGGCTTTGCGTTTTCTTTCTGGGTCGCTCTCGTTTCTCAAAGCTTCCAAAAAGCGTTCCGAAGCATCCACACCTTTTACGTTCAGCCCCATATCCTTATATTGGTGGAGCACGTTTTCAAATTCGTCTTTACGGAGCAAACCATTATTCACAAAAATGCAAAAAAGGTTTTTGCCAATGGCTTTGTTCAGAAGAATTGCAGCAACCGTAGAATCTACGCCACCACTCAAACCAAGTACTACTTTTCCTTCGCCAATCTGTTCTTTTAGAGTTTCAACAGTTGTTTCCACAAAAGCAGCCGGGGTCCATGATTGTTCGACGCCCGCGATATTTACAAGAAAATTTTCAAGCAATTGCTTGCCATGGGTTGTATGATAAACTTCTGGGTGAAATTGGATTGCGTATGTTTCCTCGTCTTCAATTCGGTAAGCCGCGTTCAAAACATCTACGGTACTTGCCAAACGCACTCCGTTTTCGGGGAGTTGCGCAATAGTATCGCTGTGGCTCATCCACACGTTTGTGTTTTCTGGAATATCCTTAAAGAAATCCTCGCCAGATTTTATCATAGATAGCTTTGCCCTTCCGTATTCGCGAATGTTTGAGGGTTCCACACTTCCACCGTTAAAATGCGCCAAATACTGCGCTCCATAACACACAGCCAAAAGTGGTTTATGACCGCGAATCTGTGAAAGATCGGGGTGGGGCGCATCTTCCGCACGAACGGAAAACGGACTGCCCGAAAGTATTACGGCCTTAAACGGGTCAAGGTTTTCTGGGATGTGATGGTAAGGGTGAATTTCGCAGTAAATATTCAGTTCCCGCACGCGTCTTGCGATCAATTGGGTGTACTGCGAACCAAAATCTAAAATGAGGACGTTGTTTTGCATAGGCAAAAATACTTTAAATATATAAGTTGGTTAAATGGTTGTATAGAATTTTTTTAAGGGTTTTCAACAGAATAATTATACCTCTAAAATAGTGAAACTAGAATCTAGGGGATTTAGGTTTTCTTTCAAAGCGTCCAGCAATTCTTCCCCATATTCCAAATAAAACTCTGAAAAATTAAGCTGCCGTTCCTGCAAACTTTGGTTTGGGAATAATTGATTTTGAACATTTTTTAGACGGTCCAGTTCATCAGAAAGGTTTCTTTTTTGTGCTTTAAGCAAGCGCTTTTCAAGATTATCCAGGCCGTTTAACTGTTTCTTTTCTTGTGCGCCAACAGCTCCCAAAAAGGAAGCATCGGTTTGTTTTGCCATTTCGTATAAATCGGCAAACTGTTGCTTTAGAAATTCTTTTTGTGAAGAAAAATCGATATCTATTTTTGAAATTTTCTTCATGTGTTTTGTAGCTAATTCGTGCTGCGGAAGAAACAAATCTTCTATAGAAACATGCAGTTTCTGCAATTTTTCTGAAAGCATTTTCGGGACCAAAAGCATGGAATTGCGAAGTAGAAGAATAGGGAAGGGCACTTCCACTTTGTTGAAATAATCCTTTAATTGAAACCAATAGGCAAGCTCGCCACCACCGCCAATATAACAAAGGTTGGGTAAAATGACTTCTTGGTATAACGGACGCAGTAGAGCATTTGGTGAAAAACGCTCTGGATTTTCGTGCAACTCATGTAAAATTTCTTCTTTTGAAAAAGAGATATTGGTTTCATTTACAAAAAACTTTCCGTCTTTTTCAATGATACGCTCCCGAAGATTTTCTTTCAAATAAAATAAATTTATTTCGCGAGGATGTACTTGTTCTGAAAAGCCTAAATCAGTTAATTTTTCAGTTGTTTCTGAAACTTTTTTAAAGCTGAGGTTTTCGGTCAGTTCCTTTTCGGCATAGGGAATAAAGCATTTTTTTAATTCGGCATCATTGCCATCCACAATCACCAAACCGTGATGATAAAACAGGCAATTGGCCAAAAACCGCGTGGCATCAGCAAGATTTTCGTGATTGGTGTAGGCATCGGAAAAATAAGAAATCAACTTTTTAGCGTTTTCACTTTCGCCAAATTCCTTTTTCAATTGTTGTTTCACTTCTTTCAAACCTTCGGTTGAAAGTTCACCTACTGCTCCAGAAGACTTTCTGTTCCATTTCACTTTTTTTCCGAAGAGATTGAAATAATTTATTTCTTCAAAATCGTGGTCTTCCGTCGCCATCCAATAAACAGGTACAAAATGGTTATTGGGATATGTTTTATTAAGTTGTTCAGCAAGGTTTATTGCCGAAAATATTTTATAAAGAAAATATAAGGGCCCAGTAAAAAGATTGAGTTGATGTCCGGTAGTTATTGTAAACGTAGTGTGCTCCCTTAATAAATCTATATTGCTCAAAGTAGATTGTGAAAGTGAATTATCGCCATACTGAAACATGATCCGTTTCGAAAGCAAATGCCTTTTTTCATCCGTGAAATTTCTCTGTTTCTCCGTAAGCTGATGCTTAAAATTCTCCAAGTTTGGAAAGCGATTGTAAAAGGGTTTTATGCTTTCATCTTCAGCGAGATAATCGCATATCAATTTTGAAAAATAACCTGTGCTTTTATACGGAATGGAATGGGTTGGCATAGTAATTTTAGAAAGATTCAAACAAAAATACAGTATAATTCATAATTCAGAATTCCCAATCAGGAATTTGGTAAAACTTTAGTAGTTTTAGGCCACTTTTTAAAACCCGCAACATGACGCGTTATATTACTTATTTACTATTTGTTTTTCCCCTATTTATTTTTGCCCAACTGAAATCACCTTCAGAGTTTTTAGGTTATGAGATAGGCACCCAGTTTTCCCGCCATGCCGATGTTGTTTCCTATTTTGAACACGTTGCGGCAAACAGCCCAATGGTAAAATATTTCGATTATGGAAAGACCAATGAGCGCAGAAGGCTAACCTATGCGGTTATTTCTTCCGAAGCAAATATTGCAAATCTGGAACAGATACGTACCGATAATTTAAAGAATATCGGCGTTTTAAAGGGCACTTCTTCTCCTGAAAAGGCTATTGTTTGGCTCAGCTACAATGTTCACGGCAACGAGGCCAGTAGTAGCGAAGCTGCTATGAATACGGTTTACAAACTTATAACCGAACATGCTGATTGGCTTGAGAATGTAGTAGTAATTATGGATCCAAACGTGAATCCTGACGGGCGCGATAGGTATGTTAATTGGTACAACCAAGTAAAAGCTTCGCCCTACAATTCCTCACGCGATGCCGTAGAACATAACGAGCCATGGCCGGGCGGAAGGCCAAACCATTATCTATTTGATCTTAATCGCGACTGGATGTGGGCGAGCCAAGTGGAAACGCAACAGCGTCTAAAAATCTACAATCAATGGATGCCACAGATACATGTAGATTTTCACGAACAGTTTATTAATAACCCCTATTATTTTGCGCCAGCAGCGGAACCTTTTCATGAAATAATCACACCTTGGCAGCGTGATTTTCAAACGAGAATAGGAAAGAACAACGCCAAATATTTTGATGAAATCGGCTGGCTTTTCTTTACCCGTGAGAGTTTCGATTTACTTTACCCCAGCTATGGCGATACTTATCCTTTATTTATGGGTGCTATCGGGATGACTTACGAACAGGCAGGCCATGGAATGGCGGGTTTGGGTATTATCAACGATAACGAAATTGAACTTACCCTTGTAGATCGTGTGGCGCACCATACTACTGCAGGGCTATCAACTATTGAGGTAGCGTCGCAACAGGCAACTTCACTCAATTCTGAGTTTAAGAAATTTTTTCAAAATGATAATTTAAAATACAAAAGCTTTATTCTGAAAGGCAATCCCGATAATTTACAAGCACTAGCGGCATTATTGGACAAGCACGAAATAAAATATGGTTATGCTACGGGAGGTGCCGTAAAGGGCTATAGTTATAACAACAACAAAAATGGGACGATAGATGCTAAAGACGCGTTGGTTGTAAGTACAAACCAGCCAAAAGGCAAGATGGTGCAGGTGCTTTTTGAGCCCAATGCAGCTTTATCTACACCTATTACTTATGACATTACTGCTTGGAGTTTGCCCTATGCTTACGGGCTTGATGCTATAGCAAGCACAACTTTGGTTTCCGCAAAAGGCTCTTTGCCCAACGCTAATATTTTAAACGTCTCTTCCCCAAATTCCGCAGGCTATATTGCCAAATGGAACAGTTTGCAAGATGCGGAATTTCTTTCGGCATTGTTGAAGGAAGGCATAAAAGTGCGCTTTTCAGAAAATGAACTCAGTTTTGGAGGAAATGCCTTTGGTCGTGGTAGTTTGATTATTACACGTAGCGACAATAAAACCAATCCGGATTTTGATACAACCCTTATTGAGATAGCGAATGAAATGGGACGGCAATTATATGCTTCACCCACGAGTTTCGCAGACAACCTGACCGATTTCGGGTCACAATATGTACATCTAATTAAAAATAAGAGAATAGCAATGCTACAGGGGGAAGGCACTTCTTCCTTAAGCTACGGAGCGCTTTGGCATTTTTTTGAGACCCAATTAAAATATCCAATTACCTCAATAAATACAGATGATATTGAAAATATTCAATGGTCAGATTATGATGTGTTGATTTTTCCGGATGGTAATTATAAAAGTATTTTAAGCGACGACACATTTACATCTTTCGAACAGTGGATAAATAAGGGCGGAAGAATAATTGCAATTGGAAATGCAGTAGCTGCTTTTGAAGGCAAAGATGGTTTCGATCTTAAAAGGAATGGTGGTGAAAAGGAGGAAAAGGAAACCGAATCCTTGGGCAATTTGGTGCCTTACGCCCAACGCGAACTGGAAAGCACAAAAGATTTTATAACCGGAAGTATCTATAAAGTGAAATTGGACAATACCCACCCGTTGGCATTTGGTTATGGAGAAACTTACTATAGTCTGAAGTTAGGTAGCGATTCCTATAAATTTTTAAATGATGGGTATAATGTGGGTTATATAAACGAACCTGAAAGCGTTTCAGGCTTTTCAGGGGAAACGGCAAAGGCTGCATTAAAAAATTCCATCGTTTTTGCGGAAGCGAAAAAGGGCAGGGGTAGCGTGGTTTATATGGTTGATGATGTTACGTTCCGTTCCTTTTGGCAAAATGGAAAACTGTTTTTGGCAAATGCAGTGTTTTTTATCAATTAAAAAACTACTTGTTCTCTAAAATTTCCACAGAAATATTTTCTGTTTTAATCTCGGAGAGTAGCTCTAGTTTACCATCCAAATAAAGAGAGTCCACGGTTTTTAAATCGACTGTCTTCCAAGGCTCCAATTTGTAATTTTCGTAATCCACAAAACGGATGCCATTTACCATTCTTGGATTATAGGCTTTGCGGAAACGGATACCGCCATCACCAGTGTAGAATTTATAGGCGAAATAATCTACAGTGAAATTCTGCTGGTTTATCCAATACATATAAACATCTTCGTGGTCTGTTCCGCCGCTATCTTCTTCAAAAGTTACCTGTATTTCATAATATTTTTCACCATCTATTTCAGCGTTGCCTACAAGTTCCTTTTTAACTGCGGGGTCGTTTAGGCCGTAGGGCAACTGTACAAAATAATGTACGGAATTTACCGAGTTTGCATATTTGGTAGCCGTAGAGTCGGGAACAATAATCTTATTGGCATTCACATAACGTTCAAAACCAGTGTTAGTAAGCACGTCCAAGGTCTCGCCAAGCGAATCTGTAATGGTACGGGTAAATTCATATTGGCCATTTCGGCGCTTGCTGCTGTATTTGGTATTGCGGAAGGTGAAATTTATCATGGCTACCCCATAGTTTTCGCCTCCGGCATTGGCAATTGTTTTGTCTACAATTTGCTGAGCGGTGCGTTTTTTCTCTTCTGGCTTGCAGGAGCTAAAAATTATCACAGAACAGATTATTAATAGATATTTCATAGAATTTATTTTTTAAAGATACGAATCTATATACGAGGCCCAAAATAGATACTTTGATATTAAACAATCGTTCTAAAAGTAAGATTGACCCTCGGCGATTGTATTTTTTTTGTAGGTGGCAGGCGGTGCAGCCAGTGGGTTTGCGTAGTACCTTTCATAATCAATAGGCTGCCGTGCTCTAGGTATAGGGAAACGGTTTCCTTGGTTTTCTTATGCTTAAATGCAAACTTGCGTTCTGCCCCAAAACTTACTGAGGCTATGGCGCCGTTCCTTTTCAGGTCTTTTTCGGCATCGCTGTGCCACGCCATACTCTCATCACCACTATGGTAAAGATTTAATAGGCAACTATTAAAACTTTCACCGCTTTTGGCCTCAATTCTTTCTTTTAAATGAAGCAGTTCCGGCGTCCATATATGCGCCTTTTTGGTGATCTTGGAATAAGTGTATTCAAATTCCCGCTCGCCGTACCACGCTACTTTACGTTTGGTAACAATTTTTCTTCCAAAGATGATGGCTTCATCGTTTTTCCAGACAATGGTATTAAGAAGTATGCTGTAATAATGGTTGGCTTCTTCTTCAGAAAAAATTTTCCCAAAGTAATTTACAATACCATCCCGCGGCAAAAGATTGCGCTCACTATCCATTTCAAACTTGAACAATTCCATAGTAGAACAAATAACAAACAACAAATGACAAATTCCAAATAACGAACAACAATTAACCATTAACAAAAACTTTATAGTATCTTAGATACTTCATCTTGAAGCAATAAGCAATTTAAATAACCGCTATTATGAATATTATTTTACTTGTTATTGGCATTGTTGCCGTTGTGGCTATCCTGCTCATTATAGTCTATAACCGTTTTGTGAAAAACAGAAATATGGTAAAAGACGCGTGGAGTAATATAGATGTCGCCCTTAAACGCCGTTATGATCTAATCCCAAATCTTGTGGAAACCGTTAAGGGATATGCGGCTCATGAAAAAAATACATTGGAAAGTGTAATTCAGGCACGTAATACCGCTATGGCAGTACCATCAGACGATATAAATGCACAGATAAAAGCCGAAAACCAACTACAGCAGACCCTACGAAGTATTTTTGCATTGGGGGAAGCTTATCCAGATTTAAAGGCAAATCCTAATTTTTTGGACTTGCAGCAAAAACTCAACGAGATAGAGGAGAACCTAGAGCGCAGCCGAAGATATTATAATGGAACCGTGCGCGAAAACAACACCTATGGCGAAAGTTTCCCCGGAGTGCTTTTCGCAGGCATGCTGAACTATCAGCACTTTGATTATTTTGAAACCGACCAAGTAAGCCGTGAAAATGTGAAAGTGAGTTTTGAATAAATTTTTAGATAGTTGGATTGTTAGACTATTAGTTATGAATAGCACTGTAGCTTTAAATAAGGATTCTAATTTTTTCTATAAAAAACTATTCCTGCTACTTTTCGGGATGCTTTTTTTTCTGAAAGCTTCAGCTCAAGATTTTATAGTCAACAAGTGTGTAGTTGATATTTATATAAGCGAAGAAGGCTATTTTGATATTGTTGAATATTATGACATTACTTTCACAGCTCACAAACATGGTATTTATCGGAATATAAGAACCAGTTATGATGTACTTACTGAGGAAGGTACCCAGGAAAAGCGTAAAATTAAAATTAGGAAGATTGACGTGCCCAATCATAATTTTGAAGCTGACTTCGATTTTATACAAAAGATTACTGACAACCTTCAGATAAAGATTGGCGATAAAAACAAAACCATCATTGGGCCACAACATTACGAAATTAAATACAGGGTTTACAACGCTTTTCTCTTTAAGGATTCACATATTATTTTTTACTGGAACGTCAAATCTGATGAATGGTATACTGTTTTTGAAAGAATAGATTTCAACATTCATCCACCGGTAAATGTTGATGTGGACTTAGACAATATATTTGTATATACGGGTTTTAGTGGCGAAACCAATGAAAGCAATGAGTATGATATTAATTATGAAGATGGTGTTTTTAAGGCCAGAAGTTTGCCGCGATTTAAGTCATACACTGGTCAGAACGTTACGGTACTGCTGAAACTTCCGTCGGGTTCTGTCAAGGAAATAAAGCCGTGGTGGCCTTTTTGGACTAATTATGGTTGGACGCTGATTCTTGGTGTGCTTTTAGTGCTTTTTTATTTAATTTGGAATAAATATGGTAAGGATGATAAGGTAGTGCCCACGACCAGTTTTTTTCCGCCCAACGGTATGGATCCTGCAATGGCTGGGTTTTTAATTGACGACACAGAAGATACGCAAGACCTAATTTCATTGATTCCCTATTGGGGTTCAAGAGGTTTAATTGCAATGGAGCAAATTCCAAAAAAAGGTTGGTTCGGTAAAGACGATACTAAACTCACAAGACTTAGGCCCTTACCCGATGGTGCTCCAGACTATGAACAGAAAATTTTCACTGGCCTTTTTGGCAGTACATCAGGGTCAAGGAAAGAAGTTTTAATTAGTAGCCTAAAAGATAATTTTCACACAAAAATGACGAGTGCTAAAGCACTTTTAAAAGCCAAAGCCCAAGTTTTTTACGACCCGCAGGCCAAAAAAATGCAGACCCGGACTATTATTGGCACACTGCTTATTGGGTTATTTCTATTTTTTGTCTTTTTAATTACTTGGGGTCTTTTTGCCGCATTAGCCGTTATTCCTGTAACCATATTTCTTTTGTTTATGAGCGTTTATATGGTAAAGAAAAATGCCAAGGGCAATGCAGCATTTTCAGAATTAAAAGGATTTAGGAATTTTATTAAGATCGCTGAAGAAAATAAGCTAAAAATGCTATTGCAAGATAGTCCTTCGTATTTTGAAAATACTATGGGGTACGCTCTCGCTTTTGGACTTTTTGATCAATGGGCAAAAAAGTTTGAAGCCTTAAATCTTCAGCCGCCTAGTTGGTATACATCATCTACGGGGGCATTTACCATGCACAACTTTTCGCGTTCTTTTTCAGATTCCATATCAACAACCAAATCTACAATGGTCAGTTCTCCGTCCAGTAGTAGTTCTGGGGGAGGTGGATCTTCGGGAGGTGGTTTTGGCGGCGGTGGCGGCGGGAGCTGGTAGCACAGCTAATCTATAATCTAGCTTTTATTCATAATACATTTTGAATATTTGATACATATCCTGCCCCTCCATTGTTACACTTATGACATAAAACCCTTCCTTTTTTTCAATTAAGGAATATTGATATGTATCACCCGGGACACTCATATTTGAGCGAGTCTCATTATCACTTTCTATAAACTCTAATTCAAAATCATAAGTGCCGGTCCATTTAAAGAAAAGTTTGGAATAGGTATTGTCAGTAAAGTGATCCTGCCAGTAGCCGTCTTTTATTTTTACCATTGTACGTTCACCACTTGCTTCGAAATAACTGAAATCTTCCGTCTTTTTAAAAGCTTTCAATTCTTTTTTAGAAATAGTGATTTTTGGTTTTTCGGCAACAATTTTAGCGTCATCTACGTGTGGTTCAAGTTTTTGCAAAAGCTGCTGAAAAGCTACACAATTGCGCTGTAGGCGGTAATAAAGTTTTCGTTCTGCTTCTTCAATTTTTTCCTCAGGCAGCTTTTCCAAGAAAGCACTGAAATTATTTCTGTACAGAATATCAAGTTTTATTTCATCACTTTCTATATAATCCAAAGTTTCTAGATAAGTACATGTTTCAGCTGCAGCAGCGTCTATTTCTTCAACCGTTTGCGAATATAGGATTGGTGTGCAAACGATAAAAAAGAGCAGGAGTAAGTTTTTCATTTTTATAAAAATGTAAGGATTATTATGGTTTGGAGTTTTTTAAACTGAAGCGCAATAGCTTTAAGTTATACAGCTACCCCGTACTCCCGCAATGCATCATTCAATGAAGTTTTTAGATTAGTACTTTCCTTGCGCTTTCCAATAATCAAAGCACATGGCACGTGGTACTCTCCCGCCGGAAATTTTTTGGTGTAACTACCGGGAATGACTACTGAACGTGCTGGAACTGAACCTTTCTTTTCTACAGGCGTTTCACCTGTAACATCAATAATTTTAGTGGAAGCGGTAAGCACGACATTTGCACCCAAAACAGCTTCTTTTCCTACGCGTACGCCTTCTACCACTATGCAGCGTGAGCCTATAAATGCACCATCCTCAATGATAACGGGAGCGGCCTGCAGTGGTTCCAAAACCCCGCCAATGCCCACACCGCCACTAAGGTGAACGTTTTTGCCAATCTGCGCGCAGCTACCAACGGTGGCCCAAGTATCTACCATAGTGCCTTCATCAACATACGCGCCGATGTTCACATAACTTGGCATTAGGATTACTCCTTTTGAAATATATGCCCCGTGGCGAGCAACTGCGTGCGGTACTACGCGAATGCCTTTAGCTTCATAGCCAGATTTTAAAGGTATTTTATCGTGATATTCAAAGATGCCTGCTTCCATGGTGCGCATTTTTTGAATAGGGAAATAAAGTACGATGGCTTTTTTAACCCATTCGTTTACTTGCCAGCCATCAGCGGTTGGTTCAGCACAGCGCAGTTTGCCTTCGTCACAAAGGTTTACAACTTCACGAATGGCGACAATGGTTTCAGTTTCAGAAAGAAGGGAACGGTCTTCCCAAGCTTTTTCTATGATTTGTTGGAGTTCGGTCATGTGTATAGATTCTTTTTACAAATATAAAACCTCACATTCAATAAAATGCCCATTTTTAGCATACTATTTCCGAAACCCTTATTTTTGCAGTCGTTATGGGAAGAGTTTTAGCATTGGATTACGGTAGCAAGCGAACTGGCATCGCCATTACGGACGAGTTGCAGCTTATTGCTTCAGGGTTGACCACGGTGGCCACTACTGATTTAATGGATTTTTTGAAAAAATATATTGCCTCAGAAAAAGTAGACTTGGTTTTGGTTGGCGAACCAAAACAAAAAGATGGAACCCATTCCACCATTGAAGAACAAATTCAACTGTTTTTAAAGAAATTTTCAGAAGTCTTCCCCGACTTAGAAGTGAAACGCGTAGATGAGCGTTACACAAGCAAAATGGCGTTTCAGACTATGATAGATAGCGGTCTAAAGAAGAAGCAGCGCCAAAACAAAGCGCTTGTTGATGAAATTAGCGCAACTATAATTTTACAAGAGTTTTTATATAATAAATAAATTAATGATACTACCGATTGTAGCCTACGGAGATCCCGTATTGCGAAAAGAGACCGAAGAAATTACAAAAGATTACCCAAATCTTGATCAAGTTCTGGAAAACATGTTTGAAACCATGTACGAAGCCCGTGGCATTGGTCTTGCCGCGCCACAGGTAAATATGCCCATTCGCCTATTTATTGTTGATGCAACACCTTTTGGGGACGATGAAGATTTAAGTGAAGAAGAACAAAATTTTGTTTCAACATTTAAAAAAGTATTTATTAATGCTCGTATAATTGAGGAGTCAGGTGATGAATGGGCTTTTAACGAGGGTTGTTTGAGCATCCCCGATGTACGGGAAGATGTTTTTCGCCAGCCAAACATCGTAATGGAATATTATGACGAAAACTTCAAAAAGCATACTGAAAACTTCAGTGGGATTGTAGCCCGAATCATTCAGCACGAGTATGACCATATTGAGGGAATACTTTTTACCGACAAACTTTCGCCGTTAAAGAAACGATTGATAAAAAGCAAGTTGGCAAACATTTCTAAAGGCAAAGTAGGGGTTGATTACCGAATGAAATTCCCTAATGCAAAAAAGAAACGTTAACACACTTGTTTATATAAACCAAACCAAAGATATTTGCATC
Source organism: Aequorivita sp. (assembly GCA_002715485.1). Lineage (GTDB taxonomy): Bacteria > Bacteroidota > Bacteroidia > Flavobacteriales > Flavobacteriaceae > Aequorivita. Next base: position 104,633 of record PAZL01000040.1, on the reverse strand, counting down.
CGATAAAACATTTTAAAAGTATTTTATGAGCTTAGAAAAAGTGCTTTCCATTTCAGGTAAACCTGGACTTTATAAATTAAAAACCCAAACCCGTACTGGCTTTCTCGCTGAATCGTTACTGGACGGCAAAACAATTAACGTTAGCGGGCGACACAATGTGAGCTTGCTTTCAGAAATTGCTGTATATACTTTGACCGAAGAGGTTCCGCTTCGCGAAGTTTTTAAAAAAATATCTGAAAAAGAAGAAGGAAAAGAGACTATAAGCCATAAAGCTTCAAAAGAAGAGCTTGAAGAATTTTTCTTCGGTGTAATGCCAGATTATGATGAGGATCGTGTTTACGCAAGCGATATAAAAAAAATAGTGCAATGGTACAATATGCTAATCAAAAACGGCATTAACGATTTTTCAGAAGCGAAAGAAGAGACCCAAAAAGCTGAAAAGGATTCAAGCGATAAACCTAAAGAAGCAAAGAAACCAGCCGCTAAAAAAGCTGTTGCACAAAACTCAGCAACACCAAAAGCTTCTTCAGCAAAAAAGGGTGGCGCGACTAAAAGTGCATCATCCCGTAAAACATAGCGAGGAATTTTAAGTTGTCAGTTATATATTAGCATGAAAATCCCTCAATCCATTATGGATTTTGGGATTTTTTACTTTTTCAAATAAACTCAATGAATGTAAGATAGGTTTTAAGTTTTTTCTACTTTTAACCTGAAACTTAAAATCTGGAACCTAAAATTAAAAATGAATTCTCGACAAGACCAACTAAAAGCTTTTGATAGGTTACTGACCATTATGGACGAACTGCGTGAGCAGTGCCCTTGGGATAAAAAGCAGACCATGGAAACGCTTCGGCATTTAACAATCGAGGAAACCTATGAATTGGGCGATGCCATTTTAGACAATGATTTGCAGGAAGTTAAAAAGGAATTAGGTGATGTGCTGCTACATATTGTTTTTTACGCAAAAATAGGCAGCGAGACCAATGATTTTGACATCGCCGATGTTTGCAATGACATTTGCGAAAAGCTTATTTCCCGTCATCCACATATTTATGGAGATGTGAAAGTTGCCAATGAAGAAGAAGTAAAGCAAAATTGGGAAAAACTAAAATTGAAAGAGGGTAAGAAAAGTGTTTTGGAAGGTGTTCCAAAATCTTTACCGGCTTTGGTAAAAGCAAGTAGAATACAGGATAAAGTTGCAGGTGTAGGATTTGATTGGGAGGAGCCACAGCAGGTTTTTGAAAAATTGCAGGAAGAACTGGGTGAACTGCAACACGAAGTCAACGAAAATAATCAGGAAAAAATAGAGGCTGAATTTGGTGATGTTTTGTTCTCAATGATAAATTACGCAAGATTCTTAAAAGTAAACCCAGAAAATGCGTTGGAACGTACCAATAAAAAATTCATAAAACGCTTTCAATATTTGGAAAGCAAAGCCAAGGAGGTCAATAAATCCTTAAAAGATATGACGCTGGCAGAGATGGATGTTTTTTGGAATGAAGCGAAAAAACAGTAGGCAGTGTGCAAAAAAAAATGCCGGATTCATATCCGGCATTTTAGTTAATCTTCTCTAACTTCTTTAATTTTTGAAAGTTTCGCCTTCCAAACTTCAAGTTGCTCTTTATGGCGTGCAATGTTTTTGTGAACCTCCTTTACCAATGGATTGTTTTCATCAACGTGATGGAAAAAGCCTAAATTGTTTTCCAATTGGCGAATTTCATCTTTGGTTTCATCTATCTTTTTTGAAATAAAGAAATGCTCATTTTGTAGTTTACGCTCGTCTTCACGATTTACAAGCGTGTTCAATTTATTATCAAATTTGATAAGTTCGGTTTCTTTTTTGCCTAAATCTAGTTTGCTAAAAAGACCGTCCAAAGTTTTATTGAATTTCTGCTCAATGTTACGTTTGTTATAGGGCACGCGCCCAATTTCTTTCCAAGCACTAATCTGTTCTTTTATGGCTTTTACATCAGCTTTATGGTCGCCGCTCAATTCAAATGAAGAAAGTTTTTCCAACATTTCTTGCTTGGCTTCAAAATGCTCCATTTCCTCTTTATTGGCCTCGTTTTTCTGTGCATGAAGCCTGTCGAAATAATGGTTGCATGCTTTTTTGAACTGTTTCCAGATTTTGTCACTGTCTTTTCTTGGTACATGACCAATATTTTTCCAATCGTTTTGGATTTTTTTCATCAAAGAGGTTGTAGCATCAAAATCTTCACTGTCCTTATTCTCTTCAGCAATTTTTATGAGCTCGCGTTTTTTCTCCAGATTGGTATATTGCTCTTTTTTCTGATTTTTATAAAAGCTGTTTTTTTGATGATTAAAATTGCCTGTTACGTCTTTGAAAGCCTTCCAGGTCTCTTTGTTGTTCGAACGCGGTACTCTTCCGGTATTGAAAAAAGCATCGCGAAGTTCCTGTACTTTCTTTATGGCATTTTGCCAACCTTGGTGGCTTGGTTTAGCCTCTTCGGTGGCTTTCTTTATATCTTCAATTATTTCTTTTTTCTTTTCAAGATTGGTCTCAAAATCTTTTTCCATTTCAGCCAATTGGGCTTGGCGCTTGTCGTGGATTACTTTTGTGGCCTCGCTGAATTTATCCCAAACTTCATCACGATATTCCTTGGCAACAGGCCCCACATCTTCTTTCCACATTTTGTGAAGCATCTGTAATTCTCGGAAAGCTTTGTTGATGTCTTCTTCCTGAGCAAGCTCTTCGGCACGGGTAATCAATTTAAGCTTGGCGTCAAGATTGTGCTTAAAATCCAGATCACGGAATTCACGGTTTAAGTGTAGAAAATCATAAAAATTCTCCACATGGTGGTGATAGGTATTCCAAACGGTATTGTACTTATCGCGCGGAATTGCGCCAGCAACGTGCCATTTTTCTTGAATTTCCTTAAAGTGTTTATATGTAGTATTTATATTTTCTTCTGCCCCCAAAAGACCTTTAAGCTCTTCTATCAATTCCCAGCGCTTGTCCAAGTTTGATTGCAGGTCTTTTTTAAGATTTTTATAGTGCTTGTTGCGCTTTTCCTTATAATCAAAATAAAGTGAATTAAATTCTTTTTTTAGGGGAGTAGTATAGTGGAAGTCGATAATATTTCCGCCATCGGCGAGAAATTCCTCCTTTTTGTGCTCTAGTTCTTCATTGAATTTACTGTTGAACTCAGAGCGAATTTCCTCAACATCGTGCTTTAATTCCTGTATTTTTTTTGTCTTTAAAAGCTTGTCAAGTTCAGCGACCAATTCCTTTTCTGAAAGTGTGCTGTAATCCTTTTGGGCTTTTTCTTCATGGTCTTCATCCTCCTCTTCCTCTTCAGAGGAAGCTACTTCTTCTTCATCTTCTTCTTCGTTTTCATCATCTTGGGAAGTTACAATCTTTTCAGAGGCAGTTGTTTCGTTTGTTTCTTTTTCCTTTACGGCATCTTTTTCTGCAACCATCGCATCTTCGACAATATCTTCTTGCTCAGCTTTTTCATTTTCCAGTGATTTGTTTTCCGGAGTTTCCTTGGATGCGCTATTCTCCACAGGAACTTCTTCAGCTTCAGTTGTAGATGCTTCCTCATTTGCTGAGTCTTGTTCGCTTATGGATTCAGCATTAGTTTCTTCCGCAGATTCAATAGCTGGAATTTTCTTTTCGTTTTCTTCCTGAGGCAATTTCTCGTCAGACATTTGTTTCAATGTTTAGGTTCATATTCTTAGAGGGTCAAGATACTAACAACTGTGCAATTGGCAAAGAACACAGCGCTTTTTTGAACCTTTTTATATGAAATTTATGAATTCCAGATTGCCCAGGACGCTTCGGCCTGTAGTACCAACATTTTTAGTCCATTAGTGGTTTGGGCTCCATGATATTTTCCGCGTTTCAGGAATTCGCTCTCGGCGGGATTGTAGATTAAGTCAAAAAGCAAATGATTTTCCGTAAGAAATTGATAGGGAAGGGGTGGGCAATCAGCAATATTTGGATAGGTGCCCAAAGGTGTTGTATTTATTATTAGCAAGTTATTTTCAATAGCTAATTTATCTAAAGAAGAATAGTTTAAGGTATGGGTTCCTTTTTTTCGACTTACAAATTTAAAGTCAAAGCTTAAGTTTTGCAGGGCATATGCTACTGCTTTGGAAGCTCCTCCCGTGCCCAAGATTAGGGCCGTTTTTTTTTGAAGTGGTAAAAACTTTTCCAGCGATTTTTGAAAACCCAAATGGTCCGTATTGTAGCCAGTAAGTTTTCCGTTCCCAGAAATTTTAATAGTGTTTACCGCCCCGATCTTTTCGGCGTCGAGGTCTAAATTATCAAGAAATGGAATAACTTTTTCTTTATAGGGTATAGTAACGTTTAGCCCTTTTATATCAGGTGTGGTGTTAATTATATCCGGAAATTTTTTGATGTAGGAAATGTCAAAATTTTCATAAGTATGCTGTAGGTTCTCTTTTTCAAATTTTTCTGAAAAGAATTTTTTTGAAAAGGAATAATCAATGTCTTTACCTATCAACCCAAATTTAGACACGGTGCTTTTTTTTGTGGTTATCATACCAGTCTAAGCTAAGCACAATACCGATTCCTATTAATATAAATACAATTGCAAGTATAGTTTCAGAGTTCATTTCGGAAGGAAAAAATCGATTGTAACCTCGTATGATTTCTCTGCCGTTGGCATCAAATTGAATTTGGCCCAGGGCATCCAATTCATATTTTTTTTCTTTCCAAGGCCAGACCACGCCCAGCGAACCGGCAATAAAACCAATTATCACGGCATAGGTTGCTTTTTTGAATCTTTTTAAAACGTATGCCAAAAGATGGGACAGCGAGACCAAGCCCACCAAAGAGCCTAACGAAAAAACAGCTAGAACCTTTAAAAGCTCTATACGCTCTGCGTCATAAATCCAACTGAAATCTCCCTGAAAGACATCAGCAAATGTATCAAAAAGTGAGTTTACAGAATCTACTAAAAGCAGAACGTAATTACCCAAAAGCATTAGTATGAACGAGCCCGAAAGTCCAGGCAAAGTCATCCCCGATACGCTTATAATTCCGCAGAAAAATACAAATAACAAGTTGCTATTTTCTTTAGCGGGTTCCAAAAAACTAATGGCCACTCCTGCCGCAACCCCGCAGAGCAAATAGCCAACATATTTACGGTTCCAATCTCCAAAATCTTTTGCAATAAAATAGATGGAACCGATAATCATTCCGAAAAAAGCACTCCAAACAAAAAGTTCGTAATGTTCAATCAAATAATCCAAAAGCTTGGAAACGCTGAAATAACTAATGACCATTCCCAGAATCAATAGGCTTAAAAACTGCCCGTTTGTATATTGATAAAAACTTTTGAAACGCCCATTAATTAAAAGCTTGAACGCTTTTCTGTTTACTTTTTGAAGGGAATAAATAAATTCTTCGTAAAAACCCGCAACAAAGGCTACAACGCCCCCAGAAACGCCAGGCACCTTGTTGGCAGCACCCATCCCTAATCCTTTTAAGACCAGCCAGGTTTTATCGGAAAAGGAGCGATTTTCGTACACTTTTTTGAAATTGTTTTACTGAGTTATTAAATTAATTGGATTTGCCATCGTCTATAGCTACTTTCTTAACTGCAACTCTTTCCAACAAAAAGATTGTCAAAAAACCAATGATTGCAAAAAGGATTGCATACAAAATCTCTGGATTGCCGTCATAATTTTGTGGGAGTATGCTTCTTTCAATAAAAGGAACTTGTTCCCCGGCATGATTCATTCTGTACTGCAAGACTTCCTTCCAAGGCCAAATCTTATTTAGAGCGCCAACCATAAAACCTGTAAGCACAGCAAGTATTAAATTTTTGTGGTGTTTAAACATCCAGTTTAATGCTCTGGAAAAAACCTTTAAACCAATAACAGCACCAATGGCAAAAATTAAAAGTTTACCTAAGGCGCCCAGAACTAGGGAGCTGTTTAAAGTTGTGATCCCTTCTCCCAATTGTGTTACAATACCAATTACTGTTGTATATGCCCCAAGAAGCAAAAGAATAAATGCGCCCGAAATACCAGGAAGAATCATTGCAATAATTGCAATAAAGCCAGCAAAGAAGAGAAACCACGTGCTATCTGGAGAGCCTACGGGGTCTGCGATGGTTATTAAATAGGACGCCACCGAAGCTATAATCATTGCTACGATTACTGCCAGTCGCCAATTGGTAATTTGTTTCCCCACATACACGATGCTAGCAATCACCAAACCGAAAAAGAATGACCAGACCATAATAGGATACACATCCAAAAGCCAAGTAATCAATTTTGCCAATGAAATAATACTAATGAAAATACCTGAAAATAATGCTAAGAGAAAACCAAGGTTGTAGTGTCTCCAAGCTTTAAAAAAACCTTCCTTTTTCCAAATTTTGAAAAAGCCAAAATCCAAATTGTGGATGGTTTCTATCAATTCCTCATAAATTCCAGAAATGAAGGCGATCGTTCCGCCCGATACACCTGGCACAACATCGGCAGCGCCCATGGCGAGGCCTTTTGCAGTTACCGTTAGATATTGAAGAAAATTTCTTTGAGGCATAGGTCTATTTTGCTAAAACCCCAAAAATACAGAAATTAAAGCGAAGGATTTTTGAGTTGCTTGATTATTTCCTTAACAGTTTCCATTTGGTAAACCTGTGGAAAAAGTTCTTCAATTATCATCAAATACTCAGGTTCAGATTTTAGTGCGTTTTTAAGGTGAAATGTGCCTTTGTCATTTTCGCTTTGTGTGAAATATAAGCCCGAAAGACGGTACTCTATCTCAGCATGCTCAGGATAAAATTCCAAAGCTTGGTTGAAGTTGTTTATTGCAGCCTCAAATTCACCAAGATTGATTAGAATGTCACCGCGAGTCAACCAAGATTCAATTTCGTAATTGCCCAATTCCAAAGCTTTTCGGAAACCTACCTCTGCTTCCTCAAAATGGTTTAGCTTATTATTTATTTTTGCGTAACGCTTCCAGTAGAGCACATTTTCGCTGTCAATATTGATAGCTTTTTCTATATAATAAAGGGCTTTCTGAAATTGCTTGCTTTTTGTGTAGAAATCTGTGATAGCTATCCAACCTTTGTCGAGTAAAGAATCCTCTTCCACACACTTTGTGTAAAATTGGATTGCCATTTCGGCGTTGCCAAGCTTTTCGTAACATTTTCCTATTCGCAATAATGCATAAGAAGTTGGATCGTCCAACCCTAAGGTTATGGAGTAGCTTTCGATTGCTTCCTCGTATTTTTTTAGTTTTTCCAGTACCTTTCCTTTTTCAAGATATGCGCCAATAAAGCGGTCATCGCTTATTATTGCGAAGTCAAAGGCAGCAAGTGCCTTTTTGTAATCTTTAAGTTCATAATACTGTTTTCCCACTTGGTGCCAAGCAACTTCGCAATAGGGGTTTTTGTTCAGAAAATCGTTCAAATAATCAATTGCTGCTTCGTATTCATCCAAATATTCAAAGCAGTATATGATATTGTAAAGTGCGGAATAATCTTCTTCATCCTCTTCCAGACATCTCATAAAGTAATGTTTGGCATTTTCATAATCTTCAAGAAATAAATACTCCATTCCCAGCAATGAAAGCACATCGGCCTCATCGGCGGTTATTTCTAATGCCTTTTCCAAAAGTGAGATTGCCTCTTTGTGCATATCGCGACGAGAGAAAATATTTGCTTTTTGAATATAAATTTCCTCGTTGCTTTGTTCCAATTGGTACAGTTCATCCAAAAGTTCATCGGCGATGTCCAGTTGGTTTTCAAAAATGTACATTTCTATTTGGAAAAGTTTCAGGTTTGTAGAGGAAGGATGTTGTTCCAGTCCCAGCTTAGTCGCTTTCTTGGCAAGTGCAATCTTTCCGTTTTCAAGGTAGTGGTGCACTATCTCTTCAAATTCCTCTGAGTCGAAAAATAAAACGCTGTTGGTTTTCAGCATAGATTCGAATCTTTCCAGCGAGAAGTTGTTATGCTCGTTTGAACTTAATTGCATACGCACGGTTTAACGGTTTCTTCTATTTTAAAGATAATAATGTAATGACAAGTTCAATAGTTATGCCGTGTTTATTGTTAACGAACTTATCAACAGAAAGATAATGCATAAAACCCTATAAATAAAGGGGTTGGTGCAAATTGATTAGTTTTGACTTGATTTGACTCGATTTAATGCCATTTGAATCAATTTGCATCCTTCTGCAATTTCGTCATTGCTTATTGTGAGCGGAGGCGTAATACGGATGGCCCGATCTTCAAAAAGCAGCCAAAAAAGTACCAGTCCCAATTCTTTGCAGGCTAGGATTACTTCGGTAGCAATTTCTGGGGTTTCCACCATTGCGGCAAGCATCAGTCCCCGACCGCGTACTTCCTTTATTAGTGGATGTTCTAGTAATTTTCTGAAAAGTTTTTCCTTCTGAAGTGTTTGTTCAATAAGATCTGTTTCCGTCAATTCCTGTAATGTTGCCAAAGCGGCAGCCGCAATCACTGGATTTCCGCCAAAAGTGGTAATATGTCCAAGCTTTGGGTTGTCCTGAAGCAGCGCCATAACTTCGTGGGAAGCAGTAAAAGCCCCGATAGGCATTCCGCCGCCCATACCTTTTCCCATTACCAAAATATCTGGTACAATGCCGAAATGTTCAAATGCGAAAAGTTTACCAGTCCTTCCAAAACCAGGTTGTATTTCGTCTAAAATTAATAGCGTTCCAGTTTCATCACAACGTTGACGCACTTTTTTTAAATAATCATTTACGGGCTGAATAAAGCCTGCGCCACCTTGAATTGTTTCCAGAATAATTGCAGCGGTTTCCGAAGTTATTTTTTGAAGATCTGCTTCATTATTGAAATTCACAGGAAAGCAATCCGGCATCAAAGGTTTGAAAGCATTCTTTCTTTCCTCGTAGCCCATCACGCTCATGGAGCCCATGGTGTTGCCATGGTATGCGTGGTTTGCATAAAGAATTTGTGTTCTCCCTTTTGCGCGGCGGGCGAGTTTTAAGGCGCCTTCAATGGCTTCCGTGCCGCTGTTCACCAAATAGGTTGTGTTTAAATTTTTTGGAAGATGTTCAGCAAGCAATTTTGCAAGTTCCACAGCAGTTTCTTGAATATATTCGCCATAAACCATTACGTGCAAATATTTCTCAACCTGATCTTTTATTGCGGAAACCACGCGCGGATGGCAATGCCCAAGGGTGCATGCAGAAACTCCCGCCACAAAATCCAAGTGTTTTTTACCAGAAGTGTCATAAATATAACTTCCTTTGGCATGCGATATTTCCAACGCTAACGGATGCGGAGTTGTTTGCGCTTGGTATTTAAAAAAATCTTCTATCATTAGTTTCCCTGTTGAATGGAATCGTTCACTTTTTGTTGAATGGAATCCCGTTTCGCCTCGCTTTCCAAAGTTTCGGGTTTGGGATCGTCTGGCCGGTTTTGTAAATCTTTCGGAGAAAGCTTGGACTCTTCGGGAAGTTCAATTTCGTCTTCGGGAATATCCTCAAAAAATTCTCCTTCATCCTTAGGTAGTGGAATTCCGGTTATTTTAGGAAGCACGGGTGCGGGTTTTCCTTTGAATAGATCTTCCACTGAATACAATCGTTCATCGCCCCGCCATTGAAACCCTGGGAGAATTCTCGCATTTTCAGGCAACATTGAGGGAGGATATACTTTTCCATCAGCCTTTTTAATAAACCGGATTCCGGTAATCTGCTGCTCTTCCAAATACATTTGAATGGAGCTGGAGACCGTATTATTTATTCCAACTAATTTTTCATTGTCGTCTCGGGAATAATAAATTACCTGCGCATTTTTGTTGATATTCACGGTGTCCAGTTCATTATTCGTAAATAACCCGATAAGCCGTTCACCCTTAACTTGATTATAACCTAAGCTGTCTTTTTGTACCAAAAATGCATTGTTGAAAACTTTAAGTGTGTCAAGTTTATCTGTAATTGTGTCTGAGAGAATGTGAATGGTGTCGCCAATCATTTGGTTTTCACCACTCCATAAAACAGGATTTCGCAAGAGTTTTGTAATCCCTCTTTTTTCATTTACATAAATACTGTCGCACTTTCCGCTTGTGGGATCGTCGCCTACTTTTCCTGGTTTAAATAGCCTAGCACGATAAAAGCCTTTTACAATTCTATTAGCTGGTTTGCCCGTTACCCGCAAAGTATCTGCATGTACATAAATAGAATCACCATCGCGAACGGTTATTGCTACGGCTCTTTTTGTTATAAAAACAGAATCTTTTTCACGGAAAACTTCGGCATAATGCCCACGGATAACACTTTTATTCATAGTGTCCAGCACCCGAATATTGTTTGTGGCTGAGGCAAAGCTTTTATTTCGGTCAAAATAGATACTATCCCCATAAAGTGTTCTGTTTTCATAATCTACTTTTGAATTTTTTACGAAATACCCAGTATCGCCACGTGTATCGTAATAACCGCGTTCGCAGTATACTGTACTGGTTTCACTTACAATCGTTGAAGGGCCATAGAGGTAAGCATCTCCCGTTTCTGAATAAAAATCGAGTTGGTTGCTATTAACGGTATATTTCGGGTTTACAATTTTTACATTTTGAAGAAACTGGTACTTTTTGCTTTCGGCAAAATACCTGCCTGTGCGGCTTGTTAAAACGCTTGCTGTATCGCGGACCGTTCCGCCTGTTCGGTAATAGGCCTGTTGTTTTATTCTGTCGAAATAAAGGGTGTCGGTCTGTAGGGTAGTTTTTGGTTCGGTTAAAACCACATCGCCGCTGGCAAAGGCAAATTGTGTGTTTCCGTTGTATTCAGCGTATTTACTATTCATTGAAACGGTGTCGCCTTGTGTTATACGCACGTCGCCGTAAGCTTTTACAAAATTATTTTTCAGATAAACAAAAGCCTGGTCGCACCACATTTCCACCCCTTCGTGCACAATATACACCTGTCCGGTTTCGTCTTTTGTGTAAATGGCGGCATCGGGAAATTCAGGCCTTATTTCAAGGTATCCAGACTGTATATCCACCTTTTGTTTTTCTTGCGCGGAAAGCTGGATTGCGAAGAAAAAAAAGATACCTACAATTATGAAAGATGATATTTTCAAAAAAGAATTATTTTTCATTAGCAACGAAAATATCAACAGAAAATTTGATTACCGATGGATAGTTTGCTTTCTGTCTGGTCCTACGGAAACAATTTTAATTGGAACTTCCAGTTCCTTTTCCAAGAAATCGATATAATCGTTCAAGGCTTGAGGTATTTGTGAAGCTTCAGTCATTTTGGTTAAATCTGCCTGCCAGCCTTTCATTTCTGTATAAACGGGAGTTACATTTTCGGCTTCAATATTATATGGAAAATGCTGAATTGTTTCTCCTTTATAATTATAGGCAGTACATACTTTAAGGGTATCAAAGCCGCTCAAAACGTCGCCTTTCATCATAATCAATTGGGTAACTCCATTCACTTGAACTGCATAGCGAAGTGCTACCAAGTCCAACCAGCCGCAACGGCGCGGACGCCCTGTGGTTGCGCCAAATTCATTGCCCACACGCCCCATGATCTCGCCAGCTTCGTCAAAAAGCTCGGTAGGGAAGGGGCCGCTGCCCACTCGGGTGGTGTAGGCTTTAAATATTCCGAAAACTTCCTTGATTTTTCCGGGAGCAACACCTAAACCGGTACAAGCTCCTGCAGCTGTAGTGTTTGATGAGGTTACAAACGGATATGTTCCAAAATCTATATCCAGCAAAGAACCCTGTGCACCTTCTGCCAGAATAGTTTTACCATTTTGTTGCGCTTGGTGTAAATACTCCTCACTATCAATAAAAGTAAGGGATTTTAATACTTCAACCGCTTTGAAGAATTCTGCTTCAAGGTCTGCTAAATCGTACTGTACATCCACATTGTAAAAATCAATCATCGCTTCGTGCTTATCTGCCAAAGCGCGGTATTTCTCCTGCCAGTTATCCATTTCCAGGTCACCCACACGTATTCCGTTTCGGCCTGTCTTGTCCATATAAGTGGGACCAATACCCTTAAGCGTTGAGCCAATTTTTGCTTTTCCTTTTGAAGCTTCCGAAGCAGCATCAAGCAAACGGTGAGTTGGTAAGATAAGGTGTGCCTTTCGCGAAATCAAGAGGCTCTTTTTGATATCTAAATTGAATTTTGCAAGGTTGTCCAGCTCTCTTTTAAAAATTACGGGATCAATCACAACGCCGTTGCCCACCAAATTGATAGTACCTTCGTGGAAAATTCCACTCGGGATAGTGTGAAGCACGTGCTTGTGTCCGTCGAACTCCAAAGTGTGGCCTGCGTTTGGCCCGCCTTGAAAACGAGCGATTATATCATAGTCTTTTGTAAGGACATCAACAATTTTTCCTTTGCCTTCGTCGCCCCACTGCAATCCAAGTAGTAAGTCTACTGCCATAATTTTTTATTGATTGTTCCCGCTATCGGTATTGGCGGATGTTTTTCTATTTCCGTAGAAATAAAGTGAATGGTTGGTTATTTCTATATTAAAAACCTCTTCAATGGTTTTTTTGATACTGTGTATTCTCGGGTCGCAAAACTCAATCACATCTCCGTTTGAAAGAATAACGTGGTCATGGTTGCGATCAAAGTATGATTTTTCGTAATGCGCCTGGTTTTGACCAAACTGGTGTTTGCGCACCAAACCGCACTCCAAAAGTAATTCAATAGTATTGTAAAGGGTGGCGCGGCTTACACGGTAATTTTTATTCTTCATATTTATGTACAGTGACTCAATATCAAAATGGTCATCGTGGTCATAAATTTCCTGAAGTATGGCATAGCGTTCCGGTGTTTTACGGTGTCCTTTTTCCTCAAGAAAACCTGTAAATACGTTCTTTACGATAGCCTGATTGTTTATATCTGTTTTTGAACTCATAATTAAGATTGCAAAGTTACTTAAAATTTATGCTCTAGTAACTTTATCAATTCCGTTTATTTTTTTGATGTTTTCCACAAGGTTGTTAAGAATGGACTTGTTTTTTACCACGACAACAATTTTACCCGTAAAAACCCCGTCATTACTATCAAAGTGAACACTTTTCATATCTATGTGAAGGTTGTTTGAAATTACTTTTGTCACTTCATTTACCAATCCAATAGTATCAATTCCTGAAATATTCAGCACGGCTTTAAATTCACGCTGTGTACTGTCAATCCACTTTGCGGGCATAATGCGGTAGCTGTAATTGCTCTGTAGTTGCAATGCGTTAGGACAGTTGGTCTTGTGAACTTTTATGCCTTCGTTAACGGTTACAAAACCAAAAACATCATCACCTGGAATGGGGTTGCAACAATTTGCCATTTTATAATCCAACTTATCTTCGTTTTTCCCGAAAACAAGCTGGTCTAACTTCTCTGTAATTTCTTCTTTATTAACATCCTCGGGCTTGTCTGGCTTTCTGATTCTATTCTTGAAGAAACTGATAAAGGCGTTGCTACGTGAAGCGGCAAAATCCTTCAGTTTTTGATTGTCGATAATTCCTGCGCCCACGCGGTAGTACAAATCCAAGCTTGTTTTCACTTTAAAGAAAACCACAAGTTGGTTGATCGTAGTGTCGTCCAGATTTATTTTTAAAGACTTTAATTTTCTTGCCAAAACGACCTTTCCTTCTTCTGCAAGCTGTTTCTTTTCATCTTTCAGCGAAGATTTGATTTTGGATCGTGCCCGGCCCGTGGTCGCGTAATTCAGCCAGTTTGCGGTAGGCTTTGCATTTTCTGAGGTGATAACTTCCACTTGGTCGCCACTTTTAAGTTCGTGGCTTAATGGAACCAACTTTCCGTTAACCTTTGTACCGCGGGTGTGCATCCCAATTTCGGTGTGAATATGAAACGCGAAATCCAATGCCGTTGCGCCTTTAGGTAATGAATACAAATCTCCTTTCGGGGTGAAGACGAAAATTTCCTTCGCATAGAGATTAAGTTTAAATTCCTCTACAAAATCTACGGCACTTATTTCTGAATTTTCCAGCGTGTCTTGCAGTTTGTTCAACCAGTTTTCAAGTCCGCCGTCGTCCTTTTCCTTGTTTTTGTATTTGTAGTGCGCGGCAAAACCTTTTTCGGCAATCTCGTTCATCCGTTCGCTGCGAATTTGCACTTCTACCCAGCGGCCTTTCGGGCCCATGACGGTAATGTGTAGAGCTTCGTAACCTGTTGATTTTGGTGAAGAAATCCAATCACGTAAGCGAATAGGATTTGGGCGAAAATGATCTGTTACAATGGAATAAATCTTCCAGGCGAAGAATTTTTCATTTTCGGGCGCACTTTTATAAATTATCCGCACCGCAAATTTGTCATAAACTTCATCAAAACTTACGTTTTGCGCAAGCATTTTCCTTCGGATAGAGAAGATAGATTTTGGTCGGCCTTTAATTTCATATTCCAAATTTTCGGCATCCAGTGAACTTTTTATTACTTTGTTGAATGCTTCAATGTAGGCGTCCTGTTCTTCTTTACTTTCCTTTATTCGGCTTAGAATATCGGCGTAAACATCAGGCTCTGTGAATTTCAAACCGAGATCCTCCAGTTCGGTTTTTATGTTATAAAGTCCAATGCGGTGGGCAAGTGGGGCGTAAATGTAAAGTGTTTCAGAAGCAATTTTCCGTTGTTTGTCTGGCGGCATGCTATCCATGGTTTGCATATTGTGCAGCCTGTCCGCAATTTTTATGATGATTACGCGAATGTCTTCATTTAACGTAAGAAGCATTTTCCGAAAGTTTTCGGCTTGCATGGAAACGTCTTCAGACATGTTAATGTGCGCAATCTTGGTAAGTCCGTCCACAATGCGGGCTACAATAGTGCCAAACATGCGTTCAATATCCTCGAGCGAATATTCGGTGTCCTCAACCACATCGTGCAAAAGCGCTGCGGCTATGCTTGTGGCATCGAGGCCAATCTCTGAGGCTACAATTTTTGCGACTGCAATAGGGTGAAAAATATAGGCTTCGCCACTTTTGCGACGTTGTTCTTTGTGAGCATCAACAGCAAGATCAAACGCGCTGCGAATCAGTTTTTTATCGTCTTTTGTGAGGGTGCGATAACTGATCTTGAGCAACTGCTTATACTGCTTTGCGAGCTCCTTTTTCTCTTCTTCTAATGCGGCTTCTGTCATAAACCTAAAAGTATTGAAAAGTATTTTAATGGGCAAGTGCAATAAGGCCTTAGTGGACGTGTGTTATTTGTTAATTAAAAAAATACGTTTTCTAAGGTTTTTAAATCTAGAAGAGGGTTTGTTTGTAATTTCTTTTTGATATAGTATTTAAAAATTAAAAGAGGTGATTAGGTTAAGCTGATCTCTGTTATTTCCGCCTGCTAAAAACTGGTTCATATAACCAATTTCAAACTTTAATGAGTTATTCAGCTTATAGCCCAAGCCAGAGTATAGTCTGTTTCTGTCAAAAACTGTATTTTTAGTGTTAAGAAAAATTTCATTGTAGGCAGATAGGTAAATGGTTTTTTCAATCAATTCGGCATTATTCAATGGTACATTCAGTCCCAAAAAATAGCGAAAGCGAAGTTTAAAATCATCTTCCACAAAGCGCTGCTCAAACCTATATCGGTGCTGTACTCCCACATGGGCTATCTTTTGGCGGGTAATAAACTGTTGGTAGATTCTGTGTTCGTTTATTGAATTTTTCTCGTCTGTGTTTGCTATATAGTTTTCGCTCAAAATATATCCATACCCCACCAATAGATTGTTATTGTTTTCGGTAAGGTTATAGCCAAAGCCCGTTCTCAATAACAACTGTTCCAAGTCTCCTATAGCATTGTAGTTTCGGTACTGAACTTCATGGTGCCAATTCCATTTATTATCTATTTTCTTGTTTCCGAAATAAATAATCCAGTTTCCAAAATTACTGTCCTGAGCAAAAGAAGAAAAAGGCAATAGTAACATCAATAAAAAAAGATAGTTCTTCATTATAGCAAATCTTAATATTCAGCTTGAAACAAAAATATAGGAGTGGTTATAAATGGTAAAATAAACACCGCTAAAAACCATTTTTTTATGAGAATTTTATAATTTTTCACGAAATATAATTCCAGATATTCCGATACTTCACGAGTTGGGCATAGGTATTTTTTATAGGAATATTTTCTTCGGAAGTAAGATTAGGGTCTCCCTTTAGGGTTTGTGCTGCATAACTTCGGGCAATCTTCAATATCTCGCTATCCTTTACTATATCTGCAATGCGAAGGTTTAGCACACCGCTCTGTTGTGTACCCATCATATCACCAGGGCCACGTAGTTTTAAATCCACTTCGGCAATTTCAAAGCCATCGCTTGTGCGCACCATGGTTTCCAAACGGGTTTTGGCATCTGCTGAAAGTTTATGGCTGGTCATTAAAATACAATAACTCTGTTCCGCACCACGTCCCACACGGCCACGTAATTGGTGCAGCTGTGATAAGCCGAAGCGTTCGGCACTTTCAATAATCATCACGCTGGCGTTTGGCACATTTACGCCAACCTCAATAACGGTTGTGGCAACCATAATTTGTGTTTCGCCTTTTACAAAACGGTTCATCTCATAATCCTTATCGGCTGGTTTCATCTGTCCGTGAAGAATAGAAACCTGATATTTTGGTTGTGGAAATTCGCGCACAATACTTTCATATCCATCCATCAAATCTTTATAGTCCATCGTTTCACTTTCCTGTATCAATGGGTAAACAATATACACCTGTCGGCCCTTGGAAATTTCGTCTCTTATAAACCTAAAAACCTTCAGTCTATTCGCATCAAAACGGTGCACGGTTTTGATGTCTTTTCTGCCCGGTGGAAGTTCATCAATTACGCTAATATCGAGGTCGCCATAAATGCTCATGGCGAGGGTGCGGGGGATGGGGGTGGCGGTCATAACAAGTACGTGTGGCGGATATTCGTTTTTGTGCCATAATTTGCTGCGTTGTTCCACTCCAAAACGATGTTGTTCGTCCACAATTGCAAGCCCCAGATTTTTGAATTTTACCTTATCTTCGAGCAGTGCATGGGTGCCAATTAGGATGTTTAATGCGCCGTTTTCGAGTTTTTCATGAATTTCCTTCCTTTTTGAAGTTTTAGTTGAACCAGTAAGCAACTCAATACTGGTATTCAGTTTATTGCACATTTCAATTAAACCGTTATAATGCTGGACTGACAAAATTTCAGTTGGGGCCATTAAGCAAGCTTGAAAACCATTGTCAATAGCTATTAACATTGACATTAGCGCTACTATGGTCTTCCCAGAACCGACATCACCCTGCAAGAGCCGGTTCATTTGTGCATTGCTACCCAAATCGTTACGGATTTCCTTGATGACCCGCTTCTGTGCTTCGGTTAATTTGAAGGGTAAATGGTCGGAAAAAAAGGTGTTGAAATTATCCCCTATTTTATCAAAAGTGTAACCCTTAATTTTTGATTTATGGATCAGGTTTTTTCGGATTAATTGCAGTTGGATATAGAACAATTCCTCAAATTTTAATCGGTATTGTGCCTGTGCCAAATGTGCCTGACTTTTCGGAAAATGTATATTGAAAAGTGCTTCCTTTTTTGAGACCAATTTTATCTGTTCCAAAAGGGGTTTTGAGAGGGTCTCGGCGAAGGCATTTTTGCTCTCCAAAAACAGTTGTTGCATCAGCGAATTTATCACCCTATTTGTAATGCCGCTGTTCGCCAATTTTTCGGTGGAAGGATAAACGGGTTGCATGGCAGAGCGGATACTTTTTTCATGCGCTTCCAGCAATTCCATTTCAGGGTGCGGCATGGAGAAACTTCCGTTGAAATAATTTGTTTTTCCGAAGATTACATAGGGAACATTCAACTTCAAATTTTCCCGAATCCATTTTTGACCTCGAAACCAAACCAATTCCATACTTCCGGTTTCATCCATAAAAGTGGCGACCAGTCTTTTTCCACGTTTTTGTTCTACGGTTTTAATGTGCGTGATTTTCCCGATAATCTGAACTTCCGCATTTGTTTGCTGTAATTGTGCGATTTTATAATACTGAGTACGGTCCAGATATCGATTTGGAAAAAGGTTCAACAAATCTTGAAAAGTGTGAATGCCAAGCTCCTTTTTAAGCAAATCAGCCCGGTTTGGGCCGACGCCTTTTAGGTAATCTATAGGAGTTTGCAGGAAATTGGCATTCATAAAACGAAAATACTTAATTCCCGCGAAGGCGGGATTCCCATTGGTTGAAAATTTGTAATTTGCTATCTCAAAAAAATTGCACTTCTTAAAATGAATAAATTTCTTTTTGCGCTTTTCTTTTCAAGTGTAACAGCTTTTGCACAGCAGACTAATGTTGTGGATTTTTTGAAGATTGAGGCTTCCATTGGTGGTGATATTGTTGAAAAGAAAATTGAAGGGAGGCTTTTAGCCACATTCGAAGTTTTGAAAGACACGGATTCTATTTATATGGATGCCGTCAATATTCAAATTAATGATATTCAAACTAAAAATTTTAAAATATCATCAGATGTAAAGAAACTTTGGTTTATTGGAAATTTTGAAAAAGCAAAAACTTATGTGGCGGATTTTTATTATGAAATGTTTCCAAAACAAACTCTTTATTTCTTTGAAGACCAAATATGG
Source organism: Aequorivita sp. (assembly GCA_002715485.1). Taxonomy (GTDB): domain Bacteria; phylum Bacteroidota; class Bacteroidia; order Flavobacteriales; family Flavobacteriaceae; genus Aequorivita. The sequence continues at coordinate 86,072 of PAZL01000040.1, read as the reverse complement.
ACACAAGGTCAGGGAAAATACACTTCACATTGGCTGCCGAGCATAGATGATGTAAATGATAAAATTGAATTCGATTTACTAATATTCGCTCCACTAAATAATGTAGTAATAGCTAATGGGAAATTAATTGATTTGCAGAATATTCACGAAGTAAACGCTTGGCACTTCGATATGAAAGAACCCATGTCCAGTTATTTGGTTGCTTTTGCCATTGGCGATTTTAATAAAAAAGAACTCGTTTCAAATTCTGGAATTCCTTTGGAATTATATTACAAACCATCAGATTCCCTAAAAGTAGAACCAACGTACCGCTACAGCAAACAGATTTTCGATTTTTTGGAAACGGAAATCGGAGTACCGTATCCGTGGCAAAATTACAAGCAAGTTCCCGTTCGTGATTTTCTGTATGCAGGAATGGAAAACACAACCGCCACATTTTTCTCCGAAGCGTTTGTGGTTGATTCCATAGGGTTTAACGATAGAAACTATGTAAACGTAAACGCCCACGAGTTGGCCCACCAATGGTTTGGCGATATGGTTACCGAAACCGCAAATGAGGACCACTGGCTACAGGAGGGCTTTGCAACCTATTACGCTTTGCTTGCCGAAAAGGATATTTTTGGTGAAGATTATTATTACTGGCAATTGTACCAAACAGCCGAGCAACTTAAAGCAATGAGTGATGAAGGCAAGGGTGAATCGCTTTTAAATCCTAAGGCAAGTTCCCTTACGTTTTACCAAAAAGGGGCGTGGGCGCTTCATATTTTACGGGAACGAATAGGGGATGAGGCTTTTAAAACGGCAATTAAAAACTATCTTGAAAAATATAAATTCAAAAATGTTTCCACCGAAGATTTTTTGAATGAAGTGAAAGCAGTTTCAGAAACTGATATTTCAGATTTTGAAAAGAATTGGTTGCAACAGAGTGCTTTCCAAAGTGAAGAGGCCTATCAATCCTTGCTGAAATCTTTATTTATAAAAAAGTATTTTGAAGTCTCATCACTGCGGGCTACGCCTATAGAAAACAAAAAAAATCAGTTGAACACAGCGCTTACCTTTCCCAATGATTTTATTGGGCAGGAAGCGGTATATCAATTGGCGGGCGAAGCGATTCCTGAAACCCTTTCGCTTTACAAAAAAGCTTTTGAAAGTAACAACTTATATGTTCGCCAAGCTGTGGCGCTTTCATTGCAAACCATTCCGAATGAACTTAAATCGGAATATGAAAGTCTGCTGAAAGATGATTCATATGTTACAATGGAAACTGCGTTGTATCAACTGTGGATGCAATTTCCAGAAATGCGAACTGTATATCTCAATCAAACAAAAGGAATTGAAGGATTTCAGAATAAAAACATTCGACAGTTGTGGCTTGCTTTGGCTTTGGTTACCGAAGGGTATGAAACCTCTGAAAAGGAAAATTATTTAAAGGAACTGAAAAATTATACTTCTACAGATTACAGTTTCGAAATTCGCGAAAAAGCTTTTGAATATATAAACGAGCTTCAACTCTGGGATTTTGAAATGCTTAAAAATTTGGTTGAAGCCTGTGTTCATCCTACTTGGCGCTTTTCAAAACCATCAAAGGAAATGTTGAATGATTTGCTTCAAAATGAAAAGTATTACGAGCAAATAAAGGTTTTGGGAAGGCAAGTTTCAGAAAAAGCGGCTAACTATTTAAATTCAATCATAAAGGAATGAGAGCTTTGGTAATTTCTGGTGGTGGCAGTAAAGGGGCGTTTGCGGGAGGTGTTGCTCAGTATTTAATGGAGGAACTGCATCACAATTATGACCTTTTTGTAGGTACTTCCACTGGCAGTTTGCTCATATCGCATTTAGCTTTAAGCAAGGTTGAAAAAATAAAGGAGGTTTATACATCAGTAAACCAGAACAGTATTTTTAACAGTTGTCCTTTTATTATTAAGAAAGATAAATTTGGCGGAAAACAGATTGCCATTGACCATTTTACGGTACTTCGCAATTTTCTAAAAGGAAAAAAAACCTTTGGCGAAAGTTTAAATTTGCGCAAGCTTATAGAAAAGACTTTGACCGAAATAGAATTCAACAATTTAAAAGCTTCGGAAAAAGAAGTGGTGGTAACGGTTTCCAATCTTTCGCTTAACCAAGTGGAATACAAAAGTGTAAATGATTTTGAATATCAGGATTTTCTGGACTGGATATGGATTTCTTCAAATTTTACCCCTTTTATGAGTCTTGTGAAAAAGGAAGGCTGTGAGTATGCCGATGGCGGTTTTGGAAGTATGGTTCCCATTGAAGAGGCGATTAACCGTGGTGCAACACATATTGATGTAATTGTATTGGAAACTGAGATTACCTATTACAATCGGCTTCCCTCAAAAAATGTTTTTTCGTTGCTTACCAATATGCATAATTATATGGCGGACCGAATTGAAAAACAGAACATCCGAATCGGGAAATTTGTTGCCACCAATAAAGATGTGATCATCAACCTGTATTACACTCCTACCGTTTTGACAACAAATTCTTTAATATTTGATAAAAAAATGATGACAAAGTGGTGGGAACTAGGTTTCCAATATGCAGATCAAAAGAACAATGAATTGAATGAAATTCGTACAAAAGACGATTGATATTCCTACTTTATGTAGGGGTATTTCCCCCAAATTTTCAGTGTTTTCCCTATATTTTTGATGTAAGTTATATTTAGAGCGCTACTAATCAACACTTTTGGATTATCTTCACTCTACGTTTAGGAAAAGGTCATTTTTAAATTCCTTTTAATGTAACTAAATTTATATCACAATTTAAAACCAATTCAATATGAAAGCACAAACCCTTCAACATTTACTGTTATTACTTTGTATCAATTTAATGCTTTTTAGCTGTCAAGATCCAGTAACCCATACTGAGCCACCGTATGAAGGTCCGCCGAAAGATCACATAATATCGGTTGATCGCGCTCAGGAAATGTTTGATGCCTATTCGCAAAGACGCGTACCGATAATCAAAAAATATGAGGATAGCATTGCTGCTGACGGGTCAAAATTTACCCCCACCCGCTATGCGGAATTTGATTTGGAAACCATAAAGCAATATATAGCATATATTGAGCATGAGGCCAAAGAAGCTAATGTGGATATCAAAACATTGCGTTTTTATCTCTCAAATTATCCTGATAGTGATAAATTCCCAAATGGTGATATGGTTAAATATCCAAAAAGAAATAGTTTTTTCGTGGTGCCTACAATGGCTTATGAAGGTAAGAATGTTGGTTTTTATCTTGAAGAAATAGACGGGGTATATACTGCTTTGCCCATCAATAGGAATAGTCTAAGCGAAAAGGAAAAAAACCAGACGCAAGATGAGCCCCAAGGGAGTGTGAATGAGGCTGGACTTTTTATTTCAACCAATTCCGCAACCCTTAGTGGTAGTACAAGTGTCATTTTGAATGATGGAGGAGTAGCGCCTCCACCAGGCACTAGTGATTTTGGCGACGGCAATTAGAGCACACTTAATTAGTGGAAACAATATTAGAAATACTTAAAAATACATATTTGACATTATATGTCAGTGTTTTTGTTATATCACTAATAAAATTTCCACTTTATAAGCACACAATCTTAAGGTTATTGCCCATTATTTTGTTTCTTACTATGGCTACAGAATATTTGGGCTATTTCCTAAAGGATATAATAGTTGATATTCCCCTTAATAAGTTTATTTACAATTTATACTATCTGATCCATTTTTCATTTTTCTTCTATATTTTTATGAGAATGATTGAAAATGACAGATTCAAGAAAAATATTAAAATGGGCTTAGCTGTTTTTTGGTTATTTTTTTTGAGTGATCTAGTATTTACAGGTATTTTTGAGAATTCTTTTGCGAGAACGTATATAGCTGGAGCCGCAATTCTGATTTTTTGCATCACCTTATACTATATCAATATTTTACAATCATCACTTGTATTGGTAGTAAAAAACGATTTGTTGTTTTGGGTAAGTGTGGGCCTATTTTTATTTTATATTGGCTATATTCCTATAAAAATAATTAGAACTTGGTTTTACAAACCAGATAGTTTCTTTGAGATTTTACTTGTAATACATTCGTCGCTCATAATCATTATGTATTTGTTTTTTTTGACAGGATTTCTATGGATGAAAAAGAGATCATAATAATTGCGGCAATAGCCATTCCGGTAACATTAGTAATTATTGTTATCGTGCTCTTCACTGTTTTTTCGCGTAGAAAAAACCGATTATTACAAGAGCAGGAGAAAGCGAAAAAAGCATTCGACCGTGAATTGGCAGAATCACAAATAGAGATTCGCGAGGAAACTTTGCGAAATATTAGTTGGGAATTGCACGATAATATTGGCCAGTTGATGACTTTGGCCAAAATTCAAGCCCAAATGGCGCAGGAAAGGCCCGAATTGCTAAATGAAGTTTCTGAGACCATAGGCACAGGCATTGATGAGTTGCGCTCGCTTTCCAAATTGATAAACCCGGAAGCATTAAAAAGCTTAAGTCTTCAAGAGGCTATAGGTCTGGAGATAGAACGATTTAACAGGCTTAAATTTATTGCTGCTGAATTAAAAGTGCAAGGTAATGTAAGGCCCATTGAGAGTAATACGCAGATTATTCTTTTTAGGATATTGCAGGAATTTTTTTCAAATACAATAAAACACTCCAGAGCCTCGACCCTAAAGGTAGTTTTAAATTATTCTGATGAACTTTTGACTATTTCTGCGGAAGACAACGGAGTGGGTTTCGATAAAACAGATAATTTTATGGGAATTGGACTTAAAAATATGAAAACGCGTGCCCAATTAATCAATTCAACTTTGAAAATCAATTCTTTAAAAGACCACGGCACAGCACTGCACCTTAAATATAATTATCTGTGAATTTTGAATTAATTCATAAATAAGAAAAACTTTATATAAAATGAATTATTCCGTAGTAGTAGTAGACGATCATTTCTTACTTTCCCAAGCCATTGGCGGATTGGTTCAAGGCTTTAGGAGGTTTAAAGTACTATACCTATGCAAAAATGGAAGTGAACTACTTGATAAGTTTGATAATAAGAAAAATATTCCAGATTTAGTACTTATGGACATAAAGATGCCTATACTTAATGGAATTGAAACAACTGAAATTCTTAAAAAAAAATTTCCGAGCGTAAAAGTGCTCGCCCTTTCCATAGAAGAAGATGAATACACTATTTTGAAAATGCTTAGGGCAGGTGCCTGCGGTTATTTGTTAAAAGACACTAAAAAGGATATTCTTGAAGAAGCTCTAATTCAAGTAATGAAAAAAGGTCATTATTATACCAATACAGTATCACAAATCCTTGTAGATTCTTTGGAGAATGAAATTGACACAGATCTAAAAGAAAAAGAAATTGAGTTTATAAAACTTGCTTGCACCGATTTGAGTTACAAAGAAATTTCTGAGGCCATGTGCTGTAGCTATAAAACTGTGGAAGGTTACCGGGACTCGGTCCACAAAAAACTAAAAATTAAAAACAGGATTGGGCTCGTACTTTTTGCAATTCACCATAATTTATTTACCCCCTAAAAAAGTTCGCTTACCTCTTTTTTAACGTATGCCAAAGCTTTCTGTGATGGTGTAACTTCTTCCATAAAATTCTGTAATAACCATTCCCGCATTTTGTCTACATTGCCTTCCTTTTCGCGCATTGCTCCTTGGCGAATTACGTGTATTGTTGCATTTTTAGCTGCGTTCACTAAGTTCCAACACTCAGGAGTTACATAAATTTGTTGTGTTAAATTATGTTCATATTCCTGCTCAATATTTTTCACCAATAAGTTTTCGTAATCATCTTTAGAATCTGAAAATGGTTTTACTCGCAACAATAGTTTATTTGGGTCTATGCGCTCCAGAAATAAAGTAATACGTTCATACGCCTGTAATCGAAGAGGCAATACTTGTTTCTGTGCTTCTTTTTGAACCAAATACCTTCTGCGGCCTTCCTCATTTGCAGTGTGGCCTTTAAAGAAAAAATAGGCGATTATACCCACAACAATAGCGGGTAGCAAATAGGCGACATAACTAATAATTTGTGCAGCTTCTTCCATCGATTTTTTTATTGGTGAACAAACTTAAGTTGTTTTTAAAATTTTGGCAATATTTATTATTAAATTTTAGTAGCGTACCTTATTTTCTTTTCGCATTGCTTTTACTTCTTTTTTAGCCTGCTTTTGATGATAGTTTCCACCTAAATATTCACAATGGGATAAGCTTTTCATGCTTTCAAAAGGCACAGCACATTTGTGGTACATAAACGATTGCGACAGCGTTTTAATCAAATTTTTGTCGCCTACCGTTAAGTCCACATCGTCCATAGTGAATTGGCATGGGTGCTCATAACCACAAGCGTGCGTCATTTCAAGTAATTCTTTTCTGAAATTTTTAAAATAAAAATGCGCCCGTACCGATTTATCCTCAATGTTAATACCGCGTTGTAGCCATTGATTTTGGGTGGCCACCCCACTCGGACATTTGTTAGTGTGACATTGTTGCGCTTGAATACAACCAATACTCATCATCGCCTCCCGTGCAACATTAATCAAATCAGCACCCATTGAAAATGCCATAGCGGCTTTGGCAGGAAAACCTAACTTTCCGCTTCCTATAAAAACAATCCTATCACAGATATCGTGCTTTTTAAAGATCTTGTAAACTTCAGCAAATCCAAAAAGCCAAGGTAATGATACGTGATCTGCAAAACTGGGAGGGGAAGCTCCGGTACCGCCTTCACCACCATCAATCGTAATAAAATCGGGACCCTTGCCAGTTTCTTTCATTATTTTTGCAAGTTGTTCCCACTCTCCCAAGCGGCCAACGGCAGATTTGATACCTACTGGTAATCCAGTAGCATCTGCTATGCTCTCCACAAATTCTACCAAGCCTTTTACGCCGGTAAAAGCAGAATGTGTAGGTGGGGATAGCACATCTTTCCCTAAGGGGACGTGTCTAATCTCTGCAATTTCCTCTGTAATTTTGGACCCTGGCAAAACACCTCCTTTCCCTGGTTTTGCACCTTGGGATAGCTTTACTTCAATAGCCCTAACTTGGGGGTTTTCAGTAACGAGCTTTACAATTTTTTCCATTGAGAAATTGCCATGTTCGTCCCGCACCCCGAAATATCCAGTTCCAAAATGAAAAATAACATCTGCACCGGTTTTGTGATATGGTGACAGACCACCTTCACCAGTATTGTGATACGCATACGCCAATGCACAGCCTCTATTTAATGATTCAACAGCCCGTGCCGATAAAGACCCAAAACTCATGGCTGAAACATTGATTACAGACGCAGGACGGTAAGGGCGTTTACGTTTATGGTAACTGCCCATTACCTTTGCGCAAGGCAAAAAATAAGGGTTTTTATAGTTTGGGTTGTCTTTTTCAACTTTGAATGGAAGCAGCGAATTGTTTATAAAAATATAATTGGGCTCATATATATCGCGATCGGTACCGAAACCCTCATAATTATTTTCATTTTTTGCGGAAGCGTAAATCCAGCCGCGCTCAATTCTATTAAAAGGAAGCTCCTCGCGGTTGTTTGCTACTATGTACTGTCTAAGTTCTGGCCCAATGCTTTCCAACATATATCGAATATGGCCTATTACAGGGAAGTTATGGCTAATAGTATGGTGCTTATTGAAAAAAATGTCTCTAATGGCAACAATTAAAAGAAAAAAGAGAATCCAAGCCCACCAAGAAATTTGGGACAGAAAAGATAGAATAGAATCCATTTATAGTTTTTTTATAAAGGTATTTAAAATTATAAGGTTTTGGAAAATTGTTTTGTCTTAAAGCATCTTTTCATTGAAATTATTTGTTTATAATTTCTACAAAATCGTTTTCCATAAATGTTTCATTATGGCTATTTTCACAACTTGAAGAAAATGAAGTTTTGGAAGCATATTTAAAAGAACTTAATGACGCGCAGCGTGCGCCCGTACTTCAAAAAGACGGTGCTATGATCGTGATTGCCGGCGCCGGTTCGGGTAAAACGCGAGTGCTTACCTTTCGCATTGCGTATTTAATGTCGCAAGGAGTGGATCCATTTAATATTTTGGCACTTACCTTTACAAACAAAGCGGCTCGCGAAATGAAAAACCGTATCGCGAAAATTGTGGGGGCCAGTGAAGCAAAAAATCTTTGGATGGGAACCTTCCACAGTATTTTTGCAAAGATCCTTCGATTTGAGGCTGATAAGCTGGGCTATCCATCAAATTTTACAATTTATGACACCCAAGATTCACACAGTGTAATCCGCTCTGTAATAAAGGAGATGAACCTGGATAAAGACGTTTATAAGTACAAGCAGGTTTATTCCCGAATATCTTCCTATAAAAACAGTTTGATTACTGTTAAGGCGTACTTCAACAATCCTGAGTTGATAGAAGCCGATGCGATGGCAAAAATGCCACGTCTCGGCGATATTTACAAAGCCTATGTTGATAAATGTTTCAAGGCTGGTGCAATGGATTTTGATGACCTTCTGCTGAAAACGAACGAACTTTTAACGCGTTTTCCAGATGTTTTGGCAAAATACCAAAACCGTTTCCGCTATATTTTGGTAGATGAGTACCAAGATACCAACCACAGCCAGTATTTGATTGTGCGAGCACTTTCTGACAGGTTCCAAAATATCTGTGTAGTAGGTGATGATGCACAGAGTATCTACGCTTTCCGCGGAGCGAACATCAATAATATTTTAAATTTTCAAAAAGATTATGACGATGTAAAAGTTTTCCGTTTGGAACAAAATTACCGTTCTACCAAAAATATCGTAAATGCTGCAAATAACATCATCGAAAAAAATAAAACTAGGCTTGAAAAAGTAGTTTGGACGGCAAATGATGAAGGCAATAAAATCCTCGTAAACCGAACTATGACTGATGGTGACGAAGGCCGTTTTGTGGCGAGCTCCATTTTTGAAAACAAAATGAACCATCAATTGAAGGATGGAGACTTTGCAGTTTTATACCGAACAAATGCGCAAAGCCGTGCCATTGAGGATGCACTTCGGAAGAAAGACATTCCATATAGAATTTACGGAGGTCTCAGTTTTTATCAGCGTAAAGAGATTAAAGACGTACTTGCTTATTTACGTTTGGTATTGAACCCAAAGGATGAAGAGGCGTTGAAACGTGTTATTAATTATCCTGCACGAGGTATTGGAGACACAACAATGGAACGTTTAATAGTTGCCGCAAACCATTACAATCGTTCAATTTTTGAGGTGATGAAAAACATCGATAAAATTGATTTAAAGATTAATGCCGGTACTAAAAGCAAGTTAGAGGATTTTGTTACAATGATTGAAAGTTTCCAAGTGTTGAATCAAAATTATGACGCTTTCACGATTACCGAACATGTTTCAAAAAAAACAGGCTTACTCCAGGAATTAAAAAAAGATGGAACCCCCGAAGGTATTGCGCGTATTGAAAATATTGAGGAACTGCTGAACGGGATGCGCGATTTTGTGGAAGAGCAAAAAGAAATTGCCGATGCTACGGGTTCCCTTTCGGAATTTATGGAAGATGTAGCCTTAGCAACAGATTTGGATAATGACAAAGGCGATAGCGACCGCGTTGCCTTAATGACGGTGCATTTGGCAAAGGGTTTGGAATTCCCTTACGTTTACATTGTAGGTATGGAAGAAGATCTATTCCCCAGTGGGATGAATATGAATTCCCGGAGCGAGTTGGAAGAAGAGCGAAGACTTTTTTACGTTGCCCTAACCCGAGCCGAGAAACAGGCATATTTGACTTATACCCAATCGCGCTACCGTTGGGGAAAATTGATTGATGCCGAGCCGAGTCGTTTTATCGAGGAAATTGATGAAAGCTTTTTAGAATATCTAACCCCAATTACAGAAAACCGCTACAAACCTCTTTTGGATGCCGATATTTTTGATGAGGTTGACCACAGCAAGCTGCGATTGCGGAAGCCTGTTTCTGGTAAAGCCCCAACGGGACCAACAGAGGCTCAGCTTCGAAAATTGCGAAGATTGAAGCCCGTAACAAGCGATACCGATAAAAATTTTAATGCAGAAGATGCTAACCTAAAGACGGGGACAATGGTAGAGCATGTTCGCTTCGGAAAAGGAAAAATTCTTAAAATCGAAGGCGTAGGCGCCGATACAAAAGCGGAAATTGATTTTGAAAACGGTGGCTTGAAAAAGCTTTTGCTTCGCTTCGCTAAACTGAAAATTTTAGATTAAAAAATTTCAATTCATAACTTTTAAATAGGTGTCGATAAAGGTGCTTATTTGCTCCTGCATATTTTCAATATCGCTTTGTGCCCAATCTCCGTGACCGCCATCATAAACTGTAAAACTGTGGTCTATCTGAGAATTATTTAGCGCTGCATTTAAAGTGGTTCCATTCGTTAGAGGGACTAAAGGATCCGCATTTCCGTAGAAAAGCAACGTAGGGCTGCTGATATTTGAAACTCGTAGTGCTGGACTTAAAACTTCAGCATAATTTGTTCCTGGAGGATAAGCACCCTCGTCCACCAAAGCAGCCATTAGCACCGGAAAATTTGGGTTGTTACTATAAAATGGATCTGTAAAATCTGTGGGCCCAACAATATTGCCAACTATTTTTACTTGGTCGTCGGTATCATATACATAATCATACATTAAAGAAATGTGCGCACCCGCACTGGCTCCTACTAAAGCAAATTCTGGCAGAATTTGTAGCTCATTCTTTTCGGAGGTTAATTTATTGATAATGGCATCCACATCCAAGAATTGGTTGGGAAAGGCCGGAGTGTTTATATCGGCAAGCACATAGTTTATATTTACTATAGCATAGTCGGGATGTCTTTGCTTTATATAGGAAATAAAGAAATCCATGTCAGCCTTATCGCCACCGGTCCACCCACCACCGTGAACAAGCATAATAACTTTGGTTTTATTTGAAGATCGATTAGCAGGAAGATAGAGGTCATATTTTTGAAGTGAATTATTTCCGTAAGAAACATTTAGCATGGTTTTCTCAGCTAAAGAATCTGTAGTAGTTGTGTCGTTATCTTTGGAACAGGAAATGAAACTAATTTGAATTCCGAAAAGAAGAATTATAATGAGCAGTTTTTTCATATGAAACTTTTGTTTTTTCAATAACGTCTTAAAAGTTGTTTTATGTTAAGAATTTGAAAGGAATATTTATTTTATAAAAAATGAAGTAACTTTAAATAAAAATATGATTCGGAAAGGTTCAAAAGTAACGTGGAAATGGGGCAGTGGCGAGGCCGAGGGAAAAGTAATCGAAACTTTTTCCGAAGAAATTACCAAAACCATAAAAGGAAATATAATTACACGAAAAGGCGAAGATGGGAACAAAGCACTCTATATTGAGCAAACTGATGGAGATAAAGTTTTAAAACTTGAAAGTGAAGTAAACAAAAAAAACTAAAATAGAATGGCTGAATTTATTAAGATATACGAAGAAAATCCCAACCCCAAAGAAATAAAGCGGGTTGTAAAAATTCTTCGCGATGGCGGAGTAATCATTTATCCCAGTGATACAGTGTATGCATTGGGTTGCGATATAAACAACAATCGCGCAATGGAGCGTGTGGCACAACTTCGTGGAGTGAAACTGGAAAAAGCTAACTTCTCCTTTGTTTGCGAAGATTTAAGTAATCTTAGCGATTATGTGAAGCAAATAGATACCCCTACTTTCAAAATATTAAAGCGAAATCTTCCTGGACCCTATACTTTTATACTCCCCGGTAATAATAACCTTCCAACGGTTTTTAAAAAGAAAAAGGAAGTTGGTATTCGGGTTCCAGATAATTCCATAACACGGGCTATAGTTCATGAACTAGGCAATCCTATCATTTCCACATCTATAAAGGATGAGGATGAGGTAATTGAGTACACTACCGACCCCGAACTTATTCTAGAGAAATGGGACAATTTGGTAGATTTGGTTATTGATGGAGGGTATGGTGGCAATATTGCTTCTACGGTAATTGATCTTACGGGGCTAGAACCAGTTGTAGTTAGGGAAGGAAAAGGAAGTTTGGAAATTTAACTTTGAGTAGTTTGTTTTTTCTGAAATTCTGAAAGTAAAAAGCGTGTTTGTTTGTTCAATTTTTTTCTGAAAAACGCTGTCCAGCCTACCAAGAATCCTTTTAGCCCCAATGCTTGTTTGGACCATCTGTAAAGACTGAACCTATCTAAATGGTTTATAATTTTTCCGTCCTTGAACTTGAAAGTTGCGTTAATTACATTGTGAACTTTCCTTCCCGTTTTGCTAAATGTGTAATAAGCTTCCCAACGTGCCTTTCCAGATTCGGGGGTATATTCTATGTTTGAGGTTATTACTTTAAAATCTTTTCCCTGTTGAGTTTGGCAGAGCATGCGCCACATGTTTTTGGCCTCTTCTCCTTTTAAAACTCCAAAGGCAGGATCTTCAAAAGTAACATCATCGTGGTACCATTCAAGCATACGCTCTGCGTCTAAATCTGCAAAGGCTTCGTAGAATTTTTCAATGATATTTATTTCAGATTTGCTGATAGTTTCAGGATATAAAATTACTTCAACAAATGTTGTAATCCGCGGTAAATGTTTTCCTCGAGGATATCGATGGAACCGTCAGCAAGAAACATTTTTTTAATATTTTCAAAAAGTCGGTCTATTTCACTTTTAGAATAATCGTAACGAGATATGGTGTGTTGAATTTTTTGGATGCGTTGGTAATCATTGTCTTGATCAAACTCCTTATGAACCTGACGGTATTTTTCTTCACCAACTTTTGATTTTATGAAATCTTTTTCATCTTTTGTCTCAACAAAGTTGGCATAGGCACAGTAAAGCAAAATATAGGCTTTTAATTCTTCGCGGGTCCAATTGGTTCTGAATTCTTCCATTTCTTTTTAAATATTTGTAAAGGTTTCATATTCCTATCTAAGATACAAAAACCTTTCAAAAGATTGTCTTGTAAGTAGCAATAAAAAACCCGGCCAAAAAGACCGGGTTTTAAAATTATTCTGCTTTTTGGAAATTAGTTTCCGCCAGCTTCTAAGTTTTTCATTTCTTTTTCAATCATATCATAGAACTGATCGATTTTAGGAAGTACCAAAATACGTGTACGTCTATTGGTAGCTCTGTTTTCAGCAGTGGTATTTGGTACTAATGGATCGTACTCTCCACGACCTGCAGCAACCAATCTTTCCGGTGCAATGCCTAAATCCTGCAGGGCTCTTACGATAGCTGTAGCACGCTTTACACTTAAATCCCAGTTGTCTAACAATACCCCGCTTTTATAAGGTACATTATCTGTGTGTCCTTCAACCATTGCCTCAAAGTCAGGTTTACCATTGATTACTTTGGCAACTTTTCCTAAAATTTCATTAGCTCTTGAAGAAATCTGGTAGCTTCCTGACTTAAATAAAACTTTATCTGAAAGTGAAATATAAACCACACCTTTTTCAACATTTACTTCAATGTCTGGATCATTTATACCCACTTCTCTTTTAAGACTAGTTACCAGCGCAAGTGTTACGCTATCTTTTTTGTTAAGTGCATCCTGCAAACGTGTAATTTTCAAGTCTTTTTCTTTTAGACTTTCCAAAGATTTTTCAAGGTTGGTAGCACCTTTAGAGGTCAACATAGTAAGTTCTTTTGAACTTTGGATAAGATCTTCGTTAGTCTTTTTCATATCTGCCAAACGCTCTTCAAGTTGCTTAGCACGGGCTGTAGCCGCTGCTCTTTCGGTAAGACAGTCATTCAATTTAACCGTTGCCGTATTCAGCAAATCCTGGGTGTTTTGTTGTTTTGCTTCAAGTTCAGCATATTTCTTCTTTGAAACGCAAGAAGTAAAAACTAAACCAGAACACATTGCTAGAATCAATAGTTTCTTCATAATTTGTTAAGTGTTATATTAGATTGTTTGTTTCAATAATTCTGAACCAAAATTATTAAAATAGCAGTCGCTTAAAAAACGATTAACAATACTTTAAGTTATAGTTTATTAAAATGTTCTTTTTTTAAAATAAAGTATTGGAATACAATGGATTTAATTGTGTGGTATTTCAAAGTTGAAGAAAATACTTCCCTTTTTTTTATAAATTTTGGCAGCAGTTTATAAAAACTAAAATGTGCTTTTATGATTGCGAAAAAATGTTTTGGTTTTCCTTGAAATAAAAATTGAAAAGCGGCCAAACCGTCTAGAAGCATTCGTACAAATAATGCTGTAAAAGCTTTTGTGCCTGCTGCATTTTTAAGTAGATTTAATAGGGAATTTCGAAAATTATAGAACGTCTTTTTAGGATTTAATGTTGCAAGTGTTGCCCCGCCCACATGATAAACTTCCGAAGCGCCCACGTAAAGTATTTTTCCACCCTTTGCTTGTAATCGCCAACAAAGATCTATTTCTTCTTGATGCGCAAAGTAATCTTCATCAAGTCCGCCTGCTTGCCAAAAAGCTTTTGCCTTCACGAACATGCAAGCGCCCGAAGCCCAGAAAATCTGTGAAACATCGTTATACTGACCCATATCTTTTTCCAAAGTATTAAAAACGCGCCCACGGCAATAGGGATAGCCGTATTTGTCAATAAAACCGCCCGCCGCACCTGCATATTCAAAATACTCGTTGTTTTTGTAATCCAAAACCTTTGGTTGGGCCCCCACCACGGAAGCGTCTTTTTCAAATTCAGAAAGTATTGGAGGTAGCCAATTTTTTGTGACTTCTACATCACTATTCAACAAAACGAAAATATCTTCCGAAATGTTCTTTAAAGCATCATTATACCCTTTTGCATAACCGCCATTCACTTTGTTTTGAATGATTTTTACCGAAGGAAAAAATTCAGAAACATAAACAATGGAATCATCAGAAGAAGCATTATCCACGACATACACAGTGGCTTCGGAAGAAAACCTCACCACCGAAGGCAGAAATTTCTCCAACAAATCCTTTCCGTTCCAATTTAAGATTACTACGGCTACTTTCACGGGTGTAAAGATAGATTTTTGAAGTGTTTTTTGAGGAGTTATTTATAATTGGGAATTTCCTTTAGAAAAATATAGCGTTCATTTTCAAAGTCCATTTGGCAGAAATAATGTTCCAAACCATTGGTAACCACTAAATATTCAGCTTTCAGCGCTAAGTTATATCGGGCAATTTGATCAAATGTTTGCTGGCTGATGGATATTGATGGCGCTTTGCATTCCACAATCAAAAAAATGCTTCCGTCATTGTTGAAAACCACAATGTCGTATCGTTTTACGGTATTGTTGAGTTTCAATTGTTTTTCAACGTTTATAAGACTTTTGGGATAGTTTTTTTCTTTTAGAAGAAATTGGATAGCGTGCAACCGAACCCATTCCTCTGGGGTAAGCACCACGAATTTTTTTCTGATTTCATCAAAAACCAACGTTTTATTTTCGCTACTTTTGAAGCGAAAGGAATATTCGGGAAAGTTCAGTTTTTGCATTTACAAATATTGAAAATTTAATATTCAAAATTAAGTTCCTTCAATCTAAAATCTTCAATTATTAATCGTTAATTGCCCAATGCCGCTCGACAAAGTAAAATCCATCATCACTGATATTAAAAACGGAAACACAAAGCCTATCTATTTTTTGATGGGTGAGGAGCCCTATTATATTGATGGTATTTCAAAATATATTGAGGAAAACGTTTTAAGCGAAGAGGAAAAAGGGTTTAACCAAATGGTGCTTTACGGGCGTGATGTTACTGTGGACGATATTATCAGCAATGCCAAACGCTACCCGATGATGGCTGAAAAACAGGTTGTAATTGTAAAAGAAGCACAAGATTTATCACGTACTATAGAAAACTTGGTGCCCTATGCCAAAGACCCACAGCCCACAACGGTTTTAGTACTTTGCTACAAGTATAAAACCTTGGACAAACGCAAAAAACTGGCAAAGGAAATTGCAAAAACGGGCGTTGTTTTTGAGAGCAAAAAGCTCTATGAAAATCAGGTTCCCGATTGGATAAAACGTGTTTTAGCCGGAAAAGGATATACCATTACGCCAAAGGCTGCACAGATGCTGGTTGAATTTCTTGGAAATGATTTGAGCAAAGTAAATAACGAGCTTGAAAAGCTGCAACTCATCTTAAAACCCGGAGAACAGATTACACCTCAAATTATTGAGGAAAACATCGGCATCAGTAAGGATTTCAACAACTTTGAGCTTCAGAACGCCATTGGAGAAAAAGATATAAAAAAGGCTTTTGCAATCATTCAATATTTTTCGCAAAACCCAAAAAACAATCCGTTGGTCATGACGGTGGCATTACTGTACAGTTTTTTTTCAAAATTATTGAAATACCATGCACTTGCCAATAAAGGCGATGCGGCAAAGGCTTTGGGTGTAAACCCTTACTTTATAAAAGATTATCAAACTGCAGCACGAAATTACCCTATGAAAAAGGTGAGTGCTATCATAGCCGCAATCCGTGAGGTGGATATGAAGAGTAAAGGTGTGGGTGCTGCAAATCTTTCGCAGGGTGATTTGTTGAAGGAATTGTTGGTGAGGATTTTTAATTAAAATTACACCGCCTATTTCCTATCAATTGAATATTTACCAGCTCCCAGAAGTGCAATAGCAGTAAATCCGATTAAATATAGAATCGCCATCTCCTTTGTTCCAAAAGGATCAGCGGCGTGAACAATAAAAGCAGCAACCGCCATTGTAATAATAACAGGAATCGCGGACAATCTAGTTTTGAAACCAATTATTACAAGTAAAGGAAAAAGAACTTCACACAGTACAGCTAAAATCAAGGTTGCTGTTTCACCAATACCAATGGGGTCTCCAAAGGAAAAATCACCCGAAAGCATTTTTAAAAGTTTTGGAATACCGTGGGTGAGCATCAATGCGCCAAAACCTACGCGCATTAATAGCAAGCCTAAATTATAACTGGTTGTGTTATTCATAATAATTTATGTTAGTTTTTACCATCTAAAAATAGCTATTTTTTTATCAAAAAATTTAATAACCTTCAATTTACATTAACTTAAAGTTACGCTCAAAATTTATCCTAAATTTTAGTAATTCTTCTTCTTTTGTTAAAGTTGATTTAAAATGATTGCTGAACCCAAAAGCTACTTTAGCAAAAATTTTAAACACTATTTAAATGAAACAAATTACATTATTTATCGCATTGGTATTCAGTACGTTTGTATTTGCTCAACAGGCATTGATAACGGGGTATGTAGACTCACCTTGCCCCAGCGCAAATGGCCGTGTTCTCGAAATTTACGTTGATGGTACTATAGATTTTACCGGGTGGGCCGTTCAAAGACAGTCCAACGGAAATGGTTTTACTACAAATATTGACCTTTCTTCCTTTGCCACTATTTCAGACGCGTTTATTTACATCACCAATAATGAAGCGATTTTTACCGGTGAGTTTGGAATTTCTACTAATATTTTAGAAAATTCAAATATCAATTCAAATGGTGATGATGCCTTCCAAATTATTGATAATAATAGTATCGTGATTGACCGTTTTGGTGAAGATGGTGTTGACGGTACGGGTACTGCTTGGGAGCACGAAGACTCTTACTATTTAAGAAATGATCTTTCCAATGCAAATGGAGGAAATTTTGATCCTGTAAATTGGACATTTGGTACACTCCAAGTTTTAGATGGTCAAGGAACCTGTAACGGTGGCCCTGCTCTAAGCACCATCGTTGCTTTGGGGAGTTTTCAGCCAGCGGTAACTTCAACCTCAGATTTAATTATAACTGAAATATTCTCAGGTCAGGCCGGAACAGATTTAACTGCAGATTGGTTCGAAATTGAAAACGTGGGGACAGGAGCTTGGGTTTCCGGCGTAGATGGCGATTTATATTATGATGATGAATCTGCAGACCCAACAACTGCTGATATTATTCAGGGTATTTCTGAAATTCAACCAGGTGGCTTTGCAATTGTTTTGATTGGAGACGCAAATGATGTTACAACATTTACAAATGTTTGGGGCCAAGTAATTGATTTAACCGACGTGCAAGTTGGATTTACTGATGGTGCTGGCCTTGGTGCCGGTGGCGATGCCGTTACAATTTGGCAAGGTGATCCCAACACTACTTCACCAGTAGATTCAGCTACCTATCCAGATACAGGTGCAAACGATGGGCAATCATACGATGTAGATTTAGCCACTTTTAGCGTAGTAGGAAATGCCAATGGCGCCGTTGAAACTATTGATATGGGCGGGGACAATATGGACGTGCCCAACATTGGTTCTCCCGGTAATGGATTACCAGTATCCGTAACAAGCGTACAGTTTGACGCTCCGTATGCATCAGTATCTGAAGATGGTAATTCTATAACCATTACTGTAGAGGTTTCGCAGGCTCCAACATTAAGTGGATCTGTGGAGGTAAGTTTAATTCCTGGCGGTACGGCGGTAGAAGGCACTGATTTTTCTTTTGCTGCTTCGGAAACTTTAAATTTTGCAGCAGGTAGTACGACTTCACAATCTGTTACTATTCCAATAATAAATAATACAGAGGATGGAAGTGATTTGTTCTTCGTGCTTTCACTAACAAACCCTTCGAGTGTTGTTATTGGGAATACAAATCTATTTTCAGTATATATTCTGGATGATGATACATTAGTACCTACTGGTAATGCAAGCGAACTCGACGTAAATTACCTAACGAGTTACTTGGTTGATGCTGGCGGAACTGCCGAAATCACCGCGTATGACTCCGCAACACAACGTTTGTTTGTAACTACAGTAGGCGCTATTGAGGTATTGGATTTTTCAGATCCTGAAAACATTACCTCTTTAGCAACTGTAGATATTACTGCATTTGGTAGCTCTGTTCAAAGTGTTGCCGTAAGCAATGGTATTGTAGCCGCAGCTATATCAGCAAATGATCCTTTAGATAACGGTTTTGTGGTTTTGGCAGATACCGATGGAAACAATTCAACGGTTTTGGAGGTAGGTTCTTTACCAGATATGCTTACATTTTCACCTGATGGAACAAAACTTTTGGTGGCCAATGAGGGACAACCAAGCGACGATTACACTGTTGACCCCGAGGGTTCGGTTTCTGTGATAGATGTTACTGCTGGTTTGGGCGCAATAACACAAGCTGATGTAACAACGCTTAATTTTAATGCATTTGATTCGCAAGAAGCAGCACTTAAAGCAGCTGGCGTTCGAATTTTTGGACCAGGAGCTTCCGTATCGCAAGATTTGGAGCCTGAGTACATAACTGTTTCCGATGATTCTCAGATGGCATACGTAACGCTTCAAGAGAATAATGCTTATGCAATCATAGACCTTTCTGCTTTGGAAATCACAGATATTATTTCCTTTGGAAAAAAGGACCATAGCCTTCCCCAGAATTCACTTGATACATCAGATGAAACAGATTTTATCTTTAATGCCTCTTGGCCTATCAAAGGATTGTATATGCCAGATGCTGTTTCATTCTATTCAGTGAACGGTGTAGATTATATTGTTACTGCAAATGAAGGAGATGCCAGAGATTATTCAGGTTACGCAGAAGAGAAAAAGTTAGGAGATTCAGATTATATTTTGGATCCAAATGTATTTTCGAACATTGAAATTCTAGGTTTAGAGACAAACCTTGGTGATATCAATGTTACTGCTGCTTCGGGTGATGAGAATAACGATGGGCTATATGAAGAAATTCATGTTTTTGGTGGGCGTTCCTTCAGTATTTTTGAAGCGGCTACAGGTAATTTGGTTTACGATAGTGGAAATGATTTTGAAGTAATTACCGCAGCCGATCCAAACTTGGGTGGAATCTTTAATGCCAGTAATGATAACAATAATTTCAAAAACAGAAGTGATAATAAAGGACCGGAGCCTGAAGGAATAATTGTTAAGCAAATAGGCGATCAATTTTATGCTTTTGTACTTTTAGAGCGAATAGGTGGTATGATGGTTTATAATATTACTGATCCAGTGAATCCTGTATATCTTCAGTATGTTAATAGCCGTGGAACCGTGCCCGGTGAGCCCGAAAGCGGTGACTTAGGTCCGGAAGGTGTAGTGTATGTGGATGCAGCCGATAGCCCTACTGGAAAGGCACTTGTTATTCTTTCAAATGAAGTTAGCGCTACGTTGAGTATCTATTCATTAGATAATGTTTTATCTGTACCTGAAAATGAATTGACTGCTACAACCTTTAAGATTTACCCAAACCCTGCCCAAGGTATGGTATTCTTCAATAAACCAGATTTTTACGAAATTTACGATATGCTTGGACGTTCCGTTAGAAGCCAAAAGGAAATGTCTTCTTTGGATATATCTGCTTTTGCCCCAGGGACCTATATTGTTAAAAATGCAGAAGGGATTTCACAAAAATTGATTGTTAAATAGTTGTTTATTTTTTTAATTGTTGAATTGTTAGGCTTGAAAACCGCTTCTTTTAAAGAAGCGGTTTTTACTTTTAAAACGTATTTTTGTGCTTCAAAAAAAGAGAATGACAAAAATTAAAGCTTGGATTGCTGCGGCAAGATTGCGAACCTTGCCGCTTTCGGTTTCTGGGATAATAGTTGGGGCTAGCGCGGGGATATTTGAGAAAAACAATCACTTGCAAGCGCAATTAGATTTGGAATATGGCGGAATTGTTTGCTTAGCGGGAAGAAACATTTTAGAATCTCCTATTTTTTGGCTGGCAATTTTAGTTACGATTGGTTTCCAAGTTTTATCAAATTTCGCCAATGATTACGGCGATGGCGTGCGCGGTACCGATGCCAAAAGGCAGGGCGAAAAACGCATGGTAGCTTCGGGTATTATTTCACCCAAACAGATGAAAATTGGGATGATTATTACGGGCGTTCTAACGTTTTTTCTCGCCACCTTTTTGATTTTTATAGCTTTTGGCAATGAAAACTTCATCATTTCATTTATATTTTTCAACTTAACAATAATTTCCATCATCGCGGCGGTTAAATATACCGTTGGTAAAAAAGCCTACGGCTATTCAGGCTTGGGCGATGTTTTTGTATTTCTGTTTTTTGGATTGTTAAGTGTTTTGGGAAGCTATTATTTATTCACCCATAAGCTTTATTTGGAACTTTTGTTGCCAGCCATTGCGATAGGGTGTTTTAGTACAGCGGTTCTGAATTTGAACAACATGCGCGATATTGAAAGCGATACTGCAGCTGGGAAAAACACATTAGTTGTGAAATTGGGAATACTCAAAGCAAAAAAATATCATGCTTTTTTATTGCTGTTTGGAATGGGTTGCGCAATAATGTACACCATAATAAATTATCATGAACCACTGCAGTTCCTATTTTTAATAGCATTTATTCCTTTCCTTTTAAACATAAAAACCGTTTTTAAAAATAAATCGCCAATGCTACTCGATGGCGAATTGAAGAAGGTAGCACTTAGCACTTTTTTGTTTGCAATCTTGTTTAGTATCTTTATCTAAAAAAAAGAATTTATTATGAGAATTACATTTTACGGCCAAAACTGTCTCGGAATTGAAATTAAAGGAAAACATATTTTAGTAGATCCATTTATTACTGGTAATGATTTGGCAAAAGATAAAATTGATATTAATCAATTAAAAGCAGATTTTATTTTTTTAACCCACGCGCATCAAGACCATACGCTGGATGCGGAAGCCATTGCAAAGAATACGGGCGCGGTAATTGTGAGCAATTATGAAATTGCAAACCACTACGAGGAAAAGGGAATCGAGGTACACCCCATGAACCACGGCGGAAGTTGGAAATTTGAATTTGGAAAGGTTAAATATGTAAATGCAATCCACACAAGCTCTTTTCCAGACGGTAGTTATGGCGGGCAGCCTGGCGGTTTTGTAATAGAAGGTGAACATAAAAATATTTACATTGCAGGTGATACAGCGTTGACAATGGATATGAAATTGATCCCACTGCACACAAAGTTGGATTTGGCAATTCTCCCTATTGGCGATAATTTCACAATGGGTATTGACGATGCTATTATTGCTAGCGATTTTGTGCAATGCGATAAAGTTTTGGGAGTACATTATGACACTTTCGGATATATCGAGATTGATCACGAAGAGGCAAAGCGCAAATTCTACGATGCCAATAAAGATTTGATGTTGCTTGAAATAGGAGAGTCTATAGAATTATAAATCCAAATGTCTTCCCGAGGCGCAGTCGAGGGGTCTTTCCATGCTACAAGCTTCTTTCCAAAAACACACCTTAAACTTCAAACGCCCAAGCGGCACTTCGCGGGGCGTTTTGAATACCAAAGAGACCTATTTTCTTTTTATTAAATCTGAAGAAAGTTTCGGAGTTGGTGAATGTGGCTTGCTTCGTGGTCTTAGCATTGATGATAGAGCAGATTATGAAGAAGAGCTAATGGGTGTTTGTGAAAACATTGAATTGGGCGTAAATCAACTAGATTTATACGAAGCATTGGAGGAATTTCCTTCAATACAATTTGGGGTTGAAACTGCTTTCAAGTCGTTGTATTCAAAAAATCCTTTTGAGTTATATCCCTCACAATTTACGAGTGGCGAAGCTGCAATCCCTATAAATGGCTTGGTTTGGATGGGCGATAAAATTTTTATGAAACAGCAGATTTCAGAAAAATTGAAAGAAGGTTTTATTTGCATCAAAATGAAGATTGGCGCCATTGATTTCAAAACCGAATTGGGGCTTTTAAAATCAATACGAAAGGAATTTTCAGCTTCCGAAGTGGAATTGCGCGTAGATGCAAATGGCGCTTTTTCGCCGAATGAAGCTTTGGAAAAATTGAAAATGCTTTCCGATTTGAACTTACATTCCATAGAGCAACCCATAAAACAAGGACAATGGCAGGAAATGGCAAGACTTTGTGAGGAAACACCATTAGCGATTGCATTGGATGAGGAACTCATCGGTATTTTTTCCGAAGAAGAAAAGAACAAACTCTTGGACACCATAAAGCCACAATTCATAATCCTAAAACCCTCACTGATTGGTGGTTTCGGCGGAAGCGACAGTTGGATAAAACTTGCTGAACAGCACAACGCAGGTTGGTGGGTTACTTCGGCACTGGAAAGCAATGTGGGTTTAAATGCAATTTCACAATATACCTTCACAAAAAACAGTAAATTGCCGCAAGGTTTGGGCACGGGCAGCCTTTACACAAATAATATTGACAGCCCTCTGGAAGTTTCAAACGGAACTTTACGTTACAATCCAACTGTAAATTGGAATTTTCAGATTTAAATTTGAACAATTTATTTTATAATTAAAAAACCAAAATGTATATAAAGCAAGCCTTTAAGTCCCTACACGAATGGTGGCGCTATTTAGTAGGTTTTATCATTATTTTTATTGCTAGCCAAATAGGTTCCATTCCACTACTAATTGCAGTAATGTTTAAGGTAATTGCAGAGGGCGGAAACATAGAGTCTATTCAAGAACCAAATGTAATGATGACCGTTCTAGACTCCAATCTCACTCTGTTTTTGATGCTACTCAGTTTTGCCATAGGGTTATTAGGAGTTTATCTAGTGGTTAAATTTTTACACAAACAACCGTTTGTTGAACTTACTACTTCAAGAAAAAAAATAGATTGGGGGCGAGTTTTTTTTGGCTTTGCACTTATTGCTATAACAACCACCGTTGTTACAGGCTTAGATTATTATAACAATCCCGAAGATTATGTTTTGCAGTTCGATTTGGTGCCATTTGTAATTCTTGCAATAATTGCAATAATCATGATTCCGTTGCAGACCAGTTTTGAGGAATATCTTTTCCGCGGTTATTTAATGCAGGGGGTTGGCGTTTTGGCAAAGAACAAATGGTTGCCATTGCTTATTACTTCGGTAGTTTTTGGAGGGCTTCATTTAGCAAACCCAGAAGTCGATAAATTAGGAAATATCATAATGATATATTACATAGGGACAGGCTTCTTCTTGGGAATTATGACATTAATGGACGAAGGAATGGAGCTCGCATTGGGATTCCACGCTGGCAATAATTTAATTGCGGCACTTTTGGTGACTGCAGATTGGACGGTTTTTAAAACCAATTCAGTATTAAAGGATATTTCAGAACCTTCCGCAGGGTTTGATGTAATTGCGCCAGTACTTATTCTGTATCCTATCTTTCTACTAATTATGGCGTGGCGTTACAAATGGACCGATTGGGGCGGAAAGCTCTTCGGAAAAGTGGAAGAACCAATTATTGTTTCGGATGAAAATACCGAAAGCCAAACATTCATTGAATAGTGAAAGTACTGCATTCCAATTTTAAGTTAAATGGCGAATCATTTTCTTCTGCTGAAGCGCTGAAGGAAGTTGCGAATCATTTAGTTGAAAAAGGAAATAATGATGAGCCGGCTATCGGAAAATTTATTTTAGAATGGCTGGATAAAAATGACTACATCGCCGTAAAAACCTCTGGTTCCACAGGAATTCCGAAAACCATCACACTTAAAAAAGAACACGTTTTTAACAGTGCGCAGGCAACGATTAATTATTTTGACTTAAAGGAAAATACAAAAGCGCTACTCTGCCTTTCTTCGGAATACATTGCGGGCAAAATGATGCTTGTCCGCGCAATTACAGCTGGTTGGGATTTGCATATTGCAGCCGCCGAAAAAAAACCACTTGAAAGTTTGGAAAGCAACTTCGACTTTACGGCGATGGTTCCATATCAAGTTTTTCATTCTTTAACAGATTTGCACAAAGTAAAAAAGCTTATCATAGGCGGCGGAGCTGTGTCTTCAACGTTAGAGCAGCAACTTCAGCAAGTTTCTACTAAAGTTTTCGCAACTTATGGAATGACAGAAACCATAAGCCATATTGCGGTTCGCCCTATAAACGGTGCAGAAAAATCAGGTATTTTTTCTTCACTTCCGGGGGTGATTTTTTCACAGGACCAAAACAATTGCCTGCAAATACACGCCCCTGAAGTTTCCGAAGAAATTGTAGCAACCAACGATGTTGTAGCCCTTATTTCACCAACGTCGTTTAAATTTTTAGGGAGAATAGATAATGTGGTAAACACGGGCGGGGTAAAAGTGCATCCCGAAACCGTTGAAGAAAAACTGTCGCATCACATAGCAGGAACATTTTTTATTGGTTCTGAAAAAGATGATGCTTTAGGTGAAAAAGTTATTTTGATAATTGAAAGTGAAGAAATGCAATCGCTGGAAAATTATTCTGAACTTTTTAAAACACTTTCAGCTTATGAAAAGCCTAAGAAAATTTACACAGTACCACAGTTTATTTATACGGAAACGGGAAAGGTAAAGCGTGCAGAGGTTTTAAAAAAGCTTTTCAATAAATAAGATTTAGACTATTGGTTTGTTTTCTTGTTGAAATTCATTTTTTAAAATTCCTTCAAGCATTAAATCTTTTTCTACCTTGTCGCGTGTAGGTCTTTGAATGATGAGCCACCCTAGAAGCAATAGAGCTATAATTATAAAATATTGATTTCCTTCATTCGAAAAAGCAACAATGCTTAAAAATGCTGGGCCTTCCAAAAGAGCGTACTTTACAATAGAGGCTGTTTGAAAACCATTTAATTTTTCTTTTAAAGTTTTTTTGGAAGCCAAACCGCTCATGATATTTTTATAAAGATAACTACCAGCCAAAATTCCAGTAATGGCCATAAATGGAACCACATAGAACATTACGTCTCCTGAGTATGTGAATGACAATATTTGGTTTTTTGTTTGCAAATAACTCATTATTCCAAAAACTAAAACACCCGCAACCAAAGCGAGATGAATAATAGTTAAGGTTCTTAAAAATGATCTTGAAGTAAATGGAGGTGTATTGTTTTGCATGTTTTATTATTTTTTGAAAAGCGCTTTTTAAAGGAATTCAAGCCTCTGCAAACTTGCCAATAATGGTTGCTTCATGAGATTCGGAATCATAAGCTACAAGTACCTTTTTTCCAACTTGAAATTCATGAATACTCAAACGTGAAATGAGTTGTTCGGTAGTAGCTGTAAATTTGGGCGCGTTTTTCGGCATTACTTCCAATTCAAAACCAACCATATACGAATTGTTTACGGTAGTTCCAGTTTCATAAATTCGGATTATTTTGGCAGGCGCTTCTTTACCGGTTTTTAGCAATTTGTTTTTATTAGTAGATGAGGTAACTACAGAACCAATAAAAAAGATGAAGGTAAGGCCAAATAAAATTACCAATGCCACAAGGGAATATTGTGTAAGCTCCGGAAGTTCGTCAAAATCATAAGAACCTTCGGGCATTCCCCACATACCTATAAACAATGTAATAAAGGGAATCCACATAAGAGCAAAACAGCGCCATCCCATTTTGCGAAGTGTGGTAGGGTTGAGTTTCATAATAAGTTGGTATTGGGATAGTATTAGATTTCCCTAAAACCAAATGTAATCAAAATCAATTAATTATGGTTTATCGTATTTGTAATTCTAAACCTGAATTACGCCCATATTAAATGGCTTTTCAATAGGAGCGTGGTTTGCAGCTTCAATGCCCATGGAAATCCATTTTCTGGTGTCTAAAGGATCGATCACCGCATCGGTCCAAATTCGTGAAGCTGCGTAATATGGAGAAATCTGTCTGTCGTAACGAGCTTTTATTTTATCGAACATTTCTTTTTCTACTTCGGGTGTTATGGTTTCACCTTTCTTTTTTAACGATGCCGTTTCTATTTGAAGTAA
The DNA here is from genome assembly GCA_002715485.1 of Aequorivita sp. Lineage (GTDB taxonomy): Bacteria > Bacteroidota > Bacteroidia > Flavobacteriales > Flavobacteriaceae > Aequorivita. The sequence goes on along the minus strand of PAZL01000040.1, from coordinate 59,418 downwards.
AACTTTAGCAGCACTATTACCGCTCATTACTGCAAGCTCCGCGCTTGGCCAAGCCACAATCAATCGTGGATCATAGGCTTTTCCGCACATCGCATAATTACCGGCTCCGTAACTATTTCCTATTACTATTGTAAATTTAGGAACAACACTATTGCTCACTGCGTTTACCATTTTGGCACCATCTTTAATAATACCTCCATGCTCGCTTTTGCTGCCAACCATGAAGCCGGTTACGTCCTGCAGAAATACTAGCGGAATTTTCTTTTGGTTACAGTTTGCAATAAAACGAGTGGCTTTATCGGCACTGTCACTATAAATCACGCCACCAAACTGCATTTCGCTTGGCTTGGTTTTAGATTTTGTGGTTTTTACCAAAGTACGTTGATTGGCCACAATTCCTACGGCCCAGCCATCGATGCGTGCGTAGCCAGTTAATATAGTTTGTCCGTAGCCTTCTTTATATTCTTCAAAATCACTGTCATCAACAATACGCTTTATAATTTCGCGCATATCGTACTGCTCCGCTCTCGATTTTGGCAAAATACCATAGATATCTTCTTGTTTCTCTTTTGGTTTTAAAGCCTTTTCCCTATTAAAACCAGCTTTGTCAAAATCACCGATTTTTGAAACTATATTTTTTATTTTATCGAGCGCATCTTTGTCATCCTTTGCTTTATAATCCGTAACACCACTCACTTCACAGTGTGTTGTCGCGCCCCCGAGTTCTTCATTATCAATGCTTTCGCCAATGGCAGCTTTTACCAAATAGCTCCCCGCAAGAAAGATGCTTCCAGTTTTGTCAACAATCAATGCCTCATCACTCATAATGGGAAGATAAGCGCCACCGGCTACACAGCTCCCCATCACTGCAGCAATCTGTGTAATTCCCATACTGCTCATTACGGCGTTGTTTCTAAAAATTCTTCCAAAGTGTTCTTTATCAGGAAAAATTTCATCCTGCATCGGCAAATAAACGCCCGCGCTGTCCACCAAATAAATGATAGGCAATCTGTTTTCTATGGAAATTTCCTGGGCACGAAGGTTTTTCTTGGCTGTAATAGGAAACCATGCGCCAGCTTTTACAGTAGCATCGTTCGCCACGACAATACATTGCTTCCCCTTTACATATCCAATTTTCACAACAACACCGCCACCGGGTGCACCCCCGTGTTCCTCGTACATTCCATCACCTGCAAAAGCGCCAATTTCAATACTCGGTTTCTTTTCATCCAATAAATAGGCAATGCGCTCGCGGGCAGTTAATTTTCCCTGTTCGTGCTGCTTGTCTATGCGTTTTTGCCCACCGCCGAGTTTTACTTTTGCTAGTTTGTTTTTTAATTCTGAAACCAGAAGTTTATTGTGATCTTCGTTTTTGTTGAAGTTTATATCCATTGAAAAAGTATGTTTGCGCTAAAATACAAAATGCTGGAAAGTTTTAAGTTCAAAGTTTAAAGTTTAAAAAATTAAAGTTTTTGAAGCGTGTTTCATTTTACGAGTTTGCTCAAAAACTATGACATTTTGTTAACGAAATTCAATTTTATAATGTCGATATTTGTTTTTGCTCTTAAATTTGCAAACCGAAAAAGAAAAAATCAACCAAATAGAATAAGATTATGGGAATGAATAAAAATACTGTCTTGGCTTGGGCCACTTTTATAATGATTGTTGTGGGGGTAGTGCTAATTGGGATGGGTGCCTTTCGCTATGACGATGTTGCCGGATGGGGCTTTGCTGCCGTAGGTATTGGCTTCTTTGCCATTGCTTGGGTTTTTAATGCTTTAAAAGGAAGGGTTTAAAACACCAATATTACAAATTAAAAATTTTCAACAAACACACTAATTAACTCTCAAAATGTCTGACGATAAAAAAGTAATTTTCTCAATGTCTGGGCTAACCAAAACCTACCAAAGTGCCCAGACTCCAGTCCTTAAAAATATATATTTAAGCTTCTTTTACGGTGCCAAGATTGGTATCCTCGGTCTAAATGGAAGTGGTAAATCTACTTTGCTTCGAATCATCGCCGGCGAAGAAAAAAACTATCAGGGCGATGTTGTTTTCGCACCCGGCTATACCGTAGGGTATCTTGAACAAGAACCAAAACTGGACGAATCCAAAACGGTTTTGGAAGTGGTAAAAGAAGGAGTGCAGGAAGTAGTTGATATTCTTGATGAGTACAACAAAATAAATGACATGTTTGGGCTTCCGGAAGTTTATGAAAATCCTGCGAAGATGGACGAACTGATGGAAAAACAGGCAAAACTTCAAGATAAAATTGATGCCACAAACGCTTGGGAACTTGATACTAAGCTTGAAATAGCGATGGATGCACTGCGCACACCTGAACCAGATAAACCAATCAGTGTACTTTCTGGAGGGGAGCGAAGAAGGGTGGCGCTTTGTAGATTGCTGCTTAAAGAACCAGATGTACTTTTGCTCGATGAGCCCACAAACCACTTAGATGCCGAAAGCGTGCATTGGTTGGAGCATCATCTTGCCGAATACAAAGGAACCGTAATTGCAGTAACACACGACCGTTATTTTTTGGATAATGTTGCTGGTTGGATTTTAGAATTGGACAGAGGGGAAGGCATTCCATGGAAAGGAAATTATTCTTCTTGGCTAGACCAAAAGTCAAAACGATTGGCACAGGAACAAAAACAGGCAGGAAAACGGCAGAAAACCTTGGAGCGTGAGCTGGAATGGGTCCGTCAAGGAGCCAAAGGCCGTCAAACCAAACAAAAGGCACGTCTTCAAAACTACGACAAACTTTTAAGTCAAGATCAAAAACAACTGGATGAAAAGCTTGAAATATATATACCGAATGGCCCTCGTTTGGGTACCAATGTTATTGAGGCCAAAGGTGTATCAAAAGCATTTGGCGATAAATTGCTTTATGAAGATTTAAATTTTAAGCTTCCCCAAGCAGGAATTGTGGGAATTATTGGTCCAAACGGTGCGGGTAAAACTACTATTTTCAAAATGATAATGGGCGAGGAAACGCCTGATAAAGGTACGTTTGAAGTGGGTGAAACCGCGAAGATTGCCTATGTTGACCAAGCGCATTCAAATATTGATCCCGATAAAACCATTTGGGAAAATTTCAGCGATAGTCAGGAATTAATTTTGATGGGCGGGCGGCAAGTTAATTCACGCGCTTATTTGAGCCGTTTCAATTTCAGCGGAAGCGAACAAAACAAAAAAGTTTCCATGCTTTCTGGAGGTGAACGTAACAGACTGCATTTAGCAATGACACTAAAGGAAGAAGGAAACGTACTCTTGCTGGATGAGCCCACAAACGATCTTGACGTAAACACACTTCGTGCCTTGGAGGAAGGTTTGGAAAACTTTGCAGGCTGTGCGGTAGTAATTAGTCACGACCGTTGGTTTTTGGACAGAATTTGTACGCACATACTTTCGTTTGAAGGAAATAGTCAAGTATATTATTTTGAAGGAGGTTTCAGCGAATATGAAGAAAATAAAAAGAAACGTTTGGGTGGCGATTTGATGCCGAAACGAATCAAATACAAAAAATTGATACGCTAAGTTATGTGGAAAAATCTAATCTTGATTGGATTCGTTATCTTGCTTTCCTCCTGTGGGGCTAAACGAAAAGGCCTAGAAGCCTCAAAGGAATCGAAAGAAGTGATTTTGGGGAAAAGTGAAGCGGTTTCCTACAAAAGTTTGGGAAATGGTGTGGCTTCTATTTCGTTACAACTTTTTGAAAATAATACTTTCAAATTTGATTTCAAAAGTATCCCTCAACCTGAAAGCACGGAAAAGCCTGTGGTAATCTCAGAAAAGGGAACTTATATTTCTGACGGAAATTGGAAGATTTTAAGTTTTAAGAATCCAAAATTTTTACTATCGGCCATCTTTGACTCCGAATTTGCGAGCGATACAGATTTTAAGATAATTGATAAAGAAACAGTTAAAATAAATACTTCAAAAAGTGCTCTTCCAATTTGGGGAGTAATCTGTGAAAAGTTGTAGAATTTATTCAAAAAAAAACCCGATTCAAGCAGAATCGGGTTTTTTATTTCTAATCATTTTATTTATTAATCACCAATTTCTTCGTAACAGATTGCTTCCCACTGTTTACTTTCACGAGATAAACTCCAGCAGCAAGGCCATCGGTTTTTATTTTGATGTTTTTATTAGTGCCGAAATTTCCATTAAATAACTCTTTTATTTTTTTCCCCGAAGTATCAAAGAGTTGAATAGTTCCTTTCGAAGAAAGATTTTGAGAAATGGTAAATTCTGAAGTAGCGGGATTTGGATAAACTTTGATTGTATTTTCACTTAAACTATTTTCTTCAACACCTAAAATATCACTCACATCATATCTGTGCATCGCTCTTCCGAAAGTTCCCGCATAAAGCGTTTTGGTAGGTTCATGGAATTTTAAGTCCATTACCACCGTAAGCGGCAGGTTGTTTCCTAAAATCGTCCAGGTTGCACCATCGTCTTTGGAATACCACACGTTTAAGTCGGTTGCAACAAATAATATGTTTTCAGCCGGATAGACGATAATATCATTAACGGGAATATTTGGAAGGTTTGAGGAAATATCGGTCCAATTCTGTCCCCCGTCCGTAGTTTTAAAAACGTGCGGTGTATAGTCCAAATATTTAAACCCCGATACGGTTACGTAAGCAATCATATCGTCACTTGGAACCATTGCAATGGAAGTGATGTATTGATCAGGAAGACCCGCGCTTATATCTGTCCACGTTGTTCCGCCATCAAAAGTTACATTTACATTGCCATCATCACTTCCCGTGTAAATAACGTCCAGATTATTGTAAGATGCAGCAATTGCGGTAAGCGTTCCAAAAGCCAAGGAGCCACTGGGGTGTAATCCATCAGTCAAGTCTGGACTAATCGCCGTCCAAGAAACTGCACGAGTGGAGGTGTAAAGCTTATTTGATCCGTAAAACATTTTGTCTGGACTAAAAGGTGAAAGAATTACGGGAGTGTTCCAGTTTACACGGTCACTACCACTTATTCCATTTGTGCCATTTTGAAATGAATTTCCGCCATTTGTAGAGCGGCGTAAATTCCCGTATTGCGATTCTGCATACACGTAGTTGTTATCGATTGGGTCAACATTTACATGAAAACCATCGCCGCCTAGTATGGAATTCCAATCGTTCAAACCGCCCGTCGTCGTCCGGATTGTATTGTTATCTTGTGTGCCGCCATAGCGCCTTTCAGGATTTTGATAATCAACTTCAATATTATAAAATTGAGTAATAGGAAGGTTTAAAAACTTAGTCCAACTGCTTCCGCCGTTATTTGAAATATACGCCCCACCATCGTTACCCGCAAGCATAAAATTGCTGTTGGTACGTGAAAAATCCAGTGCGTGATGGTCTACGTGCATCCCGGGCAGTGTGCTCCATGATGAACCGCTGTTGGTGGATTTTGCAATGTCAAAGCCTATAACATATACTTCGGATGAATTGGTTGGATTCACACGTACATTTCCAAAATACCACCCAAAATTAGCATCAATACCACTTAATGCTCCCGCTGACGTAACCAGTGTCCAATTATCACCATTATCGGTTGATTTATAAAGACCATCAAATTCATTAGTGATTTCATTTGTAGTAAAACGTGCATAAACCGTTGCAGGATCTGACTCTGAAACTGCAATCCCAATACGTCCCGTTTGTGCATTAGGTGCTGGCAGGCCATTTGCGGCGCCTAGTTGCGTCCACGTAGTACCTCCATCCATAGAACGATGGATAGCAGAAGTTACTCCGCCGTAATCACGTTGCCAGGGTTTCCGTGTGCGTTCCCACATTGCTGCATAAATTATATTTGTGTTTGCAACGTTCATCGCAACATCAATAGCCGCTGTAGAGTCTGTTACAAAAAGTACCTGCTCCCAGTTTCCGCCGCCATTTGTAGTTCTATAAATTCCTCTTTCTACATTTTTACCATAGAGTTGTCCCGTAGCCGCTGCAAAAACACGATCTGGATTGTTGGGGTCAACAACTATTCTACCGATATGGTTACTTTCAGGTAAACCTACATTCGTCCAAGTATCGCCACCATTATCACTTCTGTATATACCATCGCCAAAATAGGCTCCGTCTGTTGCGCTGCCGTTGGCTTCACCCGTGCCAGCATAGATTCGCTGTGAATTTGATGGCGCAATGGCAATATCACCAATAGAAGGTTTTGTGACTTCATCAAAAATAGGAGTCCAGTTTGCACCGGCATCATAACTCCTGAAAATCCCACCAGTTGCCGTGGCGACATAAAGATGGTCATCATTATCTGGTGAAATTGCTACATCTGTTACGCGTCCTCCTGTATTCAATGGGCCAACAAACGTCCATTCTCCGGCTTGTTCGGGAGAACGATTTGCTAGAATCTGTTTGGATTGAAGCACTGCTTCTTTGTATGCTTCTTTATTAATATAATTATTTGGATAGGCACGTTGGTTGTACATCCATTCGGCCGGATATTCCTTTTTTCCGGTTTCCTTTTCAGCTATTTTTTCTTCAGAATTATTTTTACAACTTGACAGTAGAAAAGCTGAAATAAAAGCAAGCGCAATCAGGTTGAAGGGGCGTTTGTAGTTTTTCATCAATATGGATTTAGTATTTTAAATTTATAATGTGGCTATTGCAATCCACTGATTGTAAATATCGCAATTATTTTTTGGGATACCAATCCAATTGTGTAACCTTAATTTGAGGATTGCCAGCTTCTACTAAGGATTTAAATTTTTCAACATCACTCATACCGTCCTTACCACGGTAATGATAGGGATAAACAGTTTTAGGCTTGAAAGCCAACACGGCCTCGGCTGCTTTTTCAACCGTCATTGTATAGGGAAGATTCATACAGACAAAAGCGATATCAATATTTTTAAGATTTCGCATTTCTGGAATATCCTCAGTATCTCCAGAAATGTAAATACGTTTTCCTTTTCTTTCAAGTATATAACCATTTCCCCTTCCTTTTTCGTGAAATTTTAAAGCTTCAGTACGAAGGTTATACATAGGAATTGCCTCAATTGTCATTTCAAAATCGTTTGTTACCTCCCCATTATTCAATATCTGAGTTTTGTTTTGAAGGTTTTCAGGCAATTTATCAAAGACAGCCTTTGGAGCAAATAAAACTGTTTTGTCGGCAATAATTGCTTCCAAAGTGGGGATATCCATATGATCGCTATGAATATCCGTCACTAAAACCATATCGGCTTGAGAATAATTATTATAAGCATCTTTTCCGCCCACGGGATCTACATAAATTATCGTTCCGTCCCAATTTAAAACCATACTCGCATGCTCCACAGGATTTATAGTGAAACCTTTTTCCTTTGTGGCTTCTCCGCCGTCAAGTGTTTCAATAGGACCATTTAAATCTGTTTCTGAAATTTTTTCTTCGGATGTGTTTTTGCAAGCGATAAGTGAAATTGCAAAAATTAGAATGAGGGGAATTTTCTTCATAGTTTTTTTTATGAAGATACTAAGAATGAAATAGGTAGTGTTTTATTTTACAAATTTTTAAGAAATGGTGTCACTAACCAAATAAGCAATTGCTTTGCCAACTTCGTTTGGAAAGACACCTCCCGATGGCGAGCCTTCACAAATATGAAGATAACGAGCGTTTTGATGTTTGGAAAAATATGAAACAAATTTTCTGGCTTCACTAAGTGTAAATCCGCTAGGTGAAATGGCACTGCTGCCCATCATTTCAATAGCGTCCATATCGAGCTCAATTCCAAAATTTTCATTGCAACAGAAATTTTCTGCTTCTTTTAATGCTTCGGAAAAAGACTGTATTTGTTCCACCGAAATATCCTCAAAAAGATTGAATTTTACCCTTTCTGAATTTTTTTCGATGGAATTAAAAACTGCTTCCGAAGTATAATTTCTATGCAGTCCGAAGATAAAATACTTATCCAAAAAGTCCTCCTCAAAAGCATACGAAAACCCATTGCCGCTATGTCTATGTTCCAAAGCGCGAAAATCGGTATGTGCGTCAAAATTGATACAGTTTATTGGTTTTTGCAAAGCTTCGGAAGTACCTTTTAAATTTCCATAACTGTTATTGTGGCCGCCACCTATGATGATTGGAAATTTACCTGCCTCCACAATTTTTTTTACAACTTCGGAAACCTTGTGGTCAATTTGGGTAACGAGTTCGCCAAGTTCTTCAAGATAATGGTTTTCATCTTTAGAAATAGTCGCGGCTTGTTGCATTTGGGTTTCGCAATCAATTTCACCCAAAACAATCACGTTTTCAGCATTTGTTAAATGGTTGTGTTGAATATTCAAAAGGTTTCCCAAGGCAGCTTCCCAAGCTATTGAAGTGCCGGGGTTGCCATAATTTGCACGTACACCAATATCCTCAGGAATTCCCACTAAAACATACTTTGCGGGATGTTTTTTTAAATCTTCGAGCGTTTCAACAAAACATACTTTTTCCCCAAATTTGGTTTCCCCGGCTCTCTTTTTTATAAAGGAGGCAAGTTCCTTTTCGGAATAGATTTTTAAAAAGCTCATTTTACTTCCTTTCCGTTAATAATAACTAAGTCAATTAAATTACTACCAAAAGCATATGGTAAATAACCATAAGACGGAATTGGTTTTGTAATGATGAGGTTTGCCTTTTTCCCCTTAGTAATGCTACCGTGGGTTTTGCTCAACCCCATTGCATATGCTCCATTGATTGTGGCTGCATTTATAGCTTCTTCCGGTGTTAAGCGCATTTTTATACAAGCAGTGGCAACCACAAAATTCATATTTCCGCTTGGCGTAGAACCTGGATTATAATCTGTAGCAAGAGCCAAAGGTAATCCTGCATCAATCATTTTTCGGCCGGGAGTATACGGAATACTCAAAAAGTAGGAGCAGGAGGGAAGTGCCACGGGCATGGTTTCACTATTTTTTAATGCTTCCAAATCTTCATCGGTTAAAACTTCCAAGTGGTCCACACTAAGGGCGTTGTGTTTTACAGCAGCGGCAATTCCACCAATGCTATTGAATTGATTGACGTGAACCTTCGGGATGAGGTTGTGTTTTTTTCCTTCGGAAAGAATTCGTTCCATATCGGCAACTGAAAAATAACCTTCTTCACAGAAAATATCTATATATTCGGCAAGTTTTCCTTCAGCTACCTTCGGCATCATTTCATTGCACAACAAATCCAGATAGCCATTTTTATTGCCTTTATATTCCGTCGGGATTGCATGCGCTCCCAAAAAAGTGGTTTTAATCGTAATAGGATATTCCTCTGCAAGCTTTTTTGCCACGCGCAGCATTTTCAATTCAGCTTCGGTAGTAAGTCCGTAACCACTTTTTATTTCAATAGCACCTGTTCCGAGGCGCATCACTTCTTCCAAACGCGCTGCCGATTGATGATACAAATCTTCTTCCGAAGTCTGTTGTAGTTTCTTGGCACTGTTCACTATTCCACCACCTTTTTCGGCAATTTCTTGGTAACTTAAGCCGTTTATTCTATCCACGAATTCCTGTTCCCGATTTCCTGCGTAAACTATGTGGCTATGGCTGTCGCACCACGCTGGAAGAACAATTTTTCCGCTGCAATCCAACGTTTTAAAACCTTGGTGTGGTCCCATTTTGTCCATAGTTCCATAATCCTCAATCACACCATGGTTTATAAATACCCAAGCATTTTTTATTGAGGGCAGTTCCTTCATTTCTTTTCCACTGAGTTTTGTGGGACAGCTTTCACGGACTTGGAGCAATTCTTTTATGTGGGTAAGTAGTAGTTTCATTAGATAAATTTAAAAGCGAAATTTTTTATAAAGATAGAAAAAAAGAAGTGGTAGGGCAGTGAAAAAGCCTATTGTCTTAATTATAATTTATACCTTAGTGCTTCCAAAAAAACACCTTATGAAATTAGGAAAATTAGGCATCAACACTATCTGTACGCATATTGGAGAAGTAGAGGACAAACAGTTTAAAGGCGCTATTTCGCCATTGTACATGTCCAGCAGCTATGCCTATGAAGATGTTGACGTAAAACGCTATCCGCGCTATTTCAATACGCCAAACCAAGAAGCGCTTTGCAAAAAAATAGCTATGCTTGAAAAAAGCGATGCTGCACTTATCTTCGGAAGTGGAATGGCAGCTGTGAGTACTGCGATGCTTGCTTTTTTGCATAAAGGAGACCACGTTGTGCTTCCACAGACTCTTTACGGAGGAACGTATAATTTTGTGGTGGAAGAATTTCATAAGTTTGGAATAGAATACTCCTTTACCGAAGGATTTTCCGAAGCGGATTTTTCGGAAAAAATTCAGAAGAATACGAAAGTAATTTTTGTGGAAACACCATCCAATCCATTGATGCGGATAACCGATTTGGAAATGATTTCAAAATTGGCAAAACAGCATGGAATTATAACGATGATTGACAATACATTTGCTTCCCCCGTAAACCAAACCCCAGCCGATTTTGGAATTGATATTATGATTCATAGCGCCACAAAATATATGGGCGGACATAGTGATATATGTGCAGGTGCGGTAGCTGCTTCTGATGAGCATATAAGAAAGATTTGGAACCTCGCCAAAAACTTAGGCGGAAGCCTTAGCGACTATACCGTTTGGCTTTTGGAGCGCAGCATGAAAACAATGGTACTAAGGGTAAAGGCACAAAACAAGAATGCCAAAAAACTTGCTCGATGGTTGGAAAAGCATCCATGGGTTGAAAAGGTTTATTATCCTAGACTTAAAAGTCACCCCGATCATCAACTTGCAAAGAAACAAATGAAAGGATATACAGGAATGCTTTCTTTTGAAATAAGTCAATCTTTAGATGTTGATGCGTTTTTGAGAGCATTAAAAATGATTAAGCCCTCAATGAGCTTAGCGGGGGTGGAATCTACTATTATTTCACCAGCAAAAACCTCGCATGCCTTGCTTTCTGCTGAAGAAAGGAAACGACAGAATATTAGTGATGAGTTGCTTCGTTTTTCTGTGGGAATTGAGGAAGTCGAAGATATAATTGCCGATTTGGAAGAAGCTTTTGAAAAAGTTTCAAAAATGGAAAAAATTTAAAAAAGCTATTTATGAACATTGATATACTTGCCATTGGCGCACACCCAGACGATGTGGAATTGGGATGTTCGGCGACTTTGGCAAAAGAAATTAGCAACGGAAAAAAAGTAGGGATATTGGATTTAACCCGTGGAGAACTTGGAACACGGGGCACCGCTGAAATTCGAGATACCGAAGCTGCGAGTGCTGCTGAAATTTTAGGAGTTAAATTTCGGCATAATTTGAAATTTTCTGATGGATTTTTAGTCAATAATGCTGCATCACAGTTGGAAATCATCAAAATAATTAGAAAATACAAACCAGAGATCGTTTTGTGCAATGCAATTGACGATAGGCATATTGATCACGCAAAAGCAAGCAAAATGGCAAGTGACGCCTGCTTTTTAAGTGGCTTACAGAAAATAGAAAGCATTTTTGAAGGCAACCACCAAAAGGCTTGGCGCCCAAAGCATGTGTACCATTACATTCAATGGAAGAATATTGAACCAGATTTTGTGGTGGATGTAAGCGGGTTTTTGGAAAAGAAACTGGAAGCTGTTTTCGCATATAAAAGCCAATTTCATCAAAAAGAAGCGGATGAGCCAGAAACGCCAATATCCTCAACCAATTTTAGGGATAGTATAACATATAGGGCACAGGATTTGGGAAGATTGATTGGAACTGAATATGGTGAAGGCTTTACTGTTGAACGATATCCAGCAGTAGATTCTATTTTCGATTTAATTTAATTTTCTTCAGAAAGAATATTGCGCAACCGTTATAATTGATTTATATTTGCGTCCGCTTAGCGAAGATGTGTTTTAATGCACATTAAATGGTGGTTGTAGCTCAGCTGGTTAGAGCGCCTGATTGTGGTTCAGGAGGTCGCCGGTTCGAACCCGGTCTTCCACCCGAAAACAAAATCCTCCCTTTTAGGGGAGGATTTTTTCGTTTATCGAAGGTTTTATTGATTCTTAGAATTGATTTTAATTCTACCTCTAATCGATAGCAATTCTGTTTTCGCGATTGGCAATTTCCCAAGCCGTATAAAAAATTAATTGGGCGCGCTTTGCCATCAAATCATATTCTATTTTATCGGGGGTGTCCGTTATTTTGTGATAATCTTCGTGAACCCCGTTGAAGTAAAATATAATCGGTACATTATTTTTAGCAAAATTATAATGGTCGCTTCGGTAATAAAAGCGATTTGGGTCATCGGGATCGTCATATTTATAATCTAGTTCCAATTGGGTGTATTTTTCGTTCACTTCTGAAGAAACATCCTGCAATTCCTGGCTTAACTTATTGCTTCCTATCAAATAAATATAATTGGGGTTTTCTTTTTTGTCAGGGTCAATTCTTCCAATCATATCTATATTAAGATCACAAACGGTATTTTCCAAAGGAAATAATGGATTTTCGGTATAATATCGCGAACCATACAGGCCTATTTCTTCACCAGTTACGTGCAGAAAAAGAATTGATCTTTTTGGCGGATGTCCATCTTTTACAGCTTTTTGGAATGCTTGTGCTATTTCCATTATAGAAACAGTTCCGCTGCCGTCATCATCTGCTCCGTTGAAAACGTTTCCTTCTTTGTCCATCCCTACGTGGTCCAAATGTGCAGAAATCACGATTACTTCTTCAGGTTTTTCAGAGCCTTTTATATAAGCAACCACATTCTCGGAAGACCGGGGCTCTCTTTTTCCTGCAAAATAGCTTTCAGGGACTTCTTGAAAATAATCGTTAGTTCCGGGAGCAGCGGCAATTCCTTCTTTTTTATAAAAAGTACGGATATATTCCGAAGCCATTTTTTGGCCTTTAGAGCCCGTCATTCTGCCTTCCATTTCGTCACCTGCATAAATATACAGATGCTTTTTTAGATCTTGCGCAGTAATGGAATTTGCGTATTCAACATTTTTCTCTTTTGGATTAGTCGTGTTTTGGGTTGAATTGCACGAAAAAGTTAATGTTGAAAAAATTGCGATAAATAATAGTTTCATAAAGTTGTTATGAATTGTTATTCAAAAGAGGTAAGTTCATAATCCGTGTCGTTCGAACCACTTTCACCTATTTTTTTATAATTGAAGGTATGGGTTTTTACAACCTCGTTGCCTTCTCTGTCTTGAGATTTTATGGTCACTTTTACTAGATATGTTACACCAAGTGAACCATCTTCAGTTTTTGTTTCTGTTACTTCAATGTTTTCATTGCTGAATTTTGTGCCCTCTGGTAACTGTAATTTTTCAATGGCATCTTTTTTTGCCAACTCGCGAACCACTTCTTCTTGTTTGTTTTCCGTAGCACACGAAAGAACAAAAAGCGAAATCATAACTAACATTATTTTTTTCATAATACACTTTTATTCGGTTAATGGGTAAAGATAAAATAAGTTCTAAGGCTTAATGCAAATTATTTGTGAAAAATGACACTTTGAATATTTTCACTTAAACTTTAGAAATTACAATGCTTATATTTGCGAAAAATAAAATAATGAAGGTTGAGCAAATTTATACAGGGTGTCTATCACAAGGAGCATATTATATTGAAAGCGCTGGAGAGGCAGCTATTATAGACCCTTTGCGTGAAACTAAGCCTTATTTGGAACGTGCTAAAAACGATAACGCCAACATCAAATATATTTTTGAAACTCATTTTCATGCAGATTTTGTGAGTGGGCATTTAACACTTGCCGAACAGACCGGAGCCTCCATAATTTATGGACCGCATGCCAATCCTTCCTTTGATGCAATTGTGGCAAAGGATGAAGAGGTATATAAATTGGGCAACGTAACCATAACCGCCATTCACACCCCTGGGCACACTATGGAAAGCACCACTTATTTGCTTAAGAATGAAAACGGAAAGGATTATGCAATCTTCAGTGGTGACACACTTTTTTTGGGAGATGTGGGCCGCCCCGATCTTGCCCAAAAGGCTAATGAAATAACACAAGAAGATCTTGCGGGTATTCTTTTTGATAGCCTTCGCAATAAAATTATGCCCTTGGCAGATGATGTAATTGTTTATCCGGCCCACGGCGCGGGTTCGGCCTGTGGAAAAAATATGATGAAAGAAACCGTGGACACCTTGGGCAATCAAAAGAAAATGAATTACGCACTACGTGCCGATATGACGCGGGAAGAATTTATAAAGGAAGTTACAGAAGGTTTGGCACCGCCACCCTTATATTTTCCTATGAATGTTAAAATGAATCGAGAGGGCTACACTGCTTTTGATGAAGTAATTTCACGGGGTACAACCCCTCTTGATCCCGAAACTTTCGAAAGAATAGCGAATGAAACCGGTGCGATCGTTTTGGATGTGCGCAATCAGGTTGAATTTATAGACGGCCATATTCCCCGGTCTATTTTTATTGGATTGGATGGCGGATTTGCCCCGTGGGTCGGTGCGCTTTTGGCAGACGTAGAACAAAAAATACTTTTAGTTGTTTCTCCGGGAAGGGAGGAAGAGGCCGTTACTCGATTATCAAGGGTTGGTTTTGATAGAACATTAGGATATTTAATGGGAGGTATAAATGCATGGAAAGAAGCTGGAAAGGAAATAGATACTTTGGAATCTATCGAAGCTGAAACATTCAAGAAAAAATTGGAAACCAATATCAATGTCTTTGATGTACGAAATGATGGGGAATATTCCAATGGACGTTTGTCTTCTGCAGAACACACTCCTTTGGCATTTCTGAATCAATACTTAAAAGCATTCCCAGAAAAAGAAAAGAGTTATTTATATTGCGCTGGTGGATATCGCTCTGTAATTGCCGCTTCAATTTTAAAAAGTAGGGGTATTCATAATGTTGTAAATGTTGCTGGCGGTTTTGCAGCAATTAAAAGCGCAGGTATCCAAGTGTTATAAATTTAATACATAATCTTCATTATAAGCCCTCACCAATGTGAGGGTTTTTTTTTTGAGATGATTCAGCGATATATCCTTTTTCATATTTTTTAACGTGCTGAAAATCAATATTTAAATCTATTCTGTTAAACTTTTCAGAAAAAAGATTAAACAAAATATTTTATTTATTAGTTTTACTTCGAACTAAAAACTCTATATATTATGAAAAAATTATTACTAATTCTCACAATTGCCTTATTTACAGGTAGTTTATTTGCACAAACAGCTCGTGTACAAGTAATACACAACTCAGCCGATGCGGCTGCAGCAGAAGTAGATGTTTATATCAATTCTGATTTAGCATTAGACGATTTTGCCTTTAGAACAGCAACTCCCTTTTTAGATTTACCTGCAGGTGTTGAAATAAATATTGGGATTGCTCCAGGAAATAGTACTGGCGTAGGCGATGTACTATTAACTGTTCCAGTTACACTTACTGCCGATGAGAAGTATATCGTGGTTGCCGACGGAATAGTAAGCCCAACGGGTTACAATCCAGCTCCGCCACTAAGTTTGCAAGTATTTCCAATGGCGCGTGAAATGGCAGCAGACCCTGCAAATGTAGATGTACTCGTACATCATGGTTCAACTGACGCCCCGACCGTAGATGTTGTTGAAACTGGTGTGGGAGCTGGAACTGTTGTAGATGATATTTCATATACAGAATTTCAGGGCTATTTAGAACTTCCAACTGCAGATTACGTGCTTGATATTACAGATGCCACTGGCACTGTAACTGTAGCACGATACCAAGCGCCATTGGCAACTTTGGGTCTTGACGGAGCTGCACTGACTGTGTTGGCATCAGGATTTTTAGATCCTTCACAAAATTCAAATGGTCCAGGTTTTGGACTATATGTGGCCAGTCCTGCTGGTGGTGCTTTGTTGGCACTTCCATCTGTGCCATTAAGTGTCTCTGAATTTGATTCTTCACAATTTGCAATTTATCCAAACCCTGCTACCGAAAGAATCAATATTAGTAGTGCCTCCGGAGTAGATTTAAGTCAATTTTCTGTAGCGATAACAGATATGCTCGGACGTATTGTTTCAAACAATGCAATAAATATTGATAATTCAATTGATGTGAATTATCTTAGTGAAGGTGTTTACAACCTCACAATATTTGACGGAAATAACGTAGTGGTTAGTAAGAAATTTGTCAAAAATTAATAAAGGCAAACTTCTGTTAAATTGAAAAGCCCTGTGAATTTAATATTCCAGGGCTTTTTCCTTACCATTTTTCTTTTTCAAAGATTAGATTAAAAATTATTAATCATCGGCAAGATCTTCCAATGTTTTTACACTGTTAAGTGTTGTATGGATTTCTGATGCCTGTTTTTGAAGTACATTAGAAATTGTAGGAGGAAAATTATTTTCTTTTAATTTTTCTTCATATTCATTCCAACTTGCCTTTTCACCCCTTATGCACTCTTCCAATACTGCTTCATCAGTATTACCTGCAACCGCACTTTTAATGTCTATCCAGGTTCTGTGCAGATCTCCGGTAAAACTTCCACTTTCTTTCGGTGTTTCATTCAGGTTTCTGATCTGTTGATCAAGTTCTGTTGCAAATCTATTGCGCTGTAGCGCTTGTTGCTGTAAAAACTTTTTTAAGTTATTGTTTTTTGCATCCTTCATTGCCTTGGTAAAACCTTTTTCGGCATCATAGTTTTTCTCCAATAAATCTTGAAGATTGTTCACAATCTCTTCGTGAATCTTTTCGTCTGCTTTTTCTTTTGTAGTTTTCATAGTTTTTCGTTTTAAATTTTATTAAAGATAATTTTCATCAAAGCGAATACGTCTTATCATTTTCACAATTGAGAAGGGTTTAACGAAAATTGTTAATCCTTTTTTAATGATTTTAGTTGAGNTAGAAATTATAAATAAATATTAAAGCGGACGGGTGGGTAAGACATAATGACTAAATTTCAATAAAAATTTATGGACGTTCGTTCTAACGAGCCTTTTTGGCTTATTAAAAACTCCTTGCCGCAAAGCTATCCTTCACTTAAAGAGGATATTTCTTCNGAAGTTTTGATAATAGGAGCAGGTATTACCGGAGCCCTTATAGCTTATAAGCTCATAAAGGAAAACAGAAAAGTCATTATGGCGGAACGACGCGATGTGTGTAATGGAAGCACCGCTGCGAGTACCTCTATGTTGCAATATGAAATTGACGTTCCTTTACATAAATTAATAGAGCAAGTGGGCCTTACTTGTGCAGTCTCCAGCTATCAAAANTGTGAAAAGGCAATTACCGATTTAAAGAACATTATAGCAGAAATTAAAGTAGATTGCGGTTTTCAGGAAAGATACAGTGTCTATTTTGCTTCTTCAAAAAAAGATATTGTCTTTTTAAAAGATGAATTTGAAGCCAGAAAAAATCACGGTTTTAAAGTAAAATGGNTAACAGAAAAAGAATTGGAAAAATTGGGTTTAAAAGCTTATGCGGCAATTGAATCGAAATCGGGTGCGGTAATGGATGTGTATAAACTTGCGAACGCTCTTTTGGAATATTGCACCCTTAAAGGGTTGGAGATTTACGATCGTACCGAGATTGAGAAAATAAAGTCCAAGGATGAAAAGCTAATTGCTGTAACCAAAAATGGTTTCAATGTTGAAGTAAATGACGTGGTGCATTGCACGGGTTACGAGAGTACTGAAACTGTTAGTGAAAACATTGTTGATTTAAAAAGCACTTTTGCTTTGGCGTCAGAGGCATTTGAAAAAATTCCGAAGGCATTTGCAAAAAGAATTTATTGGAATACGGATTCCCCATATTTATATTTTAGAAGTACAGATGACGGACGGATTGTAATGGGNGGAGGCGATAGGGAATTCAAAAATGCTGCCCGCCGCGATGCACTACTTCCTAAAAAAGAAAAAGAACTTGTAAAGAGTTTTAAAAAGTGTTTCCCAAATATTCCCTTTACATTGGATTATTCCTGGGCGGGTACGTTTGGTGAAACTAAAGATGGTCTGCCTTATTTTGGAAAACCAGACCCTAAAAAGAATGAGCATTATATCTTAGGTTTTGGCGGAAATGGCATTACCTTCAGCGTTATGGGAATGGACGCAATTGTTCATTCCATAAATAAAACTCCGCATCCATATTTGGAATATTATAAATTCAACAGATAAAGGTTTATTAACTTAAAACGGAAAAAATGATTAAATGGTTTGAAGCATCTACTACATCAATAATTGCAATAGTCTTAACGGCAATTGGAATATACATTGCAACGATTTTATTTACCCGGCTGGCAGGCAAACGAAGTTTTTCAAAAATGAGCAGCTTTGATTTTGCAATGACCGTGGCCATAGGTTCTATTATCGCCACAACGGTTTTGTCAAAATCAGTGAGTTTGCTACAGGGCATTGTTGGTCTGGCCGCAGTTTATGTACTTCAGATTTCGGTTGCCATGGTACGGCGGTTTAAGNTTGTTCAAAAAATAATAGACAACGAGCCCCTTCTTTTAATGGATGGAGAAGAAATTCTCCATAATAATTTAAGAAAAGCGCGTGTAACGGAAGCTGACCTGCGCTCCAAATTGAGAGAGGCCAATGTTTTGGAGCTTTCTCAAATACGTGCGGTCATATTTGAATGTACGGGTGATATTGCGGTGCTTCACACTAAGGATGAAGATGTGAAAGTGGAAGATTGGCTGCTTAAAGGAGTGGACCGCTAGTTGTTAATTCTGTTTTAAAATTTTGATTGCCTGCAAATTGTTGTGTAATTTATCAATTCAACGAAAAAATAAGAATTATGGAAAAGAAAGAAAAAAATTTTGAACAGGAAAAACAAAGTAAAAAGGAACAGGCTATAAACAAGAGTGCCACGCAAGGCAAGGACATTAATTACCAACAAAAGGAAAGAAAAGAAAAACATCAGCCGAGAGATACGGCTTAATTAAATTTAGGTTTAAAAAAACGCCATAGATTTTACAGTTCTATGGCGTTTTTTTATTGATCTCCACTTCTTTTATTCTATATTTTACAATTTGTTCTATCAATTGCCACGGCAATTCTTCATCTATCGGAAACTGAATAGAGCCCTTCCCGGTTTTATAGTTGGAAAGTTCTTTTTGAAAGGCTTTATTTCCCGATGGAAGGGCGTAAAAGCCAATATGGTTATTATATCCAGCAAAATATACCAAAGGTTTTCCGTGAAGCTTGAAGGCAGGCATACCATAGCTAATTGTTTCCTCGATTGTAGGAACTATTTCTTTAATAAAAGAATATAATCGGAAAAGTTTCTTTTGGGTATTTTTGGGAAAGAGACCAATATATTCCTCGATATTTGTAACATTTTTTGGTTTCATGTCCCTTTGTGCTTTTACTGATAGATCATGAAACTATGATCCACACCCTTCAAAAACATTAAAGTCCTTCTCGGATTTAGGCTTTATAGAAACTTTTACTTTGTGTGAGCTCTTTTTTGAATTTACAGCGTCTATACATTCCTCTTCGGTTATTAAAACTTCCATAAGAACTCTGTGGGATTGTGCTATATATTTTTTGGAATTTCCAGAAATTTCCGGCTCTGGTATTGGAGCGACAAATGATTTTAAGGATGCTCCGGGTGCTTTAAAATGGATTTTTCCTTTGGAAAATTGGACGCTCCAAAAAGGATCGGTTCCTCCACCTCTAAAAGTATCGCCATCCTCGGTTTGTTTGGAAACAGTATCCAAACGATTTTCATTGTATTCTATGGTTGCCTTTGTTTCGGCAGGGACTGTGGGTTCGGTAATTTCCTTTTTTGTGTCTTTACAGGAAACTGCCATAATTAAGGAGAAAACAGGGATAAGAATAAATTTATAATTCATTGGTTATGATTTTAAAGTTGCATAAAACTAAAAAAATATTAACTCTTTATGGGCTGCTCAAAAAAATTTAACAATCTTTAAAAAAATTATGAAATACGCTTCAAAATTTTTCTGGCCCGTGCCTGATAGCCCGCACTTTTATGTGGTGCATTTTCTATGAGGATGTTTTTTAGCTCAGGATAAATCCATTTCTTGTCGTGATCCCAACCCAAATAGTAGAGGCATTGCATAGCAGGGGCCTGACAAGCCACTTTTTGTTCTGTAATGAGCCAATCAAAGCAACACTCTGTTATAATTTTTCGTTCGTTCTTGGTTAAAACATCATAAGATATCCCGAAGCCTTTCATAAAATGATAATGGCAAAGCATTTCACAAATTTTTGCACAAGAGCGCAAAGCGGAATCATTTTTAATGGTCGGGAGTTTTTCAAAAAACAAACGCATGTATTTAAAGAAATTTTTCGCCTTGTGTTCACAAATAATTTCCAGTACCCATGCAGATTGCACCAAAAGTTCACTTTCCTCATTAAAACACCATTGCAGTGTTTCGCGAACATAATGGGGTTTTTTTGTAACCCAAAAAGCAATCTCTTGCCTTTTTTGTCTACTACTGTCAACCTCCATCAATTTTTGTTTTAAATCTTCAGGCAACATACTTTTTAATTTAGAAGTTCAACTACTTTTGGAACGCCAATAGAAGCTTTTTCAGCAAAAACCGTAATTTTTTTACTTTCTGAAATGGATGGTTTTGGATCTACAAAAAAGATTTGTGCATCTGGTTTGGCATATTGAACCAAGCCAGCTGCGGGATAGACTTGCATGGAAGTTCCTATAATTAGAATGGCATCTGCCTGCTCGACCACTTCAGCAGCAACTTCAATCATGGGAACCATTTCGCCAAACCAAACAATGTGTGGTCGCAGTTGGTGGTTGTTTTCGCATACATCGCCCAGGTTTAAATCCTCTTTCCACTCCAATACCAAATTTTCGTCACCTGTACTTCGTACTTTTAAAAGTTCGCCATGCAAATGGATGACATTTGTACTTCCAGCTCGCTCGTGTAAGTCGTCTACGTTTTGGGTAATTATGGTAACGTCATGTTTATCTTCCAAGGCTACCAGAGCATAATGTGCCGCATTGGGTTGTACGCTTAACAACTGTTTTCGGCGTTGGTTGTAAAAGTCCAATACTACTTCAGGATTACGGGTAAAACCTTCTGGCGAGGCAACCTCCATTACATCGTGGCCTTCCCAGAGCCCATCGCTATCCCTAAAAGTTTTTATGCCACTTTCCGCGCTTACACCTGCGCCTGTCAATACTGCTATTTTCATAATTGATTATTGAATTACTAAGTTATTTAAAATTGTGGTTTTTAGAAAGAAACNATTAAATCAATAACATTTATCTTAGCGAAATCGAAATCGAAATCGAAATCGAAATCGAAATCGAAATCGAAATCGAAATCGAAATCGATATATTTTCAACCAAAAATCTTTTCCGCTTTGNATTTAGCATTGTTTCAATATTTACAAACCTATCTCACCGAACGAAGAACCGCCTTGTTCAAAAGAGTGCTGTCTGAGCGAACCCGACATTTCACAGTAGCTACTGAAGATGTTTACCAGCTTCACAATACCAGTGCGGTTATGCGTACCTGCGATGTTTTTGGGATTCAGGATCTGCACGTTGTGGAAGAACGCTTGGGAAAACGTGTGGATAAGGAAATTGCGATGGGTGCCCAAAAATGGGTAAGTTTGAATAGGTATAGCTCCATTACCAATTGTATCAAAAATTTAAAAAAATCAGGCTATCAAATTATTGCTACGACGCCCCACGACAATTCTACCATGCTCCATGAATTTGACGTTTCAAAAAAGAGCGCNTTTTTCTTCGGGAAAGAAAGCGATGGCTTGAGCGATACGGTTATGGACGNAGCCGACGGNTTTTTGAAAATACCGATGTATGGCTTTACCGAAAGCTTAAATATTTCAGTTTCCGCGGCAATTATTTTGCAGAGCGTGGTTTCAAAAATGAAGCAGAGCCCTATAAATTGGCAGCTTTCCNATTCAGAAAAATTCGAGATTGAAATGGAATGGATGAAAAAGACTATTAAGGCTTCAGAAGAGATAATTGAACGGTATTATCTTGAAAATTCCAAGCAATGATTGCTGAAAAGATAATTTTGCGAACTCATCCATTATTTGAAATTGAATTTAGAAAAGATGGATTTAATGTGGTAGATAATTCAAAATTCAATACAAATCGGTTTTATCATTTTGACCTTATAAGTGAAATAGAAGCGAAGATAAAATCAACAAATTTTTTTATCACGGCAATTAATTTTATACTTTTTGCAGGTCCTAAATATCATTATTACGATAGGCAACAACTCAAATTTAAATATGAAAAAGAAGAGGTTGTTGTTTTTATCGAAAGTTGTGAATTTAAAACTGTCGCGCAAATTTCAGAAAAAATAAAATCTCGCATCTCAAATCTAAATACTCAATACTAAAAAATGAAACTCGTCTTCGCCACCCACAATAAAAACAAATTCACCGAAGTAAAAGCAATGCTTCCAAACCGCATTGAATTACTTAGTCTAGACGATATTGGCTGCAATGAAGACATTGAAGAAACCGCAGATACCATTGAGGGCAACGCCATCCTGAAGGCGAATTACGTCCGCAATAATTACAATTTAAGCTGTTTTGCCGACGATACCGGCTTAGAGGTACAATCATTAAATGGAGAACCGGGAGTGTTCAGTGCCCGATACGCTGGGGTTTCGCACGACTCCAATGCGAACATTGAAAAATTGCTAAAAAATCTGGAGGGCAAAAAAGATAGAAGCGCCCGCTTTAAAACAGCCATTGCACTGAATATGGAACACGAGGAAATTATGTTTCTGGGCATTTGCGAAGGCGAAATAATAAAAGAACTTCGTGGCGATTCAGGGTTTGGCTACGACCCGGTTTTTCAACCCAAAGGATTCGATAAAACCTTTGCCGAGATGACCCTCACCCAAAAAAGTGAAATCGGCCATCGCGGAAAAGCAATGCGCCAATTGATAGAATATTTATCTAAATGACGGCTTTTATTTAAAAAAAAGGTTTACGGGTATTCGGGTACCAATATAAAAATGGAACCGTTTCTGTTCGTCTACAATATAGCTTAAACCATAAAGCACACCTCCGTCAATACTTAAAACATTTTTAATTCTGTATTGCAATGCCAATTTCAGAAGGCCATCAATGCTTTTAAAATTATCAGGTTCTACGTCCTGCACGTTTTCAAAACTGGGCTTATTTATAAAAAACCCAGCACCTATCCCTACATTTGCGTGCAAGTGTGTATTCCATAATTCTGCTCCTACGGTGGGCAGTAAATTTATACTATGAAATGTATTATCACCATAATTAGGGGATGATATGCTTACATAAAATAAGTCTACCGCATACGAAAATGTATTTTCAGTATAATAAGCTGCATAGCCGCCAAAGGCAATGTGTGCGTCACTTTCCGTGGTTTTAGTGCCGTAATTAATATTATTGTCGCCTACTACAATTTTAGATTTATCCTCAAAGCGAAAAGCGGTTCTGTGGTATTGTATAAGAGGTCCGAATTCTAATGTTTGCGAGATACCAACAAAACTTATAAACCCAAATGCCAATAACGTAAATATTTTTTTCATATAACTTTTTTAAGCGGCTAAATATAGTAATATGAAAGTATTATTCTTAACAAGAATTTATAACTTTTTAGTTGAATAAAAAAGCTATCTTTGCGCCCTTGAAAAATCAATAGCCATTGCTTATGGTTTTCAGGAAAAATCCTCAGGGTGAGGAGTGTTATAGTGAAGCTGTCCGTTTTTTATATGTCCAGTAGCTTCCCATTAGCACGCATATAAAAACTTTATTATAAAAAATGACAGCATTTAAAGCACTCGGCTTGGAAGAAAATCTTCTAAAAGCCATCGCCGACATGGGTTTTGAAACCCCTTCGGAAGTACAAGCAAAAGCAATCCCAATCCTTTTAGAGCGTGAAACCGACATGGTTTCCCTGGCCCAGACAGGAACGGGAAAAACCGCAGCATTTGGTTTTCCAATGTTGCAAAAAATTGACGTGAACAGCCGCACGACCCAAGGGCTTATTCTTTCGCCAACGCGCGAACTTTGTCTTCAGATTACAAATGAAATGATAGCTTATGGCAAGTATTTGCCAGGCCTAAACGTTACCGCCATTTATGGTGGTGCAAGTATTACAGACCAAGCCCGCCAGATTAAAAAAGGTTCTCAGGTTATTGTTGCAACCCCTGGTAGAATGAAAGATATGATTGGTCGTGGTCTGGTAGATATTTCTAAAATTGAATACTGCGTGCTCGATGAGGCCGATGAAATGCTCAACATGGGCTTTTACGAAGACATCACGGAAATTCTCTCGCATTCGCCAAAGGACAAAAGTACTTGGCTTTTTAGCGCAACCATGCCCAAAGAGGTATCCACCATCGCCAAAAAGTTTATGCACACGCCTGTGGAAATTACCGTAGGGACAAAAAACGTGGGGTCTGACCAAGTTTCACACGAATATTATTTGGTAAATGCACGCGATCGTTACAATGCCTTAAAGCGTTTGGCAGATGCAAACCCCGATATTTTTTCGGTAGTTTTTTGCCGAACAAAACGCGACACCCAAAAAGTGGCGGAACAATTAATTGAAGATGGCTACAATGCAGCTGCAATACACGGAGATTTAAGTCAGAACCAACGCGACTTGGTAATGAAATCTTTCAGAAACCGTCAAATCCAAATGCTTGTAGCTACCGATGTTGCTGCCCGTGGTATTGACGTTGATGATATTACACACGTAATAAATTACCAACTTCCAGATGAAATAGAAACCTACACCCACCGAAGCGGCCGTACTGGTCGTGCCGGTAAAACAGGTGTTTCCATCGTTATTGTTTCAAAAAGTGAAGTTCGGAAAATAAAGAGCATCGAAAAAATTATCCAAAAACAATTCGTTGCAAAGGAAATACCTTCAGGTATGGAAATCTGCGAAGTACAAATGTTTCATTTGGCCAATAGCATCAAGGATACTGAGATTAACCCTGAAATAAATTCATACCTTCCAAATATCAATGAGGTATTGGCAGATTTTTCGAAGGAAGAACTTATTAAAAAAGTATTCTCCGTAGAGTTTACACGTTTCTTGAATTACTATAAAAACAGTAAGGACCTAAACATTTCCGGAGAGCGCAACTTTTCTGACGAAGATGCAAAAGACAGTACGCGGTATTTCATAAACATTGGTAACAAAGACGATTTCGATTGGATGAGCCTTAAGGATTTCCTTCGCGATTTGTTACAACTTGGGAAAGACGATGTTTACAAAGTTGACGTAAAAGATAGTTTCTCCTTTTTCAACACAGATACTACCCACCAAGAATTAGTGATGGGTATTTTCAAGGATTTTAAACTTGACGGAAGACAGATCAACATTGAAATATCCAAAGATACAGGGCGCAGCAAAGGTAGAAGTGGTGGCGGCGGACGCGATCGCGGTAGAAGAAGAGGGGATAGAAATGATCGTGGCGACGGCGGTGGAAGAAAAGGCGGTTTTAAAAAACGTAGTGGCGGTTTTGATGGAAGTGACAAGCCAAAATTCAAAGGCAAGAGCCGAAGGGGTGCACCGCGTCCAGACGCAAAGGGCACGGGCGGAAGACGCCGAAGAAAAGGATAATAACCAATTATTAAACTTTAGTACCACTTTAACGTCTATATAAGTATATTTACGTGCCTTTTTAACTGAGGTCCGTTTTTTTTTTTTTAGCTTATGCAAACCTTCAATTTTCTGCAGGAATACATACTGGAAAACGACCGTGTGCGGCTGAGACCCCTGCACCATAAAGACTTTGAGTTGCTGCTTCACTTTTCTGAAGAACAGCCAGAGCTTTGGAGGTACTCCCTGCAACCGGCCAGTGGTTCTGATAATCTAAAGGCCTATATTGATTCTGCCATACTTGGTAGAAAACAAGAAACGGCATACCCTTTCATCGTTTTTGATAAACGCACCCAGCAAATTGCGGGCAGCACCCGTTTTTATGATTTTCAGAAAAACCACAACACCGTACAATTAGGCTATACTTGGTACGGTATGGAGTTTCAGGGCACAGGGCTCAACAAACAGTGCAAAATGCTGATGTTGGAATTTGTTTTTGAAACCTTACATCTAGAACGTGTTGAGTTTCGTGCAGATGCTACAAACCAGCGTAGCATTGCGGCAATGAAAAGCATAGGTTGTACTGTTGAAGGCATCTTGCGTAATAACTGTGCGGCGCCAACGGGTAGAAGGGACAGTATCGTTCTCAGCATCCTAAAAGATGAGTGGTTTGGCGGTGTCAAAGAAAAATTGAAAGCTAAAATTGAAAACGAAAGAAAGGTTTCGCCCCAGTGAAATTTTTCCGTATATTAACTCACTATATGAAAAAATACACTTTACTTTTTGCCTTCCTATTTATTGCCGCAAATTCCTTTGCCCAAGAAGAAAATGTCATAAAGGGTACCGTAATGAACGATGCCAACGATAATCTCTTGGAAAATGTGAACATTGTAAACCTTAACCAAGTAAAAGGCACAACTACCAATGAAAAGGGTGAATTTGCAATCAAGGCTTCGGTAAATGACACGCTGTATTTTTCATATCTGGGTTTTAAATCCCTGCGGGTTCGCGTTACCAATGACTGGTTGAAGTTTGGTGATATAAAGGTGAAAATGACTGAATTGGGCATCGCCCTCGAAGAAGTAGTGGTAAAGCCGGTTCAACTTACGGGCTATGTAGAGATTGATGCAAAACTAATCCCCATTTACGATAATTACCGATACCGTATTTCAGGTTTAAACACAGGTTATGAAGGCGGAAGCAACCAGCCCGGTGCCGTTAGTAAAGTACTAAGCTCTATCTTTAATCCAGCAGATTTTCTTTACAATGTCTTCGGAAAGCGACCGAAACAGATGCGGAAGCTCCGTCAAATGAAGGAAGATGATGAAATCCGAAATCTACTACAGAGCAAGTTTGATCGCGAAACTTTGATGGCCGTGCTCCAGCTGGAACGTGCCGATATTGATGAAATCCTCAACAAGTGCAGCTATTCCAAAGATTTCATCCGCACCGCAAACGACCTTCAGATTCTCGATGCTATTAGTGGTTGTTACGAAGAATACAAGATTTTAAATAGGGAGAAGTAATAATTTTTCTACTTTTTTAACTTCAATCAATTTCATTAAAAGTATTTTTAATGAAAATTGTTTCTATGAAAGAAATTATCACCGCCCAGCGCAACTTCTTTAAAACCCACGCCACCAAAAACATTCACTTTAGAAGAAAGCAACTTAAAACATTACAGCAAGGTTTACAACAAAACGAAGACTTACTCCACCAAGCCATTTACAAAGATTTCAAAAAGTCAGAGTTTGACAATTACACTACAGAACTTTCGCTACTCTACAAAGACATCAAAGAAGCCCGCAGCAATATATTTAAATGGGCGCGTACTAAACCCGTTTCCACAAGCATCCTCAATTTTCCCGCTTCCAGTTACATCATACCTGAGCCTTTGGGCGTATGCTTGGTTATTGGCGCTTGGAATTATCCCTACCAACTTTCCTTCGCCCCGGTCATTGCAGCAATCGCTGCCGGAAACACGGTAATCTTAAAACCTAGCGAACTACCCTCAAACACTGCTGCCGCTATGGCAAAAATTGTAAAAGAAAATTTTGACCCAGCATTCTTTACTGTAATTGAGGGTGGAGTAGAAGAGACCCAAGAATTGTTGAAACAGAATTTTGACAAAATATTTTTCACCGGCAGTACTAAGGTTGGCAAGATTGTTTATAAGGCCGCTGCCGAAAACCTAACCCCGGTAACCCTCGAATTGGGTGGAAAAAGCCCCGCCATCATCACTGAAAATTGCAATTTAAAAGTTTCTGTGAAACGATTGGTTTGGGGAAAATTCCTCAACGCGGGCCAAACTTGCATAGCTCCAGATTACGTTCTCGTTCATAAAAACATGGAACAAAAATTCCTTGAACAGGCAAAAAAGGAAATCATAAGCCAGCATTTTGCGTTTGAGAACAATAACTACCTCCAGATAATAAACAACGATAATTTTGAGCGCCTCATAAAGATGCTCGTACCAGAGAAAATATATTTTGGGGGAGAATACAATAAAGAAACCCGCTACATTCAGCCCACCATAATGCAACACGTGACATTAGAAGACGCGGTGATGCAAGAGGAAATTTTTGGCCCTATCCTGCCCGTACTCACCTATAAAACTATTGAAGAAGCTATTGCAAAAGTAAACAGTCTTCCCAAACCCTTATCCTGTTACCTTTTCACAAAAAGCAGTTCCGTAAAGAAAAAGGTTTTAAGTGAAATCTCCTTTGGTGGCGGTGCTATTAATGAAACGGTTATGCACATCAGCAATTCAAACCTCCCCTTTGGCGGTGTGGGCCACAGCGGTATTGGCAATTACCATGGCGAAGCCGGTTTCAAGGCTTTTACACATTACAAAAGTGTAATGGATAAGCCTACTTGGCTAGATCCTTCCATTCGTTATTACCCGCATACTTCTTTTAGGTTAAAGTTGATGCGGTGGTTTTTGAGGTTTTAATTTTGAAAGGCATTTAAATGAAAGAAAAATATCTTTAAAATTTCATTACCTTACTCAGCTGAAACAATATAGTAACCAATGAAAAAATTTTACATCCTTCTGATAATTTTCACAAGCCAACTAACCTTCGCTCAAATACGCTTTCAGAACATTCCTGATAATGCCATATACCCCGAAAGCCAAGTTGTTGAAACCATTACCGCTACAATAGCCTATCAGGGGTATGAAGAAAATCAAGCCTATTTCGGTCAGGGCGAGTATGAAATATTTTTAGACAATGTAGATGGGGTGCTAGACAAGCCCATCATCATCTTAGACGGTTTCGACCCTGGCGATTCACGGGATATTAGTGGCCTATATGCCAGCCTCAGCTTTGGAGGGCAAAATATGGCAGACATCCTACGTGACGAGGGCTTTGACATTGTTATTCTAAATGCACCACTGTACACCACGGGTGGGAAGAACATAGACGGAGGGGGCGATTACATTCAGCGAAACGCTATGGTTTTGATAGCGCTCATCCAAAAATTGAACACAGACAAAGTAGGCAGTGAAGAGCTAGTAGTGCTGGGCCCAAGTATGGGTGGTCTTATTGCCCGCTACGCACTTTCCTATATGGAAGACAACAGCCTAGATGCTGAAACACGTCTTTACATCTCTTTTGATGCGCCTCACCGTGGAGCCAACATTCCTATCAGCCTTCAATATTTAATAAATTACTTTGCAATTCAAGTAGGTGATGCCACCGCCCAACAAGTTGTTGATCAGTTGCTGAACTCTCCTGCAGCTAAGGAAATGCTTACAGACCATTTATTGGGGCACTTGCTTGCGGGTTCCGATTATGAACAAGACCCGGCAAAAGTTTTACCATTGGGAGCTCCCGGTTTTCGAAATGAATTTCAGGCAGAGTTGGATGCCTTGGGCTTTCCTAGCAATGTAAGAAACGTTACCATGATCAATGGTGCCGGCAATGGAACTACCACGGGCAGCCCAGGAGTAACTATTGTAAATACCACTCTCGAAATAGATGCCACTACAGATGTGGACGTAGCTTTAAAATTTACGCCAGCAGCAAGTCAAACAAATACAGTTACAGATGTTACCGTAAACTTTTTAGGCTTTCCTATTGCCACTTACCAAACCACATCCCAATCGCCAAGCACTACCGCGGGTGTGGACAGTGCTCCTGGCGGAACAGGTAGCATTAGTGATGCTCTGGGCGATGGGGGCGGTAATCAGGTTTTAATAGACTTTATCAATGCGCTGCAACAAGATTTATATTCTTTCATCCCTACCATGAGTTCTTTAGCAATAGACAATCCAGATTGGTTTACCACCCCAGACTTGAATGATTCGCCCTTTGTCAACTTCTACATTCCTACCGAAAACGAAAATCACGTAACCGTTACCGCGGCAAGTGCCCAATTTGCACTGGATGAAATACGGAATGTTTTGATCGGGGTTTCTGAAAACGAATTAAATGGCCAGTTCCAGCTTTCTCAAAACCCGGTGCACAAAACCATAAATATTAAAATTCCGAACCAGATTTCCACCAATGAAATCACCACTAAAGTTTTTAGTTTCACAGGGCAAAAACTGATGGAACAGACCTGGACGTCGCCTCAAGGAGAAATTATTTGGAATCAAAATTTAGCAAGCGGAATCTATTTGTTGAAAGTAAACAATGGCGCCGCAACCCAAACCATAAAGATGGTCGTAGAATAGGTTACAATGTATGAAGAAATATATATTAGCAATAGCCATTTGCTTTGGGTGTATGTCNTGTAATTCTAAAAAAGAAAACACAATTGCAATAGATGTGCTTTTGGTTCCTTCGGAAGAAATGTACGCACAATCGCTANAANTGAATTCATTGATAAATGAAAGCAATCCCGAGACCATAAAACTGGATGAAAAGCATGTGCCCCACATTACCTTATTGCAATGTTTTATAAAGGAAGAAAATGTAGCTGAAGTGAATAGTGTACTAGAAGGACTTTTCGACACTGTTAAAAATGACTCTTTAAAGGCGGAAAGTCTTTTTTATTACAAAGACGAGGAGGAAAGCTTCGCAATGATTGCTGTTGAAAAAAGTGAACAGCTAGTACAACTTCACCGAAAAGTCATCGAATTGGTGAAACCATTCATAGTGAAAAATGGCTCTGAAAAATCTTTTGTCCAAAATCCGGACGGTAGCCCAATAGGTGAATCAACGCTAAGCTATGTTCCCGAATTTGTAGAAAAGCATAGTTTTGAAAACTTTGATCCGCACATAAGTCTTGGAGTAGCACAGACCAGACTTTTGGACAGCTTGGCAAAGTATGTTTTCAAACCCATTAATTTCAAGGCCCAATCGTTAAGCGTTTACCAATTGGGCGATCACGGCACGGCCCAAAAACTACTTTGGAAAGCTGATTAGTCATTAAAAAAAAGCACCTGTTAACAGGTGCTTTTTTTAAATATTCAATAAAAATTATTAAATCTTTTCGAGTGCAGCTTTTATATAAACATCACCTTGTAAAATTTCAAAGGTTTTGTTTTTTGCAACGTTTTCATCCAGCGCACCCACAAGCGTTTCGGCAACATCCCTACGGGGAATTTCTCCGCGCTTGTTAAGCTTGTTGTCCAGTTCAATTTTTCCTTTTCCATTCTCGTTATTGAGCGATCCCGGACGAACAATGCTGTATTCAATTCCTAATTGCTTTAAGTACTCATCGGCATTGTGTTTTGCTTTTAAATATTCTTGAATTTCGTCAGCTTCTTCGGGTTTATCAGCGCCCATGGAACTTAGCATAACAAATTTTTTCACGTTTTTTGATTTCGCAGCATCCATTAGTTTCTTGGCACCTTCCTGATCAACTTCCTTAACTTTTTTTCCGCCGGAACCCGCTGCAAAAATTACCTTATCAATGCCGTTGGTGGTTTGACTGACATCTTTTTCAAGATCAGCCAAAATGGTTTCCACACCTTCATTCTGAAATTGTGAAATCTGTTCTTCTTTTCGAACCATCGCCACCGGCTTGTATTTTTTGGATTCCTTTAAAATTGAAATTATCTTTTTTCCCGTGGTGCCATGCGCACCTGCTACTAATATTTTTTCCATATTTTTAATATATCGTTTGTAAATGGAAATACCTTATAATTTCACAACCTTTAACCCTTTCAAAGCCATCTTTTATGGCTTTATTAACTTTCGGGTTTTGGTTTTCATAAATAATTTGAAATTGTTTCTTCCAACTAAATCTTCCAAACTGATTATTCATTCCTAATTTTACTGCTTATCTTTACAAGCAAACAAATATTTCATGGATTATACATCAAAAATGCTTCGCGACGATGCACTAAAAGGAAAAACAATAGTTGTAACTGGTGGGGGAAGCGGCCTCGGAAAGGCAATGACAACCTATTTTCTGGAGTTGGGTGCCAATGTGGTTATTACCTCCCGAAATCTTGAAAAACTGCAAACCGTAAAAGAAGAACTGGAAGCGGCAACGGGTGGAAATGTTTTACCTGTACAATGCGACGTTCGTAACTATGAGGAGGTAGAAGCTATGGTAAGGGCTTCTATAAAAGAATTTGGGACCGTTGATGTATTGCTGAACAATGCCGCAGGAAATTTTATTTCACCTACCGAAAGACTTTCTGCAAATGCGTTTGATACAATTATCGATATTGTTTTAAAGGGAACAAAAAACTGCACCCTTGCCTTCGGAAAACATTGGATTGATAAAAAGGAAACGAACAAAACGGTTTTGAACATAGTTACAACATATGCCTTCACGGGGTCAGCATACGTTGTGCCAAGCGCCACTGCAAAAGCGGGTGTATTGGCAATGACCCGCTCCCTGGCTGTGGAATGGGCAAAGTATGGCATCCGTTTTAACGCTATTGCTCCCGGGCCTTTCCCGACAAAAGGCGCTTGGGACAGACTGCTCCCTGGTGATTTAAAGGAGAAATTTGATCCTGCAAAAAAAGTACCCGTGAAACGTGTCGGTGAACACCAAGAATTGGCAAATCTTGCAGCCTACTTAGTTTCAGATTTTTCAGCTTACATAAATGGAGAAGTAGTGGTTATTGACGGTGGCGAATGGCTAAAAGGCGCTGGACAAATGAATCTTTTGGAAGAAGTTCCCCAACAAATGTGGGATATGCTGGAGGCGATGATCCGTGAAAAGAAAAGTAAATAAAATGTACTAAGCTATAAGCCTTAGGCTATAGGCATTTAAAAGCTTAAAGCCTACAGCTAATTGCCTATAGCTAATGTTTACTTCCTGTTAACAAAAATGATTTTCTATCCACATAAATAATTGTACTTTTAACTGCTAAAATTTCAAGCAAATTAATGGGTAAAATAATTGCAATTGCAAACCAAAAAGGAGGCGTGGGCAAGACCACGACCTCAGTCAATTTAGCGGCCTCGTTGGGCGTTTTGGAGAAAAAGGTTTTACTCATAGATGCAGATCCGCAGGCCAACGCTACTTCAGGCTTAGGTATTGATGTAGAAAGTGTTGAAATTGGAACTTACCAATTACTTGAACATAGTGCCACGGCAAAGCAAGCCATTGTTTCCACAAATTCGCCAAATTTGGACTTGATACCTTCCCACATAGATTTGGTGGCTATTGAAATTGAATTGGTAGATGTGGAAAACCGCGAGTATATGCTGAGAAAAGCCATAGAAGAGCTAAAGGCAGATTATGACTATATTCTCATAGATTGCGCACCTTCGTTGGGCTTATTAACCTTGAATGCGCTTACAGCGGCAGACTCGGTAATCATCCCAATTCAATGTGAATATTTCGCTTTGGAGGGTCTCGGAAAACTTTTGAATACTATTAAAAGTGTTCAGAAAATACACAACGTAAACCTCGATATTGAAGGATTATTGTTGACAATGTACGACCAACGTTTGCGTCTTTCAAACCAAGTTGTGGATGAGGTGAAGAAGCATTTTGATGAAATGGTTTTTGAAACAATCATTCAAAGAAACGTGCGTTTAAGTGAAGCACCAAGTTATGGTGAAAGCATCATCAGTTACGATGCTGCGAGCAAAGGAGCCGATAATTATTTAAGTCTGGCGCACGAATTAATCCAGAAAAACGAAAAAGAATAAATGGCGAAAGCAACCAAAAAACAAGCCTTGGGCCGCGGACTTTCAGCTTTATTGAAAGATCCATCCAATGATATAAAATCTGTTGCAGACAAAAATGCCGACAAAGTTGTGGGCAGTATAGTGGAGTTGGAATTGGGCAGTATTGAAGTGAACCCATTTCAGCCACGAACCAGCTTTAACGAAGAGTCCCTTCGTGAATTAGCTTCATCTATTAAGGAATTGGGAGTTATACAACCAATTACGGTTCGTAAACTGGATTTCAACAAATACCAATTGGTAAGTGGGGAACGCCGTTTCCGCGCTTCAAAATTGGTCGGGTTGGAAACCATTCCCGCCTACATTCGCATTGCGAATGACCAGGAATCCTTGGAAATGGCTTTGGTGGAAAACATCCAAAGACAGGACTTGGACCCTATTGAAATTGCACTTTCCTACCAACGTTTGATTGAGGAAATAAACGTTACCCAAGAAGAACTGAGTGACAGGGTAGGGAAGAACCGCTCCACAATTGCCAATTATTTGCGATTGCTGAAACTGGATCCTATCATCCAAACCGGTATGCGAGATGGTTTTATTAGCATGGGCCATGGAAGAGCATTAATCAATGTAGAGGATTTAAACGACCAACTTGATATTTACGAAAAGATTTTAAGCCAAAGCCTATCAGTTCGCGATACCGAAGCACTGGTGCGTGGTTATAAAAATCCAGAAGAAAAAACAAAACCACAAAAAGTCAGTGCGCCGCCATTTGCCAAAAAGGCAAAGAAAGAACTGACAGATCTTTTTGAGGCTTCAGTTGAGGTAAAAGTTTCCAAATCTGGTAAAGGGCAACTTGTGGTTCCTTTTAAGAACAAAGAAGACTTTGAACGTATTTTGAAGCTAATCAAAAGTGAAAGATAATTTCCTAAATATTTTTTTTTTAGTCTTCGCTTCAGCACTGTTTGCGCAAACTACTGATTCCTTAAAAGTAAAAAAAGAAGAAAGGGTAATTGTCGTGAATGATTCAATGCTGCCGAAAGAAGAGTATAATCCCTTGGCTCCGGCGAAGGCTGCATTCTATTCAGCTGTAGTCCCTGGGCTTGGTCAGGTTTACAATAAAAAATACTGGAAAATCCCTATTATTTACGCAGGGATGGCAGCTGGAGTTTACTTTTACAAACAGCAAGATGATGAATATAATCGTTTCCGGGATGCTTACAAACGTAGGCTTGCCGGTTATAACGATGATGAGTTTCAAGGAATTTCAGAGGACCGATTGATAAACGCCCAGAAATCTGCCCAAAAAAACAAAAGCATCAGTATTATTGTTACCGTTGCATTTTATTTGCTAAATGTTGTTGATGCTAATGTGGACGCGCATTTACGGCAATACGAAGTGAGCGAAGACCTTTCGCTGCAACCTAATTTCGATTACAATCAATTCAATGCTCAACCACAGTACGGAATGTCGCTCACCTATCGCTTTAAATAATTTTCTATGAAAATAGCACTTCTCGGTTATGGAAAAATGGGCAAAACAATTGAAAAATTGGCATTGGAAAAAGACCATTCAGTTGTTTTTAAAAGTATGAGTGAGACTTCCGAAGGAAATTTTGAGGAAGCTGAAGTTGCAATAGAATTTTCCTCTCCTGAAGCGGCCGTTGAAAATATTTCCAAAGCATTGAAAGCCGGAATACCCATCGTTTCTGGTACAACCGGGTGGTTGGAAAATTATAGCGAAATAGTAAAATTGTGTGAAAATCGTAACGGAAGCTTTATATATGCGTCCAACTTCAGCGTGGGAGTAAATCTTTTCTTCAGCATAAACGAGTATGCCGCAAAATTGATGACAAAGTGGAAAGAATACAACGTTTCAGTAGAAGAAATACATCATCTCCAAAAGAAAGATGCGCCTAGTGGTACGGCAATCACCATTGCCGAAGGAATTTTAAAGTTCACAGATAAAAAAAATTGGAAGTTGGATGCTTCCGAAGAAAACAGCTTGAATATCACAGCTAAAAGGGAAGAAGATGTAAAAGGGACACATATAGTTTCCTACGATTCTTCCATAGATACCATTTCTTTAAAGCACGAAGCGCATAGCCGTGAAGGGTTTGCTCTCGGCGCTATTTTAGCGGCAGAATTTTTAAAGGATAAAAAAGGAATATTTACAATGAAAGATGTTTTGGGCTTAACAATTTAAGATTAGCTATTGCTGATTTTAGATTTACAAATCCTGAAATAATAAATTAACAAAATTATGAGTTGGACAGGTTGGTTTTTATTTTTTTTAGTAGTTCAGGTAATCCATTTTGCCGGAACGTGGAAGTTGTACCAAATTGCTGGTAGAAAAGCTTGGGAAGCAGCCGTACCGGTTTACAATTCGGTGGTTTTAATGAAAATCATCAACCGCCCATGGTGGTGGACTATTTTGCTTTTTGTGCCCATCGTTAATTTGATTATGTTTCCGGTGGTTTGGGTAGAAACCTTACGCAGTTTTGGCCGTAATTCCACAACTGATACTGTTTTGGTTTTGCTGACATTGGGTCTCTATATTTATTACATCAATTACACTCAAAAAGTGACCCACATAAAAGATAGAAGTTTGAAGCCGCGTACTGCCACGGGAGAATGGGTGAGTTCCATACTTTTTGCGGTAGTTGCCGCTACCATTGTGCATACCTATTTTATGCAGCCATTTACCATTCCTACGTCTTCTTTGGAAAAAACGCTTTTGGTGGGTGATTTTCTCTTTGTGAGCAAGTTTCATTACGGGGCACGTACACCAATGACGCCCATTGCCTTTCCGATGGTACACGATACCATTCCAGTAGTTAAAACAAAATCATACCTGTCAAAACCACAAATTCCATATTTTAGATTTCCAGGATTCCAGGATATAAAGCGGAATGATATCGTAGTTTTTAACTGGCCGGTGGATACTGTAAATGCTTTTCAGCAATACGGAGACGGTAAGTATTATTATAAGCCAATTGATAAAAAATCAAACTACGTAAAAAGGTGCGTAGGCCTTCCGGGAGATTCTTTGGAAGTACGTGATGGCTATGTGTTTATAAACGGAAAGCAAAATGAGCTGCCCGATAGAGCAAAGCTTCAGTTTAGTTATGACGTGCAGGTTAATAGCCCGCTAAACCCTGAAATGCTTTACAATCGTTATGATATTACTGATCGTTATGGTTTTGGAAATAACACGTATCGTTTTGGTGGAATTTCGGAAGAGTCACTGAAGATGCTGAAGAACAATCCAAATGTTGTTAATATTTCTCGATTCCGAAATGAAAAGGGAGTATGGGATGGAGGAATATTTCCGAACAACCAAAACTATCCTTGGAACAACGACTTTTTTGGACCTCTTTACATTCCAAAGAAAGGAGCAACTGTTTCCATTACGGCAGAAACCCTACCACTTTACAAAAGAATTATAGAGGTTTATGAAGGTAGTGAAATAGGAATCAACAACAAAATCACCCAATCTGGCACCGAAGTTTTATTGAACGGTCAGCCCATTACAGATTACACTTTCAAAATGGATTATTACTGGATGATGGGCGACAACCGCAACAACAGTGAGGATGCACGTACTTGGGGATTTGTACCTTTCAACCACGTAGTGGGCAAGCCCGTTTTTGTTTGGATGAGTTGGGATAGTGTGAATAAAAAGGTGCGTTGGGAAAGACTTTTCACCACCGTTGGCGGTAGCGGAAAACCGGTTTCCTATTTAATGTATTTCGTAATCGCCGTAATCGGTTGGTTTGCTTTTGATTTCTACAGAAAGAGAAAAAAGGGCGTTAAAAAGTAAATCTTAACTTACGATAATTTCTTAAAATAAAGTGTTTCCATACTCTATTCATACACTTTCTATGGCTTTTCTATGGCTTTTCTATGGCTTTTCTATGGCTTTGGGTAGGCTTTGATACGGGTGAACCTAGGCTTTGTAATGACTATTAAATGTCTTAAAAAGCTATTTAGACTTATTTTACTCAGGAATCAAACTGAATATTCCCTGTCCTTCAACAGCTATATAAATTAATCCATCGGGACCCATTTTTACATTTCGTACGCGTCCAATGTCCTGTGCAATTTTCTCACGGCTTGTAACTTTTTCACCCTCCAATGTCAGTAATTCTACATAGGCAAATTTTAAAGAGCCAACCAATAATTTTCCTTTCCATTGCGGGTATTTATCACTTGTTACAAAAGCCATCCCACAAGGTGCAATTGAAGGCACCCAATAATAAATGGGCGGCTCAATCCCTGGTTTTGTGGTTTCATCAGTAATTTTGGTGCCACTATAATTAACGCCGTAGGTAACAGTTACCCAGCCGTAATTGGCGCCTTTTTTCACAATATTTATTTCGTCACCGCCCTT
The DNA here is from genome assembly GCA_002715485.1 of Aequorivita sp. GTDB lineage: Bacteria > Bacteroidota > Bacteroidia > Flavobacteriales > Flavobacteriaceae > Aequorivita. Next base: position 21,498 of record PAZL01000040.1, on the reverse strand, counting down.
TGGACCGTGCTCGTGCATCCAGATTTTTCCAGTTTCTGGATGCTTCGCCATTCCTTGTGGATTTCGGTTTCCGTATGTGTAAATAGCTTTTTTGGCGTTTGGTTCGTTATAAAATGGATTGTCGGTCGGGATGCTTCCGTCATCATTCAATCTATAGATTTTTCCGCCATCACGGGTTATGTCTTGCGGATTTACTTCACGTTCGCCGCGTTCTCCAATAGAGAAATACACAAAACCGTCATTGTCAAATTCAATCCGCGAACCAAAATGCTGTCCGGCGGTAGTATTGGGCTCCGCTTTGTAAAGGGTTTCTATATTTGTTAGCGAATTGCCTTCCAACTTGCAACGCATCAAAGCTGTGTGCCCCCCTTTTGCTGGACCTTCTTCCGAAGCATAGGTCATATAAATCCATCCATTTTCGCTGTAATTAGGATGCAATTCAATATCCATCAAGCCGCCCTGCCCGTTGTTGTAAACCTTCGGTACGTTGGCTATTTCAGTCTTTTCACCATTTTTAAAATGAATTAACCGTCCATCTTTTTCGGTAATAAGCATACTGCCATCTGGCAGCCACGTCATTCCCCAAGGAATTGAAAGGTTTTTTACCACTTCTTCAATTTTATAAGACTGCGGTTCGGTTTTTAGCGCTACATCATCTTTCTTTTTCTGCTGGGCGCAGGAAGCAAAAACAACAAATGCGGCTAATAAAAATAAATATCTTTTCATAGTAATCGATTTTAGCTAAAGATACCAAAAGTTGAAAGAGAATTTTCTAAAAGGATTCCCAATTCCTTTTTGCCGAAACCTCTAACAAACCTTATCTTTAACCAAAATTTTTAAAATTATGGAAGAGCGCTATCACGTTAAGGTAGATGAAAATTATGAGTTTCCCTTAACTGCCAACGACTTAAAACAGATAGATCAAGCCGAACTTTCAGAACAAAAAGTTCACCTACTGCACAATAATAAATCTTTCGCAATCGAACTTTTAAAAAGTGATTTTGTCAATAGAAACTATCGTATAAAAGTGAACGGAAATACTTACGATTTGAATATTCACACTCCTTTGGACCAGCTTATTAAAGAGATGGGGCTTTCCTTGGGCAATGCTTCTGTTGAGGACGAAATACACGCGCCTATGCCGGGCATTATTTTAGAAGTAAATGTTGCTGAAAGCGATGAAGTTAAAAAAGGCGATTTTCTCTGTGTTTTGGAAGCTATGAAAATGGAGAATACCCTCACTGCCCCACGAGATGGTGTTATCAAATCGGTGAATATTGCCCAAGGCGAAACGGTTGATAAAGGAAAACTTTTAATTGAATTTGAAAAAAATGATTAAAAAGATATTAGTTGCCAATAGAGGCGAAATTGCGTTGCGAATAATGAAGACCGCCCGTAATATGGGGATTAAAACGGTTGCCATTTATTCTGAAGCAGACAGGAATGCACCACACGTAAAATTTGCAGATGAAGCTGTTTGCATTGGTCCACCACCATCCAACGAATCCTATTTGCTAGGTGATAAAATCATTAAAGTTGCAAAGGATTTGGGTGTAGATGCCATTCACCCAGGATACGGGTTTTTAAGTGAAAATGCTGAATTCGGTGAAAGTGTCGAAAAAAGTGGAATGATTTTTATCGGGCCAAAATCGCACGCCATTCGCGTTATGGGAAGCAAGCTTGCCGCAAAGGATGCCGTAAAAGAATACAACATCCCTATGGTTCCCGGTACCGATGAAGCCATTACCGATGTTCGCGCTGCAAAGGAAATAGCAAAAGAGATTGGCTTCCCAATTCTCATAAAAGCTTCCGCAGGCGGTGGCGGAAAGGGAATGCGTATCGTTGAAAATTCTGAGGAATTTGAAGATCAAATGAAACGCGCCATCAGCGAAGCGGAAAATGCCTTTGGGGACGGCTCGGTTTTTATTGAAAAATTTGTCACCTCGCCACGGCATATCGAAATTCAGGTGTTGGCAGATAACTTTGGCAATACACTTCATCTTTTTGAGCGTGAGTGTAGCATTCAGCGTAGGCACCAAAAAGTAGTGGAGGAAGCGCCATCCTCGGTTTTAACGCCGGAATTGCGTAAACAAATGGGCGAAGCAGCCGTAAAAGTTGCAAAGGCCTGTGATTATGTGGGTGCGGGCACGGTGGAATTTCTTTTGGACGACAAGCACAATTTCTATTTTCTCGAAATGAATACACGTTTGCAGGTGGAGCATCCCGTGACGGAATTAATTACCGGGCTCGACCTTGTTGAACAGCAAATAAACATTGCCAATAACCAGAAACTTTCCTTTTCCCAGGATGATCTAAAAATCACGGGACACGCTTTTGAACTTCGCGTGTATGCGGAAGATCCGTTGAAGAATTTTATGCCGAGCGTAGGGAAACTGGAAGTGTACCGTCCGCCAAGCGGAAAGAACATTCGAGTTGACGATGGATTTACCGAGGGGATGCAGGTGCCTATTCAATATGACCCCATGCTTTCAAAATTGATAACCTATGGTAAAAATAGAAACGAAGCCATGCAACGCATGCTGGAAGCCATTTCAGAATACGATATTGAAGGAGTGAGCACAACCCTTCCTTTTGGAAAGTTTGTCTTCGAACACGAAGCTTTCCGCAGTGGAAATTTCGACACCAATTTTGTAAAAAAATACTATTCTGAAGAAAAGCTAAAAGCAATAAATGAAGAAGAGGCAAAGGTGGCGGCACTTTTTGCTTTAAAACAATATTTAAAAGATTCAGAAATGCTTCGTATGCCGAAGTAAAACCTCTGTGACCTCGGTGTATCCGTGGTGAAATATTGACCACAAAGACACAGGGAACTCGGAGAAAAAGAATTTAATTATATGAGCGATAACAATAAAAAATTGCAAGAACTAATTGCTGAAGCCAAAAAAGGTGGTGGCGAAAAGCGAATTTCAAAACAACACGAAAAGAAAAAACTTACTGCCCGCGAACGTGTGGAATATCTTCTTGACGAAGGCTCCTTTGAAGAAATGGGTATCCTCGTTACCCATCGTACCACCGATTTTGACATGCAAAAAGAAGTGTATTATGGCGATGGCGTGGTTACCGGATATGGCACCATCAACGGGCGTTTGGTATATGTTTTTGCGCAGGATTTTACAGTTTTTGGAGGTGCGCTTTCTGAAACCCATGCCGAAAAAATCTGTAAAATAATGGATCATGCAGTCAGCGTTGGCGCACCTTTGATTGGGTTAAACGATTCAGGTGGTGCCCGAATTCAAGAGGGCGTTCGTTCCTTGGGAGGCTATGCCGATATTTTTTACAGAAATGTGCAGGCTTCGGGCGTTATTCCACAGATTTCGGCTATAATGGGACCCTGTGCCGGTGGCGCGGTATATTCGCCGGCAATGACAGATTTCACCTTGATGGTGCAGGACAGCAGCTATATGTTCGTTACGGGGCCAAATGTTGTAAAAACCGTCACTAATGAAAATGTAACTTCCGAAGAACTGGGCGGTGCACGAACCCACGCTACCAAAAGTGGTGTAACACATTTTACTGCCGCGAATGATATTGTGTGTTTAGAGCAGATTAAAACCCTGCTCAGTTATCTTCCACAGAACAACAAATCCGTAACGGAAAAATTGCCTTTTAAAGTTGCCGATGAGTTTCGGGACGAATTGGAAACCATTGTTCCGGATTCCGCAACCAAACCATACGATATGCACGGGGTAATCAAGGGAATAATTGACGAAGATTCTTTTTTTGAAGTGCATAAAGATTATGCAGATAATATTATTGTTGGCTTTGCGCGACTTGGAGGCAGAAGCATCGGCATAGTTGCAAACCAACCGATGAGTTTAGCAGGTGTTTTGGACGTTGACAGTTCAAAAAAAGGTGCCCGTTTTACACGTTTCTGCGATTGTTTTAACATTCCGCTTTTGGTTTTGGTAGATGTTCCTGGTTTCCTTCCGGGAACTGATCAAGAATGGAACGGAATCATTCTCCACGGTGCAAAATTACTCTATGCCCTAAGCGAAGCCACAGTGCCGCGTGTAACTGTAATTACACGAAAAGCTTACGGTGGTGCTTATGACGTGATGAATAGTAAACACATTGGTGCCGATATGAACTTTGCTTGGCCAACGGCAGAAATTGCGGTAATGGGAGCGAAGGGCGCTAGCGAGATTATTTTTAGAAAGGAAATTGCCGAAGCTGAAAATCCGGAGCTGAAACTTTCGGAAAAAGAAGCTGAATATGCAGAGAAATTTGCAAACCCTTTTAAAGCTGCACAGCGCGGTTTTATTGATGAGGTAATCCAACCCCGCGAAACGCGACGAAAATTATTGAAAGCTTTTACAATGCTTGAAACCAAGGATGTGCCAAGGCCAAACAGGAAGCATGGGAATATTCCATTGTAGGAATTTAAACCTAAAGTAAAACTTCTTATTTTATTGTAAACGGCCAATTGCCAATAAAATACCCCTTAGAAATATTTGCGAACTTTAAAAAGCAATTTCAAGGGGTTTTTCAGTTTCAAAATTGCAAATAAACCCACGTAAAGAATTGACTGCAATAATAACAGAAAAGTGGCAATGGCTTTTTTTTCGAAAGTAATATTTCAAACAATCCTCGCCGTCACCAATAGAATTGGTAAAAAGCCAAATAGCATACCAAAATAATAAGTGCATAAATATGTAGGTTTTCATTTCAAAAAATATCTTCCGTGTAACATTTGTTCGAACATTGGGAACAATAGTGAAAAACACTTAGGCCATTTTTATAAAAATTTGTTTCATAAACGTATAATACCATGAATTATGAAAACATTTTTTTTGACCACGGATTTTTTAAAAAAAGGAGTTTCTTTTTTTATTTTTTTGTTTATACCCTTTTTAATAAACGCCCAACCAGATATTATATGGCAAAATTCTTGGGGCGGAACACTTGATGACCAGGCCCAATCTTCCCAGCTTACGCAAGACGGTGGGATTATATTAGCAGGATTTACTGAATCAAATGATGGAAATGTAACCGGAAATCACGGAGCTAAGGATTTTTGGGTTGTAAAAGTCGATAGCAATGGCGCTTTGGAATGGCAAAGGGCCTATGGAGGAACTGAAGATGACCGAGCCAATTCTATAATACAGGCTTTAGATGGAGGCTATATAGTAGCGGGTAGGACCGCCTCAAGCGATGGGGATGTTTCCTTCAATCATGGAAGTCGGGATTTTTGGGTGTTGAAATTAGATGGTGCGGGCAATATAGTATGGGAGCAAACCTATGGAGGTAGCAACAATGATGATGCACAATCAATTATTCAAACATCGGAAGGTGGATATTTGGTTACAGGTCATACCTATTCTTCAAACGGCGATGTGGGAGCCAATAATGGTGTCCAGGACTATTGGATGGTAAAAATTGATCCAACTGGTGTAATTCAATGGGAAAAAAACTTTGGGGGATCTGCCATAGAATATGCATGGGCCGTTAAACAAACTAGTGACGATGGTTATATAGTTGTGGGTGATTCTGAATCTTCAGACGGAGATGTATCCGGAAATCAAGGGGGAAGGGATTTTTGGATTGTAAAAACAGATAGTTTTGGTACATTAGAATGGGAAAAAAATTACGGTGGATCGGGGAGTGAACGCCCAAAGGACGTATTGCAAACAAATGATGGAGGCTATTTTGTTGTAGGAAATTCTGACTCAAATGATGGCGATATTAGCAATCATTATGATTGGGACGATGTATGGCTACTGAAATTGGATGCATCTGGAAACTTGGAATGGGAAAAATCGTACGGCGGTAGTTTTGGTGATTTCGGAGAATCTATCATACAAACAGACTCCGGGGATTTCATCATTGGATCTAGCAGTCAGTCAAGCGATGGAGATGTTGGAAACAACCATGGAAATTTTGATTGTTGGCTTTTTCAAATCGATATTTCGGGCATCATTGCCTGGGAACGATCCTATGGTGGTTCACATCACGATTATATCAATGCTATTGGATTAAATGATAACGGTAATCTCCTCTTTGGAGGATATTCTTATTCTGACGATGGTGAAGTTACCGGCAACCATGGAGCTTCAGACTTTATTTCCCTACAGCTTGAGAGCCTACTTTCTTCCCCAGAAGTATCGATTGTGCCTGTTGAGCTTTATCCCAATCCAGTTGCTAATTCCCTTTATATTAAAGCTGGCGTTCCCGTAACGGAAATCTCCATTACAAATTTATTGGGACAGCAAGTTTTTTACAAAAAGGGTGCTGATATTTCCTCAATAAACCTTAATAACCTTTCTAAAGGGACCTATATTCTTGTGGCTTCATTTAAGGAAGGAAAAATATACACTCAAAAAATTCTTAAGCAATGAAAACACAATTAATGTCTTTGGTACTTTTCATGTATAGCTTTGGTTTACTTGGTCAACCTGCAAATATGCTATGGCAAAATTCCTTGGGAGGATCTGGAAACGAATATGCCTATAAAATTTTTCAGACACCTGATAATGGCTTTATCGTTATGGGGCATAGTGAATCGAATGATGGTGATGTTTCGGAAAATAAAGGGAATATGGATTATTGGCTGGTAAAATTAAACGAAGCAGGCGAACTGGAATGGGAACGTTCCTATGGGGGCTCGGGGTATGAGTTTGGGTACAGCGTTATTAATACCATTGATGGCGGATATTTACTTGGAGGCCAAAGCGGCTCCGCAGATGGCGATGTGAGCAACAATCATGGGATGAACGATGCGTGGGTAGTTAAATTGGATGGCGTTGGGAATATTCAATGGGAAAAATCCTATGGCGGAAGCTTAAATGAATACATTACCGGAATGATTGAAACCACCGATGGCGGTTTTTTATTTGTAGCCCCTACTACCTCCGGCGATGGTGATATCACTAATAACCAGGGGGAACTGGATTATTGGATTATAAAGACTGACCCACAGGGAACCATTGAATGGCAAAAAACCTATGGAGGGTCAGAAAGCGACTATTCACAGGATGTAAAGCAAACCGTCGATGGGGGATATATTGTTACCGGAATGAGCCGATCTTCGGATGGTGATATAACCAACCCTTACGGCGGCTATGATTATTGGGTACTGAAATTGGATCCTATGGGGAATATGGAATGGCAAAAAAACTACGGGGGAAGCCAGGATGATTTTAGCCTTGCTATTTTAGTAACAGACGATAATGGCTATATTATTTCTGGCTATTCTAAATCCAATAACGGCGATGTGAGCGGCAATCATGGCGGTAATGATTATTGGATCATTAAAATAGACGGTTCCGGAAATTTGCAATGGCAAAAATCCTATGGAGGGAGCGATGATGATTTAGCTTCCTATATTACCAAGAGTAACACAGGAGGATATATAATCTCGGGCCTTACTTTTTCAGATGATGGAGATATTACTAACAATCATGGAGAACGTGATGCTTGGATATTGGAAACGGATGCCTCCGGCAACCTTATTTGGCAAGGCTGCTATGGAGGCTCAGACATTGATCTTGCAAATTTTGTGGTTCCAACCCTTGATGGCAACTATACATTTGCAGGATATTCTAGATCCAACGATGGCGATGTAAGTGGAAATCACGGCATGCATGATTTTTGGGTTTTCAAACTTGAAGGGACACTTTCTGTTGATGAATATACTGCCAAAAATATAATTATATACCCCAATCCGGTTCAGGGCTCTCTGCATTTTTTGTCGGAGATTCCTATTATCGAGATCTCAATTTCCAACCTGCAGGGGCAGGAAGTTTATTACAAAAAGAATTCCAGGATGTCTTCAGTAAATCTTGAAAATTTGTCGAATGGAATCTATATACTTACGGCTAAACTGCCCGAAGGGAAAAAAATCACGCAAAAATTTATCAAGCAATGAAACAATAACATTTTTAGGTCGAGCTTGTGATTAATAAATAATGCAGGTACTATTTCATTGTAATTTAGGCGGATTTGGCCATGATCAGACACTGTGGAAAGTTTGCATTTGCTAAATTCATTTATTTTAATGATTGATGTCATACATTCTTGAACTAACAATTCATACATTTATAGATATATTAAGCATGTACTATAAATGTCAATAACCAGCTTCGACATACAGGGCCTGAGCGATTCTGAAGTTTTGGCTTCGCGAAAAAAGTTCGGCAGAAATATTCTTGAATCAAAAAATAAAAACCATTTTGTAGAGGCGATAAAAGGCCTGGTAAAGGAGCCGATGGTGATCTTACTGCTGGTTGCTGCGACCCTATATTTTTTCACAGGAAATACTGGTGACGGCATTTTTCTAGCCGCCGCCATTCTTTTGGTTGCGGCAATTTCCCTATACCAGGATGCAAAAACCCATAACGCCCTCGAAAAACTAAAGGAACTTTCACAACCCCGCTGCAAGGTAATTCGCAAGGGGGAAGTCATAGAAATAATGAGCCAGGAGGTGGTCGTGGGCGATTTTTTAATGGTTGATGAAGGCTCTACCATCGTTGCCGATGGCACCATTGTGCATTCCAACGACTTTTCAGTAAACGAATCCATTTTAACTGGAGAATCCTTTTCGGTTGAAAAAGACTCAAATTCTGAGGACAACCAAATATATATGGGAACCCAAGTGGCCGGAGGGCTTGCCATTGCCGAAATTTGTGCAATAGGTAATCAAACAAAGGTTGGGAAAATAGGAAAAAGTATAGAAGAGATTTCTTCCGAAAAATCAACACTTGAACTACAGATAAACAATTTTGTAAAAAAGATGGTGATCCTTGGAAGCATTATCTTTCTTTTAGTTTGGGGAATCAATTATTTCAATACAGGAAGTCTTTTGGACAGCCTTTTAATGGCGCTTACCCTAGCAATGAGCATCTTGCCGGAGGAAATCCCGGTTGCCTTTACCACATTTATGGCTATTGGTGCATGGAGGCTTATGAATCTTGGCGTAATTGTGAAACAGATGAAGACCGTGGAATCCTTGGGCAGTGCAACGGTGATTTGTGTGGACAAAACGGGTACTATTACAGAGAATAAAATGCGTCTTGACAAGGTTTATACTTTGGAAACAGATAAAATCACTTCGGTTGAAGGATTGCTTTCTAACAGTGAAAAAGCGCTAATTATTACCGCAATGTGGGCTAGTGAGCCCATACCTTTTGACACCATGGAGCAGTCGCTGCACAATTTCTATGAAAAGATTACTGAAAACGATGAAAGGCCCGTTTTCAAAATGGTTCACGAATATCCATTGGGTGGCAAGCCCCCGATGATGACCCATATTTTTGAAAATGCTGAAGGTAATCGAATTATCGCTGCCAAAGGCGCACCTGAGGCTTTGATGGCGGTTTCAAATTTAAGTGATAGTGAAAAGGAAACTTTAAAAAAGAAAATAACTGACTTGGCAGCCCAAGGCTATCGTGTTTTAGGCGTGGGATTATCAAATTTTGAAGGAATTGATTGGCCAAAAAAACAACAAGAATTCAATTTTGAATTTAAAGGATTGGTCGCTTTTTACGATCCCCCGAAGAAAAACATCGCTAAGGTATTCCAAGATTTTTATAATGCTGGAATTGCAGTTAAAATAATAACGGGAGATATTGCCGACACCACTGCGGCCATTGCGAAAAAGGTAAGCTTCAAAGGATCGGATGAGGTGGTTTCGGGACAGGATATTATTTCCTTAAACGACTCGCAACTGCAAAAAATCACTTCAGAAAAAAATATTTTCGCCCGAATGTTTCCAGAAGCAAAGCTCAAAATAATCAATGCTCTGAAAGCTCAGGGCCACATTGTAGCAATGACAGGTGATGGCGTAAACGATGGTCCCGCATTGAAAGCGGCAAATATTGGCATAGCCATGGGGAAAAAAGGAACTGAAATTGCAAAACAATCCGCTTCCCTTATTCTGGTTGATGACGATCTTTCCAAAATGGTTGATGCTGTGGCAATGGGCAGAAAAATTTATTCCAACCTCAAAAAGGCGATTCAGTATATTATTTCAATACACATTCCCATCATACTTACTGTTTTTATTCCATTGGTTTTAGGGTGGGTATACCCCAATATTTTTACGCCTGTACACGTAATTCTTTTGGAATTGATTATGGGACCTACTTGTTCCATCGTATATGAAAATGAGCCTTTGGAAAAAGATTTAATGTTTCAAAAACCAAGACCATTTTCCAGTACTTTTTTCAACTGGAACGAACTTTTTACGAGTATAATCCAAGGGTTGGCAATTACCGCGGGGGTGCTTTCTGTCTATCAAATTGCAGTTCAAAACGGCACAAATGAAGCCGTGACGCGAACCATGGTTTTTACTGCTCTTATAAGCGCAAACATTGCTTTAACCTTCGTAAACCGTTCTTTTATATATTCCATTTTTACCACTTTTAAGTACAAAAACAATCTGGTGCCTATCATTATCGGAATAACTATAGCCATTACTTTATCACTTCTTTTTGTGCCACCATTCATCAAATTTTTTGAATTTGAAAGGCTTGGCATCAACCAATTTTTTATCAGTATAGGAATTGGTTTGATCAGTGCTTTGTGGTATGAAATCGTTAAATGGAGAAAACGTAAAAAAAATAAATCAAAGCCTAATTTAGAATTATGAAAATTGTATTTGCGATTATCTTAATTTTTCATGGCGTTTTGCATTTTTTGGGGTTTATAAAAGCTTTTGCATTTTTTGAAATCCCACAACTGTCACAAAACTTTTCAAAACCGGAAGGTCTTCTATGGCTTGCGGTTGCTTTAGCTTTTATAGTTACGGGAATATTATTTCTGTTGAAAAACAATCTTTGGTTTTGGATTGCCATAGCAACGGTTATAGTATCTCAGATTTTGATTATCATTAACTGGCAGGATGCAAAATTTGGCAGCATTGCCAATTTGATTGTATTGATTGTAGCGCTATTAGCAACAGCAAGTTGGAACTTTCAAAAGCAATATAAACAAGATGTTTCCCAATCTTTTAAAAGTGTAACTTTTTCAGAGGAAATTATTTCCGAAAAGGATATCCAACATCTACCCATTCCGGTTCAAAAATATTTAAAATATGCGGGCGTGTTAGGAAAGCCAAAAATAAGAACGGTAAAGGCTATTTTTAAAGGCGAAATGCGTGAAAAGGGAAAGGATTGGTTTAGGTTTACTTCGGAACAGTACAATTATCTTGAAGAGCCCACCCGCTTGTTTTTCCTGAAAGCGAATTTCAAAGGAATGCCTACACAGGGTTACCATTGTTATAAAGACGGTAAGGCGTCGATGCTTATAAAACTGCTTTCCGTTTTTCCTGTTGTGAATATAAAGGAACCCGAAATGTTCAAAACCGAAACGGTGACTTTTTTAAACGATATGTGTCTTTTTGCTCCAGCAGCTTTGATTGATGAACGGATTGCGTGGCAAATTTTAGAAAATAATTCAGTGAAGGCTATTTTTCGGAATGGGAAAATTTCAATTTCTGCAGTTCTATACTTCAACGAAACGGGACAATTGATCAATTTTATTTCTGAAGATAGGGTGGACGTTAATTCTAACCGAAACGTTCCGTTTTCAACTCCAGTTACCCAATACGGCTTGCGGAATGGTTATAATCTCCCCATTGCCGCCGATGCCGTTTGGCACTTCCCCGAAGGTAATTTTGTTTACGGAAAATTTTACTTACAGGACGTTCGGTATAATTTGAAAATTTCAGATTGAAAAATGGCATCTTCAAAAGACAAAAAACTATTGCTGATCAAAAGCCTCCATACGGTTATTTGGCTTTTTTTTAACCTGGTGATTTTTTATCTTTTGTATGCCGCCATCGCGAATAGTATTGATAGATGGGTGTTTATCTGCATAGGCCTTGTTTTGGTTGAAGGCGTGGTGTTATTGGCTTTTAAAATGTTTTGTCCGCTCACTGTTTGGGCACGAAAATATTCCGATTCCACAAAAGCAAACTTCGATATTTTCCTTCCAAATTGGTTGGCGAAATACAATAAACTTATTTATACCACTATATTCCTTATAGCTTTAATTATTATTGTACTTAGATTGGTTATTGGATAAAAATTATATCGGTTTCCATATATCTGCTGATATGATGGAAATTTGGTATTTTCGTTCTTTAAAAATCAACCAAAAAAAATCTTGCATGCTCACAGATTTAAAAGAAAATTTCACCAATATTTTTGAAGATGCCCTTATTGAGGAAATAAACGATGTAGGTACTTTAAAAAAGGTAAAGGAAGGTGAGAAACTCATTGAAATTGGCGACTACGTGCGCTCCATGCCCTTGCTTATTTCCGGAGCGATAAAAATTTTAAGGGAAGATGATGACGGCGATGAACTCTTGCTCTATTTTCTGGAACGTGGCGATACCTGTGCCATGACTTTAACGTGCTGTTTAGGGCAAACAAAAAGCGAAATTCGCGCTATTGCAGAACTTGACACAACCTTGATTATGATTCCCATTCAAAAAATGGAGGAATGGACTGGTAAATACAAAAGTTGGCGGAATTTTGTCTTTCAAAGTTATCATGAGCGCCTTACCGAAATGCTCGAAACCATTGATAGCATAGCTTTCTATAATATGGACGAGCGCTTGGTAAAATATCTTCAGAACAAACAAAAGGTAACCAATGATTCCTTGATCAATTCCACACATCAGGAAATTGCATATGAGCTCCACACTTCGCGCGTAGTGGTTTCACGACTCCTAAAAAAGCTGGAGTCGATGGGGAAAATTGAGCTTTACAGAAACAGTATTAAAATAGTTTCACTTTAATTTTTAGAGTAAATCCAATCATTTCATTTTAAAAGGTTTGAATTGTAACTTTTGTTACTGCCAACTGTGTATTTTCGGGTTAATTTTGAAGTGTCCACAATTTAAAACTTGTTATATGAAACTTTTAGCCACACTTTTTTTGATCATTTTCTTCACAGCCTGCAATACAAATACCAAAAAAGAATATATGGCTATTTCAGAAAATGCCGAAACTGAAATAGGTCAGGAGCATCCGGGAAAGAAATTGATGGAAAACAACTGCTATGTCTGCCACAATCCAAAAACGGCTGAAGATGCAATGATTGCCCCGCCAATGGTTGCTGTAAAAATGCATTATATTTCTGAAGATACTTCAAAGGAAGAATTTATTACAGCTATGGTTGAATGGGCCAAGAAACCTTCCGAAGAAAAATCAAAAATGCCGGGCGCTGTCAAGAAATTTGGCTTAATGCCCTATCAATTTTTTCCGGAGGAAACCATCAAGCAAATAGCTGATTATATGTTTGATAATGATATAGAAGAGCCAGAATGGTTTGACGCCCATTATAAACAAATGCATGGCGATAGACCACGAATGAAAGGTAAAATGGGGCGCGGAATGGGCACCGGTACAGGAATGGGTAAAAACCAAAAAGCAAATACCCAACCTTCTGAGAAAGAACGTGGCATGCAAATGGCGCAGACTACCAAAGCCGAATTAGGTAAAAATCTGATGGGCCAAATTCAAAAAAATGGGATTATTGCAGCACTCAATTTTTGCAATATTCAGGCATTACCAATAACAGACAGTATGGCTACCGTCCATAAAGCATATATTAAGCGTGTTACGGATAAACCCAGAAACCCCAAAAACAAGGCCAATGCTGCGGAGTTGCAATATTTGGAAAATTTCAAAAAACAAGTCGCCGCGGGAGGTGAAGTAAATCCTATTGTGGTAGATATGGGTGAGGAAACGGAATTTTATTACCCCATTATTACCAATTCCATGTGCTTAAAATGCCACGGCACCCCTGGGAAGGAGTTGGAAAGCTTGACGTTATCAAAGATACTCGAATTATATCCAAAAGATAAAGCTATCGGTTACAACGAAAATGAAGTGCGCGGTATTTGGAGCATACGTTTTGAAAACTAATACATGAATTTTTACGAAACTTTTTGGAATCATAAATATTTAAGGGGTGAAACTGGCTGGGATATTGGCTATGTTTCCACACCATTAAAGGAATACATAAATCAACTTACAGATAAAAACTTGAAAATATTGATCCCCGGCGGCGGCAATTCATACGAAGCTGAATATCTTTTTAAAAAGGGATTCAAAAATGTTTTTGTGGTTGATATTTCTTCCATCCCGTTAAAGAATTTTGCCAAACGGGCACCATCATTTCCAAAGAAAAATCTTTTACATTCCGACTTTTTTGAACTGGGGGATACTTTTGACCTTATTTTGGAACAGACTTTCTTTTGTGCGCTGGAACCTTCACTTCGTGAAGAATATGTAAATAAAATGCACAAACTACTCAAACCAAACGGCAAGCTAGTAGGATTACTTTTCAATATTCCCTTAAATGATGACAAGCCCCCATTCGGTGGAAATAAAGTAGAGTACCTCTCCCTTTTTAAAGAAAAATTTAAAATAGAAACAATGGAAGTTGCTTATAATTCAATTCCACAAAGAGCAGGAAATGAATTATTTTTTATGCTTTCAAAAAATAGATAATATTAAACATTGTAATCGATGTTACTTGATACCTCAATTAAACCAGCTATTTTTGGTACTTAAACCGTACTTATGGCATTAATAGAAATCCTTGGATATATAAGCGCATTGTTCATAGGTTTATCCTTGGGCATTATTGGCGGCGGGGGTTCTATTTTGGCAGTACCGGTTTTGGCTTATTTATTTTCAGTAGATGAAAAATCTGCGACCGCTTACTCACTTTTCATTGTTGGAACCAGTGCATTGGTTGGTGGAATAAAACAATATTTCAAAGGCTATGTAGATTTGCGGACTGCAATTGTATTTGGTTTTCCTGCAATTATCGGCGTTACACTGGTAAGGCATTATTTAGTACCAGCTTTGCCAGATGTATTATTGACCATAGGCCAATTCCAACTCACCCGAAGAATGGGGATGTTTGGTCTTTTTGCACTCTTAATGATTCCCGCTGCCTTTTCCATGCTTAATGGAAAAAAAAATCTAACAAAAACAGCTACGGGAAAAGTAAGGTACAACTATGCTTTAATATTGATTGAGGGATTAATTTTAGGCTCCGTAACAGGTATCATTGGTGCGGGTGGTGGCTTTCTGATAATACCTGCCTTGGTTCTTTTGGCCAATGTAGAAATGAAGGTAGCCGTGGGGACTTCACTTATTATTATTGCGCTAAATTCATTGATTGGATTTTTTCTGGGCGATGCCCTGGTACGACAGATAGATTGGAATTTCTTATTAACCATCACAACAATATCATTGATAGGAATTTTCATCGGTAGCTATCTTGGTAATTTTATTGATGGAAAAAAACTGAAAAAGGCTTTTGGCTATTTTATTTTTATAATGGCAATCTTCATTTTCTATATGGAATTTATAGTCAAACAGTAATGTAACTTATGTTACTGTACACAAACCCAGCATAGCTTAATTTTATTCAAAATTTAAAAACAATAGCTAAAATTAATTACTATGGAAACAACTTCAGATTTACAACAAGTAAACACAATGCCGAGAATAGGGGATAACGCACCAGATTTTGAGGCGGTTACAACAAAAGGAAAAATAAAATTTTCAGACTTTGCCAAAGACAAATGGGTAGTGATGTTTTCGCATCCAGCCGACTTCACACCTGTCTGCACCACTGAAATGAGTGGTTTCGCACAACGAAAGGGAGAGTTTGACGCACTAAACACAGAACTCTTAGGCCTGAGTATAGATAGCATACATGCACATTTGGGTTGGGTTCAAAATGTTAGGGAAAATACAGGCGTTTATTTTGATTTCCCAATTATAGCAGATTTAGATATGAAGGTTTCAAAACGCTACGGAATGCTTCAACCCAATGAAAGTGAAACCGCTGCAGTACGCGCGGTATTCTTTATAGATCCCAGCAAAAAAATACGTCTTATAATGTATTATCCATTAAATGTGGGTAGAAACATGAATGAAATTTTAAGATCCCTTGAAGCCCTTCAAACATCAGATAAGTATGGCGTGGCAATGCCTCTGGATTGGAAAAAAGGGGATAAGGTAATTGTAGGCCCCCCAAAAACATTGGATGAGCTTAACGAAAGATTAGCAGATGACTCGTTGGAAAAAGTAGATTGGTATTTAGCGAAGAAAAATATTTAATCGTTTAAAATTTCAGTCTTGGGGTTTAGTCTTCAAGGCTGATTTTTTATATTTAAAAAAAATAATTATGAAAATTAAACAATTTGAATACGAACCCCTTTCACATTTTTCATACGCTATTATAAGCGATGGCAAAATGGCTTTGGTAGATCCCGAAAGAAACCCAAGGCAATACTATAAATATGCCGAAGATAATGATGCTAAAATTGTTGCCGTTTTTGAAACACATCCGCACGCTGATTTTGTGAGTTCACATCTTCAAATTCATAATGAAACTGGCGCAAAACTATATTGCAGTGAGAAAACGGGTGCTGATTACCCACACGTTCCATTTGACGATGGCGATGAGGTTAAAATAGGCAATACCATTTTTAGGGCCATAAATACCCCAGGCCATTCTCCGGATAGCGTTACCATTGTTGCTACGGAAGAAAACAAGACGGCCCTATTTACAGGCGACACCCTGTTTGTGGGAGACGTTGGCCGTCCCGATTTGCGCGAAAAGGCTGGCCATATGAAGGCCAAACGCGAGGAACTGGCAAAAATGATGTATGATACCATTCAAAATAAATTTACCGATTTGCCCGATACGGCCTATGTTTATCCGGCCCATGGCGCAGGCTCCCTTTGTGGAAAAGGAATGAGTGAAGACGCCTCGTCCAGTACTTTGGGCAATGAGCGCATTGGCAATTGGGCATTCAAAAAGCAAACCGAAGAGCAATTTGTAAGTCATTTGTTGGATTCCCAACCTTTTATCCCGCACTATTTTGGGTATAATGTGGATGTAAATAAAAATGGCGCAAAAAACTTAAGGTCTGCATTGGGCGGTATTCCGCTTAAGTTGGAAGTAGATAAGGCAGAAAAAAATGCCCTGATCGTTGATATTCGCAATGAGAATGACTTTAAGAAGAATCACTTACCTGGCAGTATAAATATTATGGCTATTTCCGAAACTTCAAAGTTTGAAACCTGGTTGGGATCTATTGTACGGCCCGATGAGAAATTCCACTTGGTTGTTGACTCTATTGAAAATGCTGAAAAAATTCTTCACCGCACCGCTAAGATTGGTTATGAAGCCAATGTAAAATCGGTACTTACACTAGGGGATGAAAATTTTGAAAAATCGGCTACTTTCAACTTGGAAGATTTCAAAGAGAATACAGAAAAGTATACAATCGTTGATATCCGCAATGAGAGTGAGGTTTCCGAAGGAAAATTCTTTGACAAAGCCATAGCCATTCCGCTACACCAATTGCGTGAAAAAGCGGAGGAGATTCCTACCGACAAACCCATCGTAGTGCATTGTGCAGGTGGTTACCGCAGTGCCGCTGGCGCCAGTATTCTTGAAAAGGAGCTAAATAAAAAGAATGTGTTTGATTTAAGTGATGATGTAGAGGGTTTTAAATAATCACAGTTTTTCACCAAAGGCCAAATCGCCAGCATCGCCCAATCCGGGAAGAATATAGCCGCGGCTGTTTAACTTTTCATCTACGGCAGCTATCCAAAGGTGTGTGTTTTGGGGAAAGATATCTTTAATATATTCAATGCCGGGTTTTGCACCTATGATGGAGAGAATATGAATTTGTTTTGGCGTTCCGTGATTTTTAAATGCTTTGAGTACGTTTTCCAGAGTTCTCCCGGTTGCTAGCATCGGGTCGGTTAGCAGTAATGTTTTTCCTTCAATAGAGGGAGATGCCAGATAATTTACGATTACTTCAAAATCATCACCGCCATCGGCGTGGTGTCGATATGCTGAAATATAAGCGTTTTCGGCTTTGTCGAAAAAACTTATAACACCCGTATGGAGGGGCAGTGCCGCCCGTAAAATAGAACAAACAACCACGTCGGTTTCGGGTACTTTAATTTCCTTTTCTCCCAACGGCGTTTTAACCACTTCAGTTTTGTAGTGCAATGTTTTACTCATTTCATAACTGAGAATCTCCCCAATACGCTCAATATTTTTGCGAAAGCGCATGGAATCCTTTTGAATGGAAACATCGCGCATTTCCAAAACAAATTGGTTGAGAACGGAATTTTCTTTGCTGAAGTCGTGGATAATCATGATTCTATGAGGATTGCTATATTCTGAATTTCAAAATATGGATTATTAGGTTAAAAGTAAAAAAAGGAGCAGCATATTTTACAAACTGTAACAAAAGTTGCATTATAAAGTAGCTGCATCTTTTATCTTTGTTTAGAATTTTACCATCAATTTTCTGAAGTATGGAAGATATGCTCTTTTATGATAGAATGCAATTCGCATTTACTATCACTTTCCACTATTTATTTCCACAATTGACCATGGGACTGTCTTTAATGATTGTCTATTTTAAATGGAAATTCCTAAGAACCAAAATTGATAAATACAACGATGCCGCGAAATTTTGGATGAAGATTTTCGCGCTTAATTTTGCAATGGGTGTTGTTACCGGAATTCCAATGGAATTTCAATTTGGAACCAATTGGGCAAAGTTTTCAGAGCTTACAGGGGGTATTATAGGGCAGACCCTCGCAATGGAGGGGATGTTTTCCTTTTTCCTTGAATCTTCGTTTTTGGGACTGTTCCTTTTTGGAGAAAAATTAATGGGTCAAAAACTCCATTTCCTAACGGGATTTCTGGTGTTTTTAGGGTCTTGGGCTAGTGGTTACTTAATTATAGCTACCCATTCTTGGATGCAACATCCGGTAGGTTATGAAATTTTAGAGAATGGAAAATTTGTGCTTAATAATTTTGGGGCTCTGTTTTCCAACCCTTGGTTGCTGCCTTCCTATTTACACAATCAATTGGCTTCAGTTATTACAGCATCTTTTGTAGTGGCAGCCATAGGCGCATTCTATCTGTTAAGCAATAAACATAGTGAATTCGGAAAACTTTTCGTAAAAACAGGAGTGATTTTTGGCTTGATTTCTAGCATTTTGGTAGCTTTTCCCACAGGAGATTGGACCGCTAAGAATGTTGTAGAACATCAACCCGTAACCTTTGCCGCTATGGAAGGTATCTTTGAAACAGAAGATAAAGGTTCTGAAATTATTTTAATTGGGCAGCCAGATACGGAAAATAAAAAACTAGATAACAAAATAGCAGTTCCAAACGTGTTGAGCTTTTTAACCTATCAAAGATGGGATGCCCAAATTAAGGGTTTGAATGAATTTGATGAAAGTGTACACCCCACTAATATTCCTGGATTGTATTATTCATATCATATTATGGTTGGCTTGGGAACAATTTTTATTGGTCTAATGCTTATTGCAAG
Organism: Aequorivita sp.; assembly: GCA_002715485.1. Taxonomy (GTDB): domain Bacteria; phylum Bacteroidota; class Bacteroidia; order Flavobacteriales; family Flavobacteriaceae; genus Aequorivita. The sequence goes on along the minus strand of PAZL01000040.1, from coordinate 2,135 downwards.
CATTCAATTGTTCCGAAAGAAACTCTATAAAACCAAATGGATTTTATGGTCTCTGATGTTTATGTTGCCATTTCCATATATAGCGAACACTACAGGTTGGTACACCGCAGAATTGGGTAGGCAACCTTGGTTGGTTTATAACCTCTTGCGGACTGCCGATGGCATTTCGCCAACAGTTTCATCGGGAAATACATTATTTACCTTGCTTGGTTTTATTGGTCTTTATTTGTTATTGGGGCTGCTATTCTTAATGCTAGCAGGAAAAATCATCAATAAAGGGCCTGAAACCACAAAACAAATCTAACTATGGAATTATTCTGGTATATCGTTTTAATGACAATGTTGACCATCTATGTTATTTTGGATGGTTATGATTTTGGTGCAGGCATCATCCATTTGTTTTTTGCCAAAACCGAAAAGGATAAAAAAGCTATAACAAGCGCAATTGGCCCATTCTGGGATGCCAACGAAGTTTGGCTTATTGCTGCTGGAGGCGTGTTGTTTTTTGCTTTTCCCACTTTATACGCATCATCATTTAGTGGCTTTTACTTACCGTTGATTATGATTTTATGGCTCCTCATTTTTAGGGCAATTGGTCTGGAACTACGTGGGCAGATCCATAACAAAATGTGGGAAACTATATGGGATAGAGCTTTTGGAATTGCAAGTTTGCTATTAGCTCTTTTTTTTGGAATTGCTTTGGGAAATGTAGTTAGGGGCGTGAATTTAGGAATGGTAACCGATGGTGTTTCTGAACACGAACCCCATTATTTCTTTTTACCACTTTGGAATTCATCCTTTAGCCCCCATGCAGAACATTTGGGTATCATTGATTGGTTTACGTTGCTATTGGGGGTGGTAGGGGTAGTGGCATTAACCATTCACGGAGCAAATTGGATTATCTTCAAAACCAATTCCGATTTAAATCAAAAGCTAAAAAAAGTAATCTTTAATTTAAACTTTGTGATGTTGGCTTTGGTAATAATTTCTTTATTTAGCTGGCATATCATTGAACCAAAACCATTTCATAACTTTATAGAACGCCCATGGCTTTGGATTTTCCCACTCATTGCTTTCACGGGACTTTTCGGTTTGTTTAAAGTGAAATCCTTCAAGAAGGATGGCGTGGGTTTTTTGTTTTCTTCCTTGTTTCTATTTGGCGGATTAACCACTACCGTGGCCTCAATATTCCCAAAAGTATTGCCTTCAACCAATGATGTAAATCCTTCCTTAACGCTTTATAATGTTGCTGCGCATGAATATGGATTGTCAGTTGGTGTATATTGGTTTGTAATTGCTGCCATTCTAGTGGCTGTTTATATGTTTGTTCAGTACCGTATTTTTAAAGGGAAGATGGACGATGTGGGCTATGGGGAACATTAACAGTGTTCTGAAATACATTTATTATGACAGATACACTCATTGCAATTATCAGCATTTTTATCGGCATTATTGGGGCTAATGTATTTGGAGCCGTTAAGAAAAACTTTACAATGGGATTTACAGCAAACACTATCGCGGGAATTTTCGGCAGTATTTTCTTTATTAAAATATTTGGAAGGCTTGGTTTTGATCCTATTTCAATAATGGAATCTGGAGACGTAGATGTTGTTTTGTTTGCAATTAATATGGCGGTATCACTATTAGGCGCTGTTATCGGTTTGATTGCTGTCAAGATTATAAGAAACGGACTTGATAAAAAGCTTTAATGGAGAAGTTTTTTCTGCTGTGTAACAAAAGATACTGTACTACACTATAAATTATCACAATTTTGAAGGGTCTAATTACCTCACCTTAATATGATTAAAATCATTTTAAGGTTGTGTTTGGTGATGTAATTTAGACGCTTAAAACTTCGAAAAATGTCAAAAATTGTAATATTAGGAGCTGGAATTTCAGGGCATGTTGCCGCATCGCACCTTCGCAGAAAACTGGACAAAACCCACGAAGTAGTTGTGGTTTCGCCCAATAGCAACTATCAGTGGATTCCCTCAAACATCTGGGTGGGGATTGGTAGAATGAAATCCAAAGAAATACTTTTTCCTCTTGCGCCTTTGTATAAAAAGAAAGGAATTGGTTTTAAGCAGGCGAAAGTTACCTCCTTTTATCCCGAAGGCGATAGCGAAATTGAAAAG
>PAZL01000039.1 GCA_002715485.1 Aequorivita sp. | reverse complement strand
ATATATATATATATATATATCCAAAAAATAAAAAAATCTTATTTTAAAAAAATATTCCACGCCCTGAAAGGGAGGGGGGGCTGCGAAGCAGACGGGGTGGGTATAACACAGAACCGATAACCAAGAACTAAACAACCCCAATCCCAACAGCTCCTTTAGCAAACGACTTATAAAATCGATCTGGCAACTTCTGATAAAAGTGTACCTTCACAACCCCAAACACTACACTCCCTTTCTTGGGTTTTTTGGGCACTTCCAGCACCAACTCCCGAGCTTCGTCTCCTTTTTCCACTATCAAAGTCCCTTCATTAAGAATAAATAGGAAAGCACTTTTCTTTATATCGTACTCCAAGACTCCATAATCTAGAAAAAAATGACTGCTCCCCTTTGGAAACTTTAATCGGGTCGGGTCGAAGGAAACAGCATTCAATGTTCCTGTTTGAGTATCAAAAGTTACCACTGGCCCAAGTATATTCAGCCCATCCGGTCCCATTGTAAATTTAAATTCCTTCAAAAGTTTTTTCCCCGAGTTACTTTTAAGCCCACCCCCTGCAGTCCGTTTTCCCTCTGGCGTTTCATCTAAGGTTCTAATTTTCATGAAAAGTTTCATCAACCGCTGGTGCAAGGTTCCATCATGTATCTCTTTTAAAAAAGGTGACATCGCCTCCTTAAAGTTCATGGTGAATTTGCTACAAAGGGCCATTTCTTTATTCCTGTCTCGAATCCCTTGCATTTTTGGGTTATTTTTAATACTTTCGGTAGTAAATCCACCTCCCGCTTTGCGTTGGCACTGCTTGCCGTTACGCATATAGTAGTTAATCCCGTTATACGTTCCTATTATAGGTGGAAACCCATTATCTGAAGCCATAACTTATTGGTTTTAAGAATTTCACATTCATTTTAAACATGTGAAATGTAATTTTTTTTCTCCAATTCTCCAAATATGTATGTGGACTATATGTGGACACTATATTGACTATATGTTGATATTATGCCGTATTACCTTCTAGTTTTCTTCTAGATTCCTTCTAGTTTCCCATAACCCTCCATCTATTTCCCCACCGCTCTCACTCAACTTTATTTTCCCAAAAACTATTTTTTTTCGACCCAAACCAGAAGACAACGCAAACATCTCACTTGATAACCCAACATATATCACTAACTTTATAAAAATTAACCTTAAAAAAATACTGATGAAAAAAACAATTACTCTCCTATCTGCACTTGCTTTAGCCATAGGCTCCACCGCCCAGCAACAAGGCAAAAAAGCATCCTTAAACGAAGACGGCACCATTTCCGTAGAAACAATAACCCTCCCTGAAAACTACAACAGCCCAGAACAAACTCAAGTATTTGACCAACTCTGGCGTTATGGCGAACCAGCACATCCCAACTTTAAAAATAGCCGTGGCATCACCCTGGCTGATATTGACAATGATGGTGTAGATGAAATACTCTACGGTATCTGGAACACCCTTTATGCCCTTGAAGGAGACGGCACTGTTCTTTTCGAAAAACCCGTTAGCGGCACCATTCTTCTTCCCCCTTCGGTTGCAGATTTAAACAATGACGGCACTCTGGAGATTGTACTAAATACTGGAGGTGTTCCCAATGCGGGTCGTGTTTATCTTCTTGATCCCACAGGGGCAGACTTACCGGGTTGGCCTTTAAACTTTGATGACCACTGGATGATTAACGCCCCAGCAATTGCTGACGTGGACGGAGATGGAATGTTAGATATTATTACCGGTGAACGCGTAGGGAGTGCACAAGGCTTTGTGCATGCCATTAAAATGGACGGTACTCCAATTAATGCCAATTGGCCCGTAGAGGTAGCAGCTACCCCTGCATTTACCCCTTCTATCGCCGATGTTGACAACGATGGCAGTATGGATGTGGTAATAGCAGCCTCTTCCGCAGGAATGTATATTTTCGATAATCAAGGACAGGTATTCCCCGGTTTTCCGGTTGTAGACCCGAATGTTAAATATTCATATCAATCCCCCATGCTTGCAGATTTAGATAATGATGACGACCTTGAAATTATAGGTAGTAACCACGGCGATGCTCCTGGCTTTTACGTTATGGAGCACGACGGCACTTACAAAGCAGGTTGGCCTATTGCTACCAGCGAGTGGACCTACTCCCCCTCCACTGTTTGGGATGTAGATAATGACGGTATCTTTGATATCTTTATGTCAGACCGTAATACAAGTGGAACCCAAGGTGAAGAACTTCCCGTTGTTTATGGTTTAGACCCAGATGGATTAAACCTTCCTAATTTCCCAATAGAAAAATACGGCGGTACCGAAGGGGTTATCTCCCTCGCAGATGTTAATAATGATGGTGCTTTAGATGTTGTATTCCCGAGTGTTATAACCGATGCTGACGGCTATGGTTACATCCACGCTTACAATATGGATGGCAGTGGCGAAATTGATGGTTTCCCCCTGCGCCCCCGTGGCTTTACATTTCTAAATGGCGCAGTATTGGGCGATGTGGATAACGATGGTATGCTAGATCTTACAGCGAATAGCTACACCCTAACTTTCGGAACCGGTGTTGATTCCACTTTTGTTAGCGTTTATAACCTTAACGTTCCCTACAACCCAGACGGTATTAAACGTAACGGCTACAAAGGCAATAATACCCGAGAAGGTTTTGTTGAAATAGAAGAAATCGTAGGCGTTACTGACATTAAGACTAACTCAGTAATAAGTGTTTTTCCAAACCCTTCTGAGGGTGTACTGAGTTTTAAGCTAGCACAGACTCTTGTAAACGCTAACTTGAAAATTTACAGTGTGGACGGAAAAGTGGTCTTTTCTGAAGAAGGCAATCTGCAAACTACAAATAGTTACAATTTAAAGCATTTAAATAACGGATTGTACTTTGTTTCCATTTCTGATGGAAAGAAAACGTTTACTGCGAAGTGGATAAAAGAATAAAATAAAAAAATTGGTTGTCTGGTCGAGCACAGGCCCGTCTGGAGTGTAGTCAAGAGATTCAAAACTCTGTTCTACCAGACAATCAATTTATTCAATTACATGTTGTGAGTAATTTCGCCACTTATCCAAACACGCCTCCATATCTTCGGGAATGGGGCTTTCAAAGCGCATAAACGCTCCCGTAGTTGGATGTACAAAACCTAAAGTTCTGGCGTGCAATGCCTGACGTGGCAGCACTTTAAAACAGTTTTCAACGAACTGTTTGTATTTGCTAAAAGTAGTTCCTTTTAAAATCTTTTCACCACCGTAACGCTCATCGTTAAATAATGTGTGGCCTATATATTTCATATGCACCCTAATTTGGTGCGTACGTCCAGTTTCCAACTTACAAGAAACAAGGGTCACATAACCCAAACGCTCCAATACTTTATAATGGGTAACCGCGGGTTTGCCCTTTTCCTCTTCATCGTTTTCGTAAACGGTGTTTTGTAAGCGGTTTTTGGGATGGCGGCCGATATTTCCTTCAATGGTACCTTCCTCTTCTTCCACATTCCCCCACACAAGGGCAACATATTCGCGCTCGGTGCTTTTGTCAAAAAACTGTTTGGCAAGGTGCGTCATTGCTTCCTCCGTTTTTGCAATCACCAACAAGCCACTGGTGTCTTTATCTATTCTATGGACCAAACCAGGTCTGTTACTCGAATTATTGGGAAGGTTTTCGAAATGATACGTTAACGCATTTATAAGTGTACCACTGTAATTCCCATGTCCTGGATGTACAACCATTCCCGCGGGTTTGTTTACCACAAGTACGGCATCATCTTCATATACAATATCCAAGGGAATATTTTCGGGCACCAAAAGAAACTCATACGGTGGATGCTCAAAAAGCACCGTAACCACATCATTTCCTTTTACTTTATAATTTGATTTTACGGGAACGCCGTTTACGTATATGTTCCCAGCGGTTGCTGCCTTCTGTATTTTATTACGCGTAGCTTTTTCAATCAGGTTCATCAGGTATTTATCAACCCGCAGGGGCCGCTGCCCTTTGTCTGCAGTAAAGCGGTAATGCTCATAAAGATCATCACTGCCGTCGGTATCTTCAATTTCTTCTTCGTTAAAATTCGCCATTGTTCTCTTCTTCATTATTTATTGGCGCCTCTGTATCTTCTTCGGTAGCATCATCTTCCGATTGGATTCTATTTAAAGATTCATCTCCCACAATTAAATCAATTATCGATGTTTTCTGAAGCGGCGTGCCTGGGCTTAACTTTTCACCTTTATAGCGCATTTCCAAAACATTATCGCTAATATGTGGACGGTAACTTATTTTTCCTATTTTGAAACCCATGGCCAGTAGCGTAGGTTCAGCTTGTCGGCGAGTTCGCCCCAATATATTAGGCACTTCAATTTTTCGGTAGCCAGAAGGGTTCAGCGTTAAATACAACTTTCGGTCTTCCTTCACAAACTTTCCCGGTTTTGGAATCTGCTCTATCACGGAATACTTTGGATAATCGGGATTGTAGTTCGCCGAATCCAAAATTTCATACCGTAGGTCCATCTCATCCAACTTCTCCTTTACTTTGTCCAATGACATCTTGGCCAGATTGGGCACTTCAATCTTTTCATTATGGTTGGTACTGATTCGCAGCCACCATAGTATCAAAAATACTAAAACGAGCAAGGCTACAATAGCCAACAACAATTGCTTTAAAAATGCCTTGGAAAATACGAACTGGAGAAAAGTCATATGTTTGTTTGTTAATGCGCAAAAATATAAAACCCAAAGTTAGTATCTTTCTATGGATAAGTGATATTTTTGTTTTACCAGATATTTAACGCAGGTTTTAATCATTTGTTATGGGTAAAAAACATATTGCCGTTGCTATGGGCGGCTATTCCAGCGAGTTCGAGATTTCGATAAACAGTGGCGGCGTGGTATGCAATGCCCTTGATAAAAATAAGTATGAGGTTTATCCAGTCCATATTTTGGAAGAAGGCTGGTACTTTGTAGCAAAAAACGGTTGCAAACATCCCATAAACAAAGCCGATTTCAGTTTTGACAATGGCACGGAAACCATCAGGCCCGATGCTATTTTTAACACAATACACGGCACGCCCGGTGAAGATGGTTATCTGCAAGCGTATTGGGAATTACTGAAAATTCCGCACACCAGCACTGATTATTATTCTGCCGCACTCAGCTTCAACAAACGCGACTGTCTTTCGGTATTGAAAAATTTTGGCATCCGCGCCGCCAATTCCTATTACATAAACGAAGGAGGGGAAATCAATGTTGAGGAAATAGTAAGGAAAACTGGGCTGCCCTGTTTCGTGAAACCAAATCGCTCTGGCTCCAGTTTCGGCATCAGCAAAGTGAATGAAATGGACGGAATGATGCCCGCAATAGAAAAAGCATTTACAGAAGATTCTGAAATAATAATTGAGACCGCCTTGGTTGGTACCGAAGTTTCTGTTGGGGTTTATAACAATGGCGAGGAGATAATTGCACTTCCGGTAACTGAAATTGTTTCTGAGAATGAATTCTTTGATTATGAAGCGAAATATCTCGGTAAATCCCAAGAAATAACCCCTGCCAGAATTTCTGAAGAAGAAACCGAAATGGTTCAAAAAGAAGCCGTGCGTATTTATAAGTTATTAAATATGAAAGGCATTACCCGCAGTGAGTTCATCATTCAAAAAGGAAAACCATATTTTCTGGAAATAAATACCAATCCAGGCCTTTCAACCGAAAGCATTGTGCCCAAACAAGCCCGCGAGGCGGGAATGACGCTCACCCAATTTTTTGATATATTGATACAGAATGTATTAAAATAGAATAAAGAAAAGTGAATAAAGAGTAAAGACGAGTTTGCCACCCTCAGCTTGTCGAAGATGAAACCAGAAAACAATTAAATGAAATATTACCTCATAGCAGGCGAAGCTTCCGGAGATTTACACGGAGCCAATTTAATGAAAGCCTTGAAAAAGGAAGATCCCGAGGCGGATTTTCGCTTTTGGGGCGGCGATTTAATGCGTGAGGTTGGCGGCACCGAAGTAAAACATTATCGGGAACTTGCCTTTATGGGTTTTGCAGAAGTAGTGATGAACCTGCGAACTATTTTTAAAAACATCAAATTCTGTAAAGAGGATATTGAACACTTTAACCCAGATGTGATAATTTTTATAGACTACCCGGGCTTTAATTTCCGTATTATGAAATGGGCTCGAAAGAAGGGGTATAAAACGCATTACTATATTTCCCCACAAATCTGGGCTTGGAAGGAAGGTCGCATAAAAGACATAAAACGCGATGTAGATGAGATGTATGTTATCCTTCCCTTTGAAAAGGATTTTTATGAAAAAAAACACGAATTTCCGGTTCATTTTGTGGGTCACCCACTAATTGACGCCATTTACAACAGACCCCAAGTTGACCCCGAAACCTTTAAAAAAGAAAACGGTTTGGATGATCGACCAGTGGTAGCATTGCTTCCCGGGAGCAGAAAACAGGAAATAAAGAAAATGCTGGAAATAATGATTTCGGTAGCGAAAGATTTTAAAGATTATCAATTTGTTATTGCCGGTGCGCCAAGTCAGGAAAAATCATTTTACGAAAGTTTTCTCAGTACTAAAAACGTGCATTTTGTAGCAAATAAAACCTACGATCTTTTAAGTATTTCCGAAGCTGCCTTGGTTACTTCTGGCACCGCTACTTTAGAAACCGCTCTTTTCAAAGTACCACAAGTGGTTTGCTATAAAGGCAGTAAAATTAGTTATGAAATTGCCAAACGGGTCATTAAGTTGGATTATATTTCCCTAGTAAATTTAATCCTCAATAAAACGGCTGTTACCGAACTTATACAAACCGACTTCAACAAAAAAAGACTGAAGGAAGAACTGACCAAAATTCTGGATCCTTACAACCGTGCTGCTATGTTTTTGGATTATTACGATCTTGAAAAAGCGCTTGGCGGAAGGGGCGCAAGCGAAAGTACAGCCAAACTTATTTATTCCGCCGTAAAAAGAAATTGAATTAATTTTTATATTTTTAAGCATTCATTACTATTCCCAATCGATGCGTAAACTACTTTTTCTTTCTTTTTTTGCTTTATTCCTCATATCCTGCGGAAGCACCAAAAACACTGGCAAGATTCCCGAGGCTATTATAGGAAAAAACGAAACAAAAACGAAAAATACTCGAAAGGTAAGTCCGCACAGAAACAATAAAATTGTCGCAAAAAGAGATGATGAAAACACTTCGGAAGCCTCTGAAGAATCTCCAAAAGAAATTAAGAAGGGAATTATAAACTACGCCAAAACCTTTCAGGGTACCCGTTATAAATTTGGCGGCACTACAGATGCCGGGATGGACTGTTCCGGCTTGGTATATACTGCCTTCCAAAAGGAAAACATAACACTGCCGCGCATATCGCGAGATATGGCTAAAAAGGGGATACTTATTTCTTTTAAGGATATCGAGGAAGGCGATCTCGTTTTCTTTAAAACCAGCAGCAGAAACACCATAAACCACGTAGGTTTGGTAGTTGAGGCAAAACACGGCGAAGTAAAGTTTATCCATTCCACAACTCGTGCCGGGGTTATAATTTCATCGCTAGATGAAGATTATTGGAAAAAGGCTTTTGTAGAAGTAAGAAGGGTTATTTAATTTTCGCTCGCTGCAACTTTGGTTTTCAAGAATTTATTTTTTAATTTTAAATTCATTCTCCCCAATAAATTTTAAGTAAAAAACTTAAATTTTTGGGGCATGAAATTCATCAACTTTGCGATAGTAAAGTTTTCGGCTTTTCTTGTGCTGGGGATTCTCGCAGCACATTACCTCCCCTCTAATTCTTTTTTTCTCTCTTATCTTTTCATAATCCTAGCAATAGTTGCCGTATTATGGTTTTGGTCACGGAAACAACTGGTTCAGCAGGTTTATTTCGGCATAGCTACATATTGCTGCTTTTTTAGTATCGGTTATTTTGCATATCAAATACAGCAACCACAATTTCAGCCAAACCATTATTCGCACTTTATTTCAGAAAACAAAGCCGATTTAGTACAGTTGAAAATAAACCAGAGCTTAAAACCCGACAACTTTTATCTAAAGTATTTTGCAACGATAACCGCAATAAACAACAATCCCGCAGCAGGAAAAATCTTACTGAATATTTCAAAAAAATCTATAAAACAATCTTTTTCGCCCGATGAAATATTACTTGTATATGCCCCAATTGCCGAAATTCAAAAACCACTGAACCCGTACCAATTTGATTACTCAAAATATATGAAATCACTAGGGGTTTATGGACAGCTACGACTTTCATCCTCAGCTATTCTAAAAACACAAACAGCTTCCAAAACTTTGATGGGTATTGCGCAAAACATACGCGCGCATATAATTACAAAACTTCAAAACACCAACCTAACAACTGATGAACGCGCAATTATACAAGCACTTGTCTTGGGCGAAAAGAAAGATATTGACAAAAACCTGTACAATGAATATGCCGCTGCAGGAGCCGTGCATATTCTAGCTGTTTCTGGGCTACACATAGGAATTTTATATATTATTCTAGCATTTCTTTTTAAACCCTTTTTAAGATGGAAATATGGTGTATACTTTCAAGCTGTATTAATTGTTACTCTCTTATGGGGTTTTGCCCTGTTATCGGGATTATCTCCTTCAGTTTCGCGGGCGGTAACAATGTTCAGCTTCTTTGCAATTGCCAAACTTTTTGACCGAGAGACAAATTCCGTAAACACCTTATTCCTTTCATTTTTCACACTATTAATCATCAATCCACTTTGGTTGTTTCAGGTTGGTTTTCAACTTAGCTATCTTGCAGTTTTCTTTATCGTTTGGCTACAACCGCTTTTTTATAAAGTAGGCTATTCACAATATTGGATTGTGCGGAAAACTTGGGGAATCGTTTCCGTTACTATTTGTGCACAAATTGGGGTTTTACCGATAAGTTTATACTATTTCCATCAATTTCCAGGATTATTTTTGCTCACCAATATTGTTGTACTTCCATTTTTAACCATTTTGATGTGTGGAGGAATATTAATTGTTCTTTTGGCGAGTTTTGACAGCTTGCCAAATTGGTTGGCAGACAGCTATAATTTTTTGATTGAAGGTCTTAATAGGTTTATTCATTGGGTAGCAGTCCAAGACGAATTCCTCTTTAAGGAAATCCATTTTTCTGTATTAAAAGTCTTGGGAACCTATTTACTAATTATTGCCATTGCACTACTTCTTAAAAAGATGAACTATCATAGGCTGGTAATTTCCTTATTGGCAATTTCAGTATTAATTTCAATCTACATTTATGATGAATTCAGCTATTCTGGAAATCAATTGGTGATATTTCAAAAGAGTAAACAGACATTAATCGCTTATAAAAACGGAAAGCACCTTACGGTTTTTAAAAGTGATAGTATTTCAAATACTTCTGAAACATACCCTCTTAAGTCGTATAAAATTGCAGTAAATACTAATTCCTATTCGGAAAAAAGAATTCCGAGATTATTTAATTATAATAATAGAAATGTTCTCGTTTTAGATAGTTTGGGGGTCTTTCCCAACGCAACGAATGTGCATACAATTCTGCTCATTAGCAGTCCAAAAATAAACCTCAACCGACTAATCGATAGTTTACAGCCTCTAAAGATTATTGCCGATGGCAGTAACTATTCATCCTATGTAAAACGCTGGGAAAAAACCTGCAAACTAAAAAAGCTCCCGTTCCGCCATACTGCAAAACAAGGAGCTTTCCCAATAGAATAGCCCGAATATGAAACCGAAGTGGCTATACTAAAATGTGGGTTTAAAATTCTTCTGATACGCTTCCCAAGCTTCGGTAGTTGTTATTTTTAGATAATCGTCCGTATGTATCATTTTTAGGAAAATCTCAAGTTGGGGAGGCGTTCTGTAACCGGGCACCGCTTGGATTAACTTGCCTTCTTCCGTAAAAAAAACAACACTTGGATAGGCGTTAACCTTTAATGCGTGCGCAAATAAGTGTTGTGAATTTCTACCTTTTCTGGCGGGATCATAATTAGGATTTGTATAGGTAAAGTCATTAAAAGTTACCTCTTCAGTCCCTTCTGCGTTAAATTTAACCGCATAGTAGTTTTTGTTCAAATACTCAATTACGTCCGCATCACTGAAAGTATTTTTATCGAGCATCTTGCAGGGACCACACCACGTGGTATAAACGTCCATAAAAATCTTTTTGGGTTCTTTCTTTTGCGCAGCAAGCGCTTCGTTCATGGTCATCCAATTGATTTTATCCTGTGAATGGACCGTAGCTGCGGAAACAATAAGAAAAAAAAGTAATAAATATTTCATTATAAATGCTTTAGTGATTTTAAATATTTGAAACAAAAAGCGTTCCATAAAAAGGAACGCTTTTATATTATAAAGTATTGTGTTTTAACGAATGCCGTGCATTAATTTTTTTAGAATTGGGTTAAGAATCATCGCAATAACTCCTACGCCAATTGGTATTAATGCAAAAATTAAAAAGAAGGTTCCTAAGGAATACTCCGCAGAAATCTTATCAATCATCCCGCCCATTGTATTTGCAGCCTTTTGGCCTACGGCAATGGCAAGGTACCACACCCCGAACATAAACCCAATCATTCTTGCCGGAACAAGTTTACTTAAATATGAAAGTCCTACTGGTGAAATACATAGTTCTCCCATAGTGTGCAGCAAATAAGCCAAAATTAGAAATATCATACTCACAGAAGCTGTCATTGCCCCTGAAGGAATATCTGACGCGCCGTAAGAAAGTACCGCAAATCCTAGACCCAGTAATATCAAACCAATACCGTATTTCATACCTGCACTTGGATTGTATTTGCTCTCCCACCATCTGGAAAAAAGTGGTGCGAGGGTAATAATGAAAAAGGAGTTTAAAATACCAAACCAAGTAGCATCCACTTCGTTGCCCTCTTGTGAAAACTTATCGTATAAACGGTAAAGCACCAATCCCCAAACCCCAATAAAAGCAATTGCCAGTACTATGTTTGAAGCGCCAATTCTGGTGAATGTTTTCTTAAATAGCAAATAGATTACCCAAGTAATTATTATTAAAGGAACAGTAGTTAAAAGTGCATCCACGATTTTAAATATCATAGCTGAATCGCCTACCAATGTTCTATCGGTATAATCTCTTGCGAAAAGGGTCATGGACCCTAACGATTGCTCGAAGAATGAAAAGAAGAAAACGGTTAAAAGACCAAATATGGAAACCGCGATAATTCTATCGCGAACTACAGGCAAGTATCTTACAATACGGGTAATCAATAATATTAAAAATAAAAACAATGCTGTTAAAACTACAAAATTGGTTCCGCTCAACCCGCCTACTTCAAAAGGAACTAAGGATGTACCTCCAATCTTCTCCAAAGGGTCATTAAAAAGATAGAGCAAACCACCCACAGATGAAAGAACTACCAAGATTTTGTCAAACATCGTGAATGGGTTTAACTTGATAGGTGCCTCTTCTGCTTGGTCATTTCGCAATTCAGGTCTTTCTTCGTTTATATTCTGTGGAATTTCAACTTCGTGAATTTTGGTAGGTTTGGCGCCTACACTTCCGAATAGATTTTTCGCCAAAAGGAACTGTAGCATCCCTAAAAACATAAAAATACCCGCAAGTCCAAAGCCCCAAGACCAGCCATAATTTTCAGCTAAATAACCGCACAGCATCATTCCAAAGAAAGCTCCGGCATTTACACCCATATAGAAGATTGTATAAGCACCGTCTTTTTTAGACTCCTTGCCTTTATACATTTCAGAAATGATGGAAGTAATATTCGGCTTAAAAAAACCTGTCCCGATAACTAAAAGTGCAAGACCCAAGTAAAAGGAAGCAGTAGTTTCCAGCGCCATAGAAGCGTGGCCCAGGGTCATAATAATGCAACCCAAAACCACTGCCATTCGGTAACCTGTAATCTTATCTGCAATCCAGCCACCAATAATAGGCGTTAGATACAAAAGTGATGCATAGGTACCTATCAGTGCAAGCGCATGCTCACGCGGCCATTCCCAGCCCGGGTTGTCGCTTAAAATTGGAGCTGTAAGGAACAGCACCAAAAGGATTCGCATTCCATAAAAGGAAAAACGCTCCCACATTTCAGTAAAAAAGAGTATAAACAATCCTGCGGGATGCCCTAAAACTTTGTCTTTAAACAGATTTTCTATATCGGTGTTCATCGGTAAATGTTTTGGTTATGTTGCTGAAAAATTAGTTTGTCTTGTTGATTTCTGGATCTGCAAGTTCAAAAGGCTCGTTGTCGTGAAGTTCACGCTCATTATCCTCAGCGCCGTGCGTAAGTTTTTCAAGTTTCTTTCTTATTAATAAAACTAATAATCCAAAGGCAACACAGAATACCGCAATTCCCGTAAACACAGTGTATTCACCTAAATCAGAAGCAGATTCTCCCAAAAGTCCAGCAACCTTATTTCCAAAACCAGTCATCGCAAAATATACTCCCATCATCAAGGAAGCATATTTCAATGGAGCTAATTTTGTAATATAAGAAAGCGCAACTGGCGATAAACATAATTCTCCCACGGTATGGAAAAGATAAGCCAATACTAACCAGTACATAGCTGATGCGCCATCACTGTTAAACTGTGCGGCTGCAGCGGTCATGAAGAAAAAACCCGTCCCCATTATTATCAAACCAATACACATTTTAAAAAGTGAGGTGGAAACTTTTCCTTTCAATTTTCTATGCGCCCAATAGGCAGCTACGGAAGTTCCCAAAATAATTATAAACATGGCGTTAAGGGACTGAAACCAAGATGCTGGCACTTCCCAACCCATTAACATACGATCAGTTTTTTCAGAAGCGTAAATATTCATCAAACCTCCCGCTTGTTCAAAAGCTCCCCAAAATACTATAACCAATATAAAAGAAATGAAAAGAACTATCATTCTATCTTTTTCAACTTTAGAAAGCGGTCTCTTCATAGCTGCTTTTTCTTCGGGATCGATAGATTTGTTGGTGTTGTTACCTACGTACTTCAAATGCTTCTGCCCTACCAAATATTGAATAAGTCCTAAGGCCATACCTATCGCCGCTAGACCAAAACCGTAGTGCCATCCATAAACTTCCCCAACATATCCTACAATTAAACTGGATAAGAAAGCACCTATATTAATACCAATATAAAAGATTGTAAAACCCTTATCCCTTCTAATGTCACCTGTTTTATACAGACCACCAACCATAGTTGAAATATTTGGCTTTAGCATACCTACACCCGCTATAATCAATCCAAGTCCAGTGTAAAAGGCCCACATTTCTTCTATTGAAAGAATACCATGCCCTGCCACCAAAAGAATACCACCTACAAGTACGGATTGCTTCTGGCCCATAAATTTATCGGCAATCCATCCTCCTGGAATGGAAGCAACGTAAACAAGCATGGTGTAAGTTCCGTATAATGAAAGCGCTTCGGCATTTGTCCACCCTAATCCTGGATTATCACTGGTAGCCTCTGCAACCAAATAAAGTACCAAAATGGCCCGCATTCCATAATAGGAGAAACGTTCCCACATTTCGGTAAAGAACAAAATATAAAGACCTACTGGGTGTCCAAATAGTTCTTTTTGCTTTTGATATTGAAGTGCTTCTGACATAAGATTAATTATTAGTTAGTGTTGATTTTTATAAATTGTTTTTGATATAATTGGTCATTAAAGTATAAAGATGCAAGCGGGTATTTCCACCATAAATTCCATGGTTTTTATCTGGATAGATTCTCCAGTCAAACTGCTTATTGGCTTGCACCAATGCTTCTATTAAACGCATTGTATTTTGTACGTGTACGTTGTCATCGGCACTTCCGTGTACTAATAAGAACTTTCCTTTCAGCTTATCTACGTGTGAAAGGGGAGAGTTATTATCGTAGCCTGAAGCATTTTCCTGCGGGGTTTGCATATAGCGCTCTGTATAGATACTGTCATAAAATCTCCAACTGGTTACTGGGGCAACAGCAATTGCCATTTCAAAGGTATCGGGTGCTTGGAAAAGACAATTTGAAGACATAAAACCACCATAGCTCCAGCCCCAAATACCTGTGCGCGAAGCATCAATATAGGGTAGCTCGCTCAATTTTTTGGCAACAGCCGTTTGGTCTTCAACTTCATATTTGCCCAATTCCTTTTGGGTCATTTTTTTGAAATCTCTTCCTTTAAAGCCAGTTCCGCGACCGTCCACGCAGGCTATGATAATTCCATATTCATTGGCAAGCATTTCATGCCAATAATCGTTAGAGGACATCCAACTATTGGAAACATTCTGTGAGCCAGGGCCTGAATATTGATACAAAAACAATGGGTATTGTTTGCTTTCATCAAAATCCAATGGTTTTATCATATACATATTCAAATCTTCACCATTAATGTTTATAGTTGAATACTCTTTAGGTGAAATTTTATAAGAAGCCAGACGATTTTTTAAATCGCTATTGTTTTTTATTTCGCGAAGCAGCTTACCAGTCTTGGCCTCACGAAGTGTAAAAACATAAGGCGTTGTTGCATCGGAAAAAGTATTTATGAAATAGGTATAGTCTGCGCTAAAATCAGCATCGTTGGTTCCTGTTTGTTGTGTTAAGCGTACTTTATTTTTGCCGGAAGGAAGTATGGAGTACACATCACGATTGATGCTTCCATTCTCAGTACTTTGATAGTAAACACGGCCCGTATTTTGATCAAAACCGTAATAAGCGGTCACTTCCCAAGGCCCTTTAGTTACCTGATTTAGCAGCTTTCCATCTTTATCGTATTGGTAAATGTGGTTCCAACCATCCCGTTCACTGGTCCAGAAAAAACTGTTGTTGTTTAAAAAGGTAAGGTTATCGGTAACGTCAACGTATGCGTCATCCTTTTCAGCCAATATCAATTTTGAAGTGTTATTTGAAGCATCCACAAAAACCAAATCTATTTCATTTTGATGACGATTGGTGAGCTGCACACTCAAAAGGTTGTTGTCTTGCGTCCAAAGTAATCGTGGAATATAATAGCTATTGTATTTTGAAAGGTTTATTTCAGAAGTTTTTTCGCTAGCAAGATCATATAAATGCAATGAAACCTTGGAGTTTGCCTCTCCAGCTTTTGGATATTTGAAGGTGTCTGCAGAAGGGTAGAGTTCGTTGCCGTAAAGATCCATATTGAACTGTGGCACCTCGGTTTCATCAAATTTAATGTAAGCTAGCCTATCGCCGTCCTTGCTCCATTCAAATGCCCGCACAAACGCGAATTCTTCCTCATAAACCCAATCGGTAATTCCATTTATAATACTGTTCTTTTTACCGTCTGTGGTAATCTGTTTAGTTTCTCCAGATTTCAAATCCTTTATATATAGATTGTTTTGATATCCGTAAGCTACCTTACTGCCATCATTGCTAAAAGTAGGCTCTTGAATTTTATGTGTGGAAACCAAACCGAACTGTTTTGAAGCAATATCGTACACGTAATAGGTTCCTAAGGAGGAACGACGATAAATTTGCTGTAGTTCAGTAGTAAAGAGAATCTTTGACTCGTCCTTGCTGAACTCATAAGAAATTACATAATTGATGCCTTTTAAATCTGCACTGTTCAATAAGGTTCGTACTTTCTCACCACTTTTGTAATCATACACATCAACGGTAGATGCTTTGTTTTGTCTGTCATAATTTAAAACAGCATACTCTTTTCCATTGTTCATGGAATGAAGGGCATCAAGACCTTGCGTTCTAAACGCTCCGCCCCAAATTTCTTCAAGACTTATGTTTTTTTGCTGCGCGGTAAGTGTAGTAATAGCTGTTAAAAACAGCAATAAAAAAGGTAGGGAGTGTAATCTTTTCAAAGTGTTAAAATTTTGTAACGCCAAGTTTACTAATTTTTTGTGAAAGAGCGTAAGGTTTTTTTGTTAAATAAGCCCTTGAAGCGTTATTTAACGCGAATAACAATTAGTTACAAACCCTTACAAATTGTACACTATTACAATCCAAAAATGCAAATCCTTAATAATTAGGTTTTGAGTTAATCACGCACCAATGGCATGGTAGTGCAACGCAACAAACCTTCCTGTTTTGATATTTCAGCGTAAGGAACTTCTTCTACAGTAAAACCTTGCTCACGCAGCCACGTATTCAATCGTGTAAAGTTTTTTTCTGAAATGACAACTTCCGGTGAAATAGAGAAAATGTTGCTGTTCATTTCATACATCTCCCGCTTGGTTATGTGGAAACAGTTATCCTTTCCGAAGAAATTAATAAGCCAATTATATTCCTCTTCAATCAAAAAACCTTCTTTATGTATAATGGCCTTTCCCTTACCCAAAGGTTGAAAACAGCAATCCAAATGTAGCGCATTTTCATCAGCCACGGTGTTGCTTTTTCTTAGGTTGAAGGATTTTACTTTTTTATGCGGAAACAATTTCTGAAGATGTTTTACAGCATTCAGATTAGTACGTGCAGTAATATAGCTGGGATAATCATCGCCATAATAGGCACCCACAAATATATAGTCGCCCCAAGGCATAACATCTCCACCTTCAATGTGGGCATTTTCGGGAAATTCAATAATTTTTGAAGGGTCAATTTGGTTTATTACATGCTCTATGGCCTCAATTTCCTTAGAACGGTCCTCAAGAATGTTTGCAATTATGAATTTATCCTCAATCACAAAGGCAATATCACGAGAAAATATCTGGTTATAATCCTTAATGGATTGTGGCCTATACACTTTCACATCATATTTTTTGAAAACTTCGGCCACCGCCTCCATTTCCTTCACCATATCTTCGTCCTTAGGGTAGGTTCCCGCCTTAATATGCTCTGCCGACTTGGGATCGTAAGCATCTTCCAACTTTGGCACAGGACCATTGCTGTCTGCGCGGCCCAGCACCACTACGCGCAGCCTTGAAGTTTCGTTGTTAATATTTAAATTGATCATATAGCAAATATAGAAAAAGCACCTCGATACGGAAGTGCTTTTAAAAGTATTAAAAATAAGTATTTATCTTTTTTCGATAGGTACAAAGGAACGAAGGTTAGCACCCACATAAATTTGTCTTGGACGGCCAATCGGCTCCTTTTGTAGCCTCATTTCTCTCCACTGAGCTATCCAGCCCGGAAGACGCCCAAGGGCAAACATAGGAGTGAACATCTCTACCGGAATACCCAATGCACGATAAATTATTCCTGAATAAAAATCTACGTTAGGATATAATTTTCTTTCCACAAAGTATGGGTCTTCCAGAGCTTCTTTTTCAAGAGCCTTGGCAATATCGAGTACCGGGTCCTCAATTCCTAAGCTGTCCAATACATCGTCAGCTGCCTTTTTGATGATTTTTGCACGGGGATCAAAATTTTTGTATACCCTATGCCCAAAGCCCATAAGGCGGAACGGATCGTCCTTATCTTTTGCTTTTGCCATAAATTTCTTGGTATCGCCACCATCTTCCTTAATAGCTTCCAGCATTTCTATTACTGCTTGGTTGGCGCCTCCATGAAGTGGCCCCCAAAGTGCTGCAATTCCTGCAGAAATAGAAACAAAAAGTCCTGCGTGCGATGATCCTACAATACGTACTGTGGAAGTGGAGCAATTTTGTTCGTGGTCTGCATGCAATATCAATAATTTATTAAGAGCATCAACTATAGTTGGGTTTGATGTGTATTCACCACTTGGCTTTTTGAACATCATTTTAACGAAATTGTCTACATAACGCAAGGAGTCATCACCATAATCAAGTGGTAAGCCCAAACGTTTTCTGTAAGTCCACGCAGTTAGTACGGGGAATTTCGCCAATATCTTCACTATGGCTTTATACATATCTTCCTCACTATCTACATTTACCGATGATGGATTGAAAGCAACCAAAGCAGAAGTTAATGATGAAAGCACGCCCATAGGGTGGGCAGATTTTGGAAAGCCATCCAATATTTTTTTCACGTCTTCATCAACATGGGATTGTGCTTTTATATCGTTATGGAATTTTTCAAGTTGTTCCTCTGTGGGCAACTCCCCAAAAATAAGAAGGTAGCAAACTTCCAAAAAGCGTGCTTTTTCAGCAAGTTCTTCAATGGAATACCCTCTATAGCGCAGGATTCCCTTTTCACCATCAAGAAAAGTTATGGCACTCTCACAAGAACCTGTATTTTTATACCCTGGGTCTAAAGTAACAACCCCATTGGTATCGCCACGAAGACTTTTTATATCTATTCCTAATTCATTTTCAGTCCCTTCCACAATGGGGAACTCATATTTTTTACCATCTATCTCGAGGGTCGCCATCTTTGCCATAAAATATTGTGTGTTTTTTATTTATTCAGAAACGCTAAATTACAAAATCTTAAGCTATTTTTTTAACATTTCTAAGTAATCTTAGGTTAAAAAATCCTTAAATCATCGGCTGTTTAACGGATTTATGGAAATAAAAAAACCCCGCCATAAGCGGGGTTTAAAAATAAATTATAAAAAGTTATATTTTGAAGGCATTTTCCTTTGGAAAATAAGCTACTTCGCCCAGTTGCTCTTCAATTCTAAGCAACTGATTGTACTTCGCCATTCTATCACTTCTTGAGGCGGAACCAGTTTTTATTTGACCGCAATTTAAGGCTACCGCCAAATCGGCAATCGTATTGTCTTCTGTTTCCCCACTTCGGTGACTCATTACTGATGTATAACCTACATTATGCGCCATATTTACCGCTGCAATGGTTTCAGTCAACGTACCAATTTGATTCACTTTTATCAAAATTGAATTGGCTATTTTTTCTGAAATACCTTTTGAAAGTCTTTCCACGTTTGTCACAAATAAATCATCTCCGACCAATTGAACTTTGTCACCGATTTTCTCAGTTAAATATTTCCAACCTTCCCAGTCGTTTTCGTCCATTCCGTCCTCAATAGAAATGATGGGATATTTTTCGCATAATTCAGCTAAATAATCTGCCTGCTCTTTTGATGTGCGCACTTTTCCTTTTTCCCCTTCAAATTTTGTATAATCGTACTTTTTCTTCACATAAAATTCTGCGGAAGCGCAATCCAAGGCAATCATTACGTCGGCGCCCAATTTATACCCAGCTTTTTTAGTTGCCTTTGCTATAGTATCCAAAGCATCTTCCGTACCGTCCAAAGTAGGAGCAAAACCGCCCTCGTCACCAACTGCCGTACTCAATCCACGGTCATGCAATACTTTTTTAAGGTTGTGAAAAATTTCAGACCCCATTTGCATGGCGTGGGTAAAGTTTTTAGCCTTTACGGGCATCACCATAAATTCCTGAAACGCAATTGGGGCGTCACTGTGCGAGCCTCCATTAATAATATTCATCATAGGCACAGGGAGTGTTTTAGCACTCACTCCGCCCACGTAGCGATAAAGCGGCATGCCCAACTCGGCTGCGGCTGCTTTTGCGCAAGCCAACGAAACGCCTAAAATTGCATTGGCACCCAATTTCGATTTATTTTTGGTACCGTCTAAATCAATCATTGTTTTATCAATCAACTCCTGTTCAAAAACAGAAATTCCCAAAAGCGTACCGGCAATTTTCCCCTGCACATTCTCAACGGCTTTCATAACTCCTTTGCCCATATACGCTTTTCCGCCATCGCGAAGCTCTACAGCTTCGTGCTCGCCCGTTGAGGCTCCCGATGGAACTGCTGCACGGCCCATAAAACCGTTTTCGGTGAATACATCAACTTCAATGGTCGGGTTTCCTCTTGAATCAAATATCTGTCTGGCGATTATGTCAATTATGATGCTCATTGGTAAAAATTAATAGTTATTGTTTAATATTTTTTTAAAAGACCCCAAAAGTTTTAAAACCTTTGGGGTCTGGAAAATTTTATGCCGTTTCAAATTTATGCGTTTCAATACTCTCGATGAATTGATCAAAAAGATACGATGCATCGTGCGGTCCGGGACTTGCCTCAGGGTGATATTGCACTGAGAAAGCAGGTTTATTTTTTAAACGTATTCCCGCCGCCGTATGGTCGTTCAAATGTTCGTGTGTAATTTCAATATTTGGGTTTGCCTCAGCTTCTTCCCTATTGATTGCGAAACCATGGTTTTGAGAAGTAATCTCACCCTTTCCAGTAACGTGATTCATCACTGGATGGTTGATTCCGCGATGGCCATGGTGCATTTTATAGGTTGAAATACCATTGGCCAAGGCTAAAACCTGATGCCCCAAACAAATACCGAACATGGGCAATTTCTTATCCAAAATTGTCTTTACAACTTCTATGGCGCTGTGTAGTGGCTCCGGATCACCTGGCCCATTGGAGATAAAGTAACCATCGGGGTTGAAAGCTTCCATTTCTGAAAAGGATGTATTGTATGGAAACACTTTTATATAGCAATCTCTTTCAGCAAGATTACGAAGTATGTTTTTCTTTATTCCGAGGTCCAATGCAGAAACTTTATATTTTGCATTTTCATTTCCGAAGAAATAAGGCTCCTTTGTAGATACTTTTGAAGCGAGTTCCAAACCGTTCATATCGGGTACTGCCGCCAACTGCTTTTTCAATCCTTCAATATTATCTACCTCGGTTGAAATTACAGCATTCATTGCGCCATTGTCACGAATATAGCTTACCAAAGCACGTGTATCCACATCGCTTATGGCTAGCAAATTATTTCTGTTTATAAACTCTTCCAAAGAATCATCAGCTGCGGGACGGGAATAATGGTAACTGAAATTACGCACCACCAAGCCTGCTATTTTTATTCCTTCAGATTCTACTTCTTCCTTATTTGTGCCGTAGTTCCCGATGTGGGCGTTCGTGGCGACCATAATTTGCCCATAGTAAGATGGATCTGTAAAAATCTCTTGATAACCGGTCATTCCAGTGTTGAAACAAACTTCGCCAAAGGCTGAACCTTCTTTGCCTCCAACTGCTTTTCCGTAGAAAATAGTTCCGTCGGCCAATAAAATGAGTGCTTTTTTTCGTGTTTGGTATTTCATGCTTTGAAGGGTTTCATGTTTCAAGTTGCAGATTTCAAGTTTTTAAAACGCAACCTTTTTAAAAATTCTTTGCAAAAATAGTATAAAAAAAGGGATAAACGAAAACGCTTATCCCTTTGTGAATACTTTTGAAAACTTCTACTCATAAAACGACTGTATCTTTATTATTGCTTTATAAACCTTTTAGATACCTCTCCAGTTTCGGTTTCTATTTTTATTAAATAAATTCCGTTGGAAAGATTGGAGACATCAACCTTATTTTCAAATAAGGTGACATTTACTTTTTGTCCAAGAGAGTTGTAAATACTATAATTGTAATTGCTTAATTGTGTTTTAATATTTAAATATTCTGTGGTTGGGTTTGGATAAATTTGGAAATCATTTTGTGAAAAATCCTCTACTGACAATGGTTGGCGTAAAAATCGATATATAGTTCCGTTTGGCATCATTCCTTGAAGATATGACAACTCAATTGGATCTGCGGGCGTTAAAGTTATTACTGTGGGATTAACAGGATTGCCAGATAGAAAATAAGCATTATCTTCTAACTGTTGTAAATCAATATTAAAAGATGTGATCAAACTTATTTGTGGTCCCGTTTCCCCTTCAAAAGATTCTGATGGATTGTTAATGGAACTTGGGCCATAATGAAACTCGACAGTATTGCTACCTTCATAAAGCCAAAGCTGAAAATTCATAAAATCGCTTTCGGTAGAATCTTCGTAAAAGCCAACATTGTTCCATTCAATTTTTAAAATTCTACTTCCTGATGCTCCTTCGGTTTTATAAGAAATATTGGACTGTGAAACACCACTAGAAAATCCTAAATCTATCAAATCCTGACCCATAGGAACAAAAAGAGGCACAATTCCTCCATCTACAGGGCTAGAAGAAAGTACACCACCAACACTCCATTCCAAGATATAAATGGTGTTAAAAGTATAAGTTCCGAAACTAAAGCTAAAACCAATTGGAATAGTATAGCCCGGATCATCCCAAATAGAACCATCATTTAAGGAAGTACTTCCTGTCAAATTTACATATGTATTATTTTCTGTCTCGAAATTGTAAACGCTCTGCGCATTTGCAACCAATAGAAATAACAGAAATACTGGTAGTAGTAGTTTTATTCTCATAGCCTTAAGATATTGGTTTACAAATTTTTAAAAGTAAATTAAATATAGTTCATAAAGTAATTCAAAAAGTTTTTCACATAGTAAATTTCATTAGAATTTACGCTTTTTCGAGTAGAGGAATGAAAAAAGGGATAAACAACTATGTTTACCCCTTTTTAATATTTGTGTATGTAGTGAAAGATATTTATTCCTCTTCTTTTTTAGCTTCTTTCTCGGCTTTTGCTGGAGCGGCTTTTGCAGCAGGAGCAGCAGCTGAAGAAGAGCCGCTTCCACGACGACTTCTACGAGTAGATTTTTTCTTGGTTGCTTTACCGGCATTGTAAAGTTCGTTGAAATCAACAAGCTCTATCATTGCCATATCAGCGTTATCACCTAGACGGTTACCCAATTTAATGATTCGGGTGTAACCTCCCGGACGATCACCTACTTTTGGCGCAACAGTTCTGAAAAGCTCTGCAACTGCTTCTTTTTGACGCAATTTTGCAAAAACCAAACGACGGTTGTGTGTGGTGTCTTCTTTAGACTTTGTTACCAATGGCTCAACAAACTGCTTCAACGCTTTTGCTTTTGCAACAGTAGTGTTGATACGTTTGTGCTCTACAAGTGAGCAAGCCATATTGGCCAACATTGAATGTCTGTGGGCAGTTTTTCTACCTAAGTGATTTATTTTTTTTCCGTGTCTCATGACATTTTGGTTTTAATCATCATCTTGCTGCGACCCACCTTGGGGAGCAAAATATGACGTATTAACTAATCTTTATCTAATTTATATTTTGCAAGATCCATCCCGAAGTTTAGGCCTTTCACGTTTACAAGCTCCTCAAGCTCTGTAAGCGATTTTTTACCGAAGTTACGGAACTTCATCAAATCATTTTTATTGTAAGATACTAGGTCGCCCAAGGTATCAACTTCAGCAGCTTTCAAACAGTTTAGTGCACGAACCGAAAGATCCATATCTACTAATTTTGTTTTAAGCAACTGACGCATGTGAAGGGATTCTTCATCGTAAGTTTCCGTTTGTGCAATCTCATCAGCCTCCAAGGTAATGCGTTCATCGCTGAACAACATAAAGTGGTGGATCAATGTTTTTGCAGCTTCGGTCAATGCATCTTTTGGGTGGATTGATCCGTCTGTTACGATTTCGAAAACCAATTTTTCGTAATCGGTTTTTTGCTCTACACGGAAGTTTTCAATGCTGTACTTCACATTTTTTATTGGTGTGTAGATAGAATCTGTAAAGATGGTTCCCAAAGGAGCGTTTGCTTTTTTGTTTTCTTCAGCAGGAACGTATCCGCGACCTTTTTCGATAGTAATTTCGAAATTAAGATTCACTTTTTTGTCCATATTGCAAAGAACCAATTCTGGGTTCAATACTTGAAAACCTGAAATGAATTTTTGGAAATCACCAGCCTTCAACTGCTCGTTGCCAGAAACGGAAATAGTAACGGTTTCGTTATCTATTTCGTCAATCTGTCTTTTGAAGCGAACTTGTTTAAGGTTCAAAATAATTTCGGTAACATCTTCTACAACTCCAGCTATGGTTGAAAATTCGTGATCCACGCCTTCGATGCGAACCGAAGTAATGGCGAATCCTTCCAATGACGAAAGTAATACGCGTCTTAATGCATTACCAACGGTAAGTCCGTAACCTGGTTCCAAAGGACGAAATTCAAATTTCCCTTCGAAATCGGTAGAATTTACCATTATAACTTTATCAGGCTTCTGAAAACTAAATACTGCCATTTTTTTTCTTCGTTTTAATTGTTATTTGGTTGCGCGGTTTAAAAGTTTGAAGAACACTATAAACCCTTTGGCCAAATACCAATATGATTATTTTATTATTTAGAATATAATTCGACGATAAACTGCTCGTTAATGTTTTCTGGGATCTGGATACGCTCAGGTACCGAAACGAAAGTTCCTTCCTTTTTGTCGTTATTCCAAGTGATCCATTCGTAAACATGATTAGCATTTGCCAACGAATCGTTGATTGCGCTAAGAGATTTTGATTTCTCTCTAACGGCCACTACATCTCCAGGCTTTAACTGGTAAGATGGAATGTTTACTTTTTCACCATTAACTGTGATGTGACGGTGTGAAACCAATTGTCTTGCACCAGAACGGCTTGGGGAAATCCCCATACGGTAAACCACATTGTCTAAACGTGACTCTGCCAATTGAAGCAATACCTGACCTGTAATTCCAGGAGCTGCAGTTGCTTTTTTGAACATATTTCTGAACTGACGCTCCAAGATACCATAGGTATATTTTGCTTTTTGCTTTTCAGCAAGCTGGATTGCGTATTCAGATTTCTTGCCACGACGACGTGCGTTACCGTGTTGCCCTGGAGGGTAGTTTCTTTTTTCGAAAGACTTGTCGTCTCCGAAGATTGCTTCCCCGAATTTACGGGCGATTTTAGTTTTTGGACCAGTATATCTTGCCATTTCTAATTTAAGGTTATGAAGGGAAAACTAAATTAAGGTCTTACGTTAATCCTTTAGTTTTTGGTTCCTTCAGATTGATATTTGTTATTAATTAAACTCTTCTTCTTTTTGGTGGACGGCATCCATTGTGTGGCATTGGAGTAACATCAATTATTTCGGTTACTTCAATTCCTGCATTGTGGATAGATCGTATTGCAGATTCTCTACCGTTTCCTGGCCCTTTTACGTAAACTTTTACTTTACGCAAACCAGCATCATGTGCAACTTTTGCACAATCTTCTGATGCCAATTGAGCTGCATAGGGAGTATTTTTCTTTGATCCACGGAAGCCCATTTTACCGGCTGAGGACCAAGAGATAACATCTCCATTTTTATTTGTCAACGAAACGATAATGTTGTTGAAGGAAGCATTGATATGCGCCTCTCCAGTTGATTCAACATTAACCTTTCGTTTTTTAACTGTTTTTGTAGTTTTTTGACTTGTCTTTGCCATAACGTTAGGTTTTATTTAGTTGCTTTTTTCTTGTTAGCAACAGTTTTACGTTTTCCTTTTCTGGTACGAGAGTTATTCTTAGTACGTTGTCCTCTTAGTGGAAGACCCGATCTGTGACGAATACCTCTGTAACAACCAATATCCATTAAGCGTTTGATGCTTAATTGAACTTCACTACGTAATTCACCTTCGATTTTGAAAGACCCTACAGCGTCACGAATAGCTCCGATTTCATCATCGTTCCATTCACTTACTTTTTTGTCTTCATCAACTCCGGCTTTGTTCAGAATATCTTGGGCACGGCTTTTACCGATTCCGAAGATATACGTTAACGCGATTACACCCCTTTTGTGCTTCGGGATATCTACACCTGCGATTCTTGCCATAACTTATCCTTGTCTTTGTTTGAACTTTGGGTTCTTTTTGTTAATTACATATAATCTGCCCTTTCTGCGAACAATCTTGCAGTCGGCACTTCTTTTCTTTACGGATGCTCTTACTTTCATCTCTCTTAATTTAATTTATTGTTCAATGAACCGTGAGGTCCGTTGTATTAATATCTGTATGTTATTCTTGCTTTAGTTAAGTCGTATGGGCTCATTTCCAGTTTCACTTTGTCACCTGGCAACAATTTTATATAGTGCATTCGCATTTTACCAGAAATATGTGCGGTTACAATGTGACCGTTTTCCAGTTCCACACGGAACATTGCGTTTGATAGTGCTTCCACTATACTTCCATCTTGTTCTATTGCGCTTTGTTTTGCCATAATTATGCTACTGCTTTTCTGTTTTTGCCGCTTTTCATTAAACCATCGTAATGACGGTTCAATAAGTACGAGTTTACTTGTTGCATTGTATCGATAGCCACACCCACCATAATTAAAAGTGAAGTGCCACCGTAGAATAATGCCCATCCTTGCTGGATTCCCATCAGTTTAACAACGAAGGCAGGGAAAATTGCAATCAAAGCCAAAAAGATAGAACCTGGTAAGGTTATTTGGGACATAATTCGGTCTAAATATTCAGCGGTTTGTGACCCTGGCTTAATACCCGGAATAAAACCACCACTACGTTTAAGGTCGTCTGCCATTTTATTGGTAGGCACTGTGATAGCAGTATAGAAATATGTGAATATTATAATCAATATTGCAAATACCAAGTTGTACCAGAATCCGAAAATATCACTGAACGTTGCTTGAACTCCTTGCGCAAAATCACTTTCGGAAAGGCTAGCCACTGCTGAAGGGACAAACATTATTGCTTGCGCAAAGATGATAGGCATTACACCAGAAGCGTTCAACTTTAACGGAATAAACTGTCTTGCTCCAAAAATATTTTTTTCAAAACCACCAGTTGCTGTTCTTCTTGCATATTGTACAGGAAT
The DNA here is from genome assembly GCA_002715485.1 of Aequorivita sp. Classification (GTDB taxonomy): domain Bacteria; phylum Bacteroidota; class Bacteroidia; order Flavobacteriales; family Flavobacteriaceae; genus Aequorivita. The sequence goes on along the minus strand of PAZL01000039.1, from coordinate 18,075 downwards.
CTTTCTTACCGCCATTACCAACATAATGGATAGTAGGATGATTACAAACCAGATAACCAATTCAATAAGAATCATAATCAAACCACCGTTTGACTCCATAACTCTTGAAACAAATTCCTGCGCAAATGATTGAGGCAAACGAGCAATGATTCCAACCATAATAAGTATGGAGATACCATTACCTATACCTTTATCAGTAATCTTTTCACCCAGCCACATTGCAAAAATTGTTCCAGTAACCAAAATTATTACCGAGGAAACGTAGAACATTACACTCTGGCCCATTACGAAAGCTTCAGCAGGAACTCCCATTGCCGGAAGACCCGCAAGGTAGCTTGGTGCCTGTACCAAACAGATACCGATGGTTAACCAGCGTGTAATCTGATTGATCTTTTTACGACCACTCTCTCCTTCTTTCTGTAATTTTTGAAGGTATGGCACGGCAATCTGCATCAACTGTACAACAATAGAAGCAGAAATATATGGCATAATACCCAATGCAAAAACAGAAGCGTTGGCAAAAGCCCCTCCCGTAAATGCGTTTAGCAATCCGCCAATACCGCCTGAATCAAACTTACCTGCAAATTGAGCAAGCATATCTGCATCGATACCTGGTAATACTACTTGCGCCCCAAAACGGTACACTAAGAGCATTCCCAAGGTAAGTAGGATGCGGTTACGCAACTCTTCTATTTTCCAAACATTTTTTAAGGTTTCGATAAATTTCATCCTTAGCTGTTGTTACAATGTTACTACTTCACCTCCGGCAGCTTCAATAGCTTCTTTTGCCGAGGCAGTAAACTTGTGCGCAGATACTTTTAGTTTTGCCTTAATCTCTCCTCTTCCTAAAATCTTAACCATTTCATTCTTTCCGGCAAGACCCAACCCTACTAGGGTTTCAAAGTCAACGGCATCATTAATTTTCTTGTCGTCAACCAATTGTTGTAAAGTATCGATATTGATTCCTTTATACTCTTTACGGTTGATGTTGGTAAAACCAAACTTAGGAACACGACGCTGTAGGGGCATTTGACCACCTTCAAATCCAACTTTCTTGGAATAACCTGAACGTGATTTTGCACCTTTGTGTCCGCGGGTGGCAGTACCACCTTTACCGGAACCTTGTCCGCGACCTACTCGCTTGCCTTTATTTTTCGCCGATCCTGCGGCGGGTTGTAAGTTACTTAAATCCATTTTTTCGTGTTTCCTTATTTGGTTTCAACTGAAACCAAGTGATTAACTTTATTGATCATACCAAGAATGTTTGGCGTATCTTCATGCTCTACCGTTTGGTTCATCTTGTGAAGACCTAACGATTCCATGATTCTCTTTTGGTTTTTTGGGCGCTTTATAACGCTCTTTACCTTTGTTACTTTAATTTTTGCCATCGCTCTGATATTTATCCTTTGAATACTTTTTCAAGTGAAATTCCTCTTTGGTCAGCAACGGTTTGTGCACTTCGCATTTGCAATAGGGCATCAAAAGTTGCTTTTACCACGTTGTGTGGGTTAGAAGAACCTTGTGATTTTGATAATACATCGTGAACTCCTACTGCTTCCAATACGGCACGTACGGCACCACCAGCAATTACTCCGGTACCAGGCGCAGCTGGAAGAAGATTAACACGGGCTCCGCCGTATTTTCCTTTTTGTTCGTGTGGAAGTGTCACTTTATTAAGTGGAATGCGAACCAGGTTTTTCTTGGCATCCTCAATAGCTTTAGCTATTGCACTCGCTACATCTTTGGATTTCCCAAGACCGTGGCCTACCACTCCCTTTTCGTCACCAACAACTACAATAGCTGAAAATCCGAAGGCACGACCACCTTTGGTCACCTTGGTTACACGTTGTACACCTACCAAACGGTCTTTCAATTCAAGACCTCCTGGTTTTACTAATTCTACGTTTTTATAATCTTGATACATAATATGACTTAGAATTTAAGGCCACCTTCACGTGCACCTTCAGCTAATGATTTTACTCTTCCGTGGTATAGGTAACCGCCTCTGTCAAAAGCGATGGTTTCAACACCAGCTTTAACAGCTTTTTCTGCGATTGCTTTTCCCACCAATTTTGCAGCTTCAACTTTGTTTACTTTTGAAGCGTCAATATCTTTATCTCTTGAAGATGCAGCGGTAATGGTCTTTCCATTTACATCGTCAATAATCTGAGCGTATATTTCTTTGTTGCTGCGAAAAACAGCCAAACGTGGGCGACTTTCAGTCCCCTCAACCGTTTTTCTGATTCGCATGCGCAAGCGCTCTCTTCTTTCGTACTTTGATAATGCCATAACTCTATTTGTTATGCAGATTTACCTGCTTTTCTTCTTAATTGTTCACCCACAAACTTGATACCTTTTCCTTTGTAAGGCTCAGGCTTACGGAAAGCGCGAATTTTTGCCGCTACTTGTCCTACCAATTGTTTGTCGTGAGACGTTAGTTTTACGATTGGGTTTTTACCTTTATCAGATACTGTTTCCACTTTNACTTCTGGAGCAATGTCCAAAATAATATTGTGTGAAAANCCTAAAGCCAAATCCAATTTTTGTCCTTGGTTGCTGGCACGGTAACCTACACCTACCAATTCCAATTCCTTGGTCCATCCTTTACTNACGCCTTCAATCATATTGTTNATTAACGCTCTATAAAGACCGTGCTTTGCAGTATGGTCTTTAGAATCTGAAGGACGCTCAACCAATACGTTTCCGTCTTCTACTTTCACGGTTAGATCAGAATCAAATTCCTGAGTCAACTCGCCTAATTTTCCTTTTACGGTAATTACGTTGTCTTTAATATCAACTGTAACTCCTTGTGGGATTGTTACCGGGTTTTTACCTATTCTTGACATTTCTTTGTCTCTTTTTTAGTAAACGTAACACAATACTTCACCACCAACATTTTGTGCTTTTGCCTGTTTGCCAGTCATAACTCCAGAAGAAGTTGAAACAATGGCAATACCAAGACCATTAAGCACGCGAGGAAGCTCTGATGAACCTGCGTATTTACGTAAACCTGGTTTACTGATTCTTTGAATTTTCTTGATTACCGATTCTTTGGTAAGCTTGTCGTATTTCAACGCAATTTTGATGGTCCCCTGTGCGGTACTGTCATCAAACTTGTAGCTTAGAATGTAACCTTGGTCAAAAAGGATTTTTGTAATCTCCTTTTTAAGATTTGATGCTGGAATCTCTACTACGCGATGTCCAGCTTTTACAGCATTTCTAATCCTTGTTAGATAATCTGAAATTGGATCTGTATTCATTTATTTGAATTTGCGGATGTGGTTTTCGATTTTTTATCGAACCTTCAACCAGTTTATACTTTTTCTTTTGAACAGAAAGCCTGTTCTTACCAAGAAGCTTTTCGCACTCCTGGAATAAGACCTTGATTAGCCATTTCACGGAACAATACACGTGAAATTCCAAAAGTTCTCATATACCCTCTTGGTCTTCCTGTAAGCTTGCAGCGATTGTGCAAACGAACTGGTGAGGCATTTTTAGGCAGTTTCTGTAGACCTTCCCAATCACCAGCTTCTTTCAAAGCTTTGCGCTTGGCGGCATATTTTGCTACCATTTTTTGTCTCTTAACCTCGCGGGCTTTCATTGATTCTTTAGCCATCTCTTAGTTCTTTTTAAAGGGTAATCCCAATTCTTGTAATAATGATTTCGCTTCTTTGTCGGTTTTTGCAGTGGTGATAAACGTTACGTTCATTCCCTCGATTTTCTTCACTTTATCGATATCGATTTCTGGGAAGATAATTTGTTCGGTAATTCCCAAAGAGTAGTTTCCTCTTCCGTCAAAACCGGTTGCTTTAATTCCGTTAAAGTCACGTACCCTAGGCAAAGCCGAGGTTACCAATCTATCCAAAAACTCGTACATACGCTCTCCGCGCAACGTAACTTTCACACCAATAGGCATGCCTTTACGAAGTTTGAAGTTTGCAACGTCTTTTTTGGACATAGTAGCTACTGCTTTTTGCCCGGTTATCTTTGTAAACTCATCAACCGAATAGTCAATAAGTTTCTTGTCAGCTACTGCTGCACCCACTCCGCGGGAAACAACAATACGCTCCAATTTTGGTACCTGCATGACGTTTTTGTAACCAAATTCGTCAGTAAGTGCATTGATCACTCTGCTTTTGTACTCTTTTTTAAGTCTTGGTGAATATGCCATAACTATATTGCTTGATTCGATTGTTTTGAATATCGCACTTTTTTACCATTCTCCATTTTGTAACCTACACGTGTTGCTTTTCCAGATTTTGGGTCAACAAGTGAAAGGTTTGAAATATGGATAGGAGCTTCTTTTTTTGCGATTCCACCTTGAGGATTCTTCGCGCTTGGCTTCTCGTGTTTTGAAACCATGTTCACTCCTTCTACGATTGCTTTGTTTTTGTCAAGGAATATTTTCATTACTTTGCCTTCAGATCCTTTGTGGTCTCCGGCAGTAACTACTACTGTATCGCCTGATTTTATTTTAAGCTTTGTCATCTTAGTTTTCATATTAAAGCACCTCTGGTGCCAATGATACTATTTTCATAAATTGCTTGTCGCGAAGCTCTCTTGCTACCGGTCCGAAAACACGTGTTCCCCTCATTTCCCCTTGTGGGTTTAAAAGTACACAAGCATTATCATCAAAACGGATGTAAGAGCCGTCAGGCCTTCTAATTTCCTTTACGGTACGCACTACAACTGCTGTAGAAACTGCTCCTTTTTTAATGTTTCCATTGGGTGTAGCTTCTTTTACAGAAACTACAATTTTATCACCAATAGAAGCATACCTTCTTTTTGTTCCGCCCAATACACGGATGCAAAGCACTTCTTTGGCTCCGGTATTATCTGCGACTTTGAGTCTTGATTCTTGTTGTAACATAATTACTTCGCTCTTTCAATTATTTCTACTAATCTCCAACACTTAGTTTTACTCAAAGGTCTTGTTTCCATGATCTTTACAGTATCCCCTTCGTTGCAGTTGTTTGTCTCGTCGTGTGCTACGTATTTTTTCGTTTTCAACACGAACTTTCCGTACATAGGGTGCTTTACTTTTTTAACCTCGCTAACTACAATAGACTTGTCCATTTTGTTACTGGTTACTACACCTATACGTTCTTTTCTTAAGTTTCTTTTAATTTCTTCCATCTTTCAGCTGTACAATTATTGCACTTCTCTATTAGTTAGTTCCGTCGCTATTCTTGCTATCGCCCTTCTTTGGGATCTTAGTTGAATTGGATTTTCCAACGGTGAAATGGTATGAGCCATCTTAAGGTCTGAATATGCCTTTCTAGATTCAGCGTATGCTTCCTGAAGTTCTGCCGTTGATGCTTTCTTAATTTCTGATTGTTTCATCTTTCAAAAAATTATGCTTGGAAATCCCGAGACATTACAAATTTAGTTTTAACTGGAAGCTTTTGTGCGGCAAGGCGCAATGCTTCTTTTGCTGTTTCAACTGGAACACCAGATACTTCAAAAAGCATTCTTCCTGGTTTTACCACAGCAGCATAATATTCCACGGCACCTTTACCTTTACCCATACGTACTTCAAGAGGTTTTTTGGTAATTGGCTTATCTGGAAAAATCATAATCCAGATAGAACCTTCCCTTTTCATAAAACGGGTAGCGGCGATACGTGCAGCTTCAATTTGTCTTGCTGTAAGAAATTCTGATTCCAACGATTTTATACCGAAGGTTCCGTATGCTAGCTGGTTGCCGCGTTCGGCATTGCCCTTCATACGGCCTTTCATTTGTTTACGGTACTTTGTTCTTTTAGGTTGTAACATTTTCTTCTATTTAAAAAATTACTTTCTACGGCGTGCTTTGTTGCCACCGCGTCCTGCTGGAGCTCCTTTACCACCACTCTTTTTGCCAGTTGATAAACCAACAAGTGGGGAAAGTTCTCTCTTTCCATATACTTCGCCTTTCATAATCCATACTTTAACACCCAATCTACCGTAGGTAGTGTGTGCCTCAACTAAAGCGTAGTCAATATCGGCTCTAAAAGTTGATAACGGAATACGACCTTCTTTGTAAGACTCTGAACGCGCCATTTCAGCTCCGTTCAAACGTCCTGAGATCTGCACCTTAATACCTTCAGCATTCATTCGCATTGTTGCCGCAATTGCCATTTTTATGGCACGACGGTATGAAATACGACTTTCAATTTGGCGCGCGATACTAGCAGCAACCAAATAAGCATCAAGCTCAGGTCTTTTGATCTCGTGAATGTTGATCTGTACCTCTTTATCTGTAATTTTTTTAAGCTCTTCTTTTAGCTTGTCTACTTCCTGGCCACCTTTACCGATAATAATACCGGGACGGGCAGTGGTTATAGTAACGGTTACAAGCTTAAGCGTACGCTCAATAATTACTCTACTCACACTAGCTTTACTTAAACGTGCGTGAACATATTTTCTAATCTTGTCGTCTTCGGCAAGTTTATCGCCGTAGTCGTTGCCTCCGTACCAGTTGGATTCCCAACCTCTAATGATACCTAAGCGATTCCCGATTGGATTTGTCTTCTGTCCCATTTAATTACTTGCTTTGTGTGTTATCGTTTGCCCCTAAAACCAGTGTTACATGGTTGGAACGTTTTCTAATTCTATGTGCGCGGCCTTGTGGTGCTGGACGAAGTCTCTTCAGCATCGTTCCACCGTCCACTCGGATTTCCTTAACAAAAAGATCTGCATCTTCAATTGAAGCATCTTCGTTCTTCTGTTGCCAGTTATTGATGGCAGACAAAAGTAGTTTCTCCAGTTTGCGTGAAGATTCTTTTGAACTGAACTTCAAAATGTTAAGTGCTTTGTCTATTTTCTCACCACGAACCAAGTCTGCCATTAAACGCATTTTTCTTGGTGAAGTGGGGCAATTGTTCAATTTAGCCATGTAGATAGTCTTCTTGGCTTCCTTGATTGCTTCTGCTCTTTCTCTTTTACGAACTCCCATGGCCTATTATTTTTTACCTTTGTTTTTAGCACCTGCGTGACCACGGAATGATCTTGTAGGTGAAAATTCTCCTAGTTTATGCCCAACCATGTTTTCTGTTACATACACAGGAACAAATTGGCGCCCGTTGTGCACAGCGATGGTTTGACCAACAAAATCTGGAGTAATCATAGAAGCACGTGACCAAGTTTTGATAACGGTCTTCTTATTGTCCTCAACGTTTTGTTGAACTTTCTTGTCTAGTTTATAATGAACGAACGGTCCTTTTTTTAACGATCTTGCCATAACTTATTTCTTTCTTCGTTCTAAGATATATTTATTACTTGCTTTCGTTTTAGTACGGGTTCTGTAACCTTTAGCAGGGATACCTTTTCTAGAACGTGGATGACCTCCTGAAGCGCGGCCCTCACCACCACCCATTGGGTGATCTACTGGGTTCATCACTACTGGTCTTGTACGTGGTCTTCTACCCAACCATCTGCTTCTACCGGCTTTACCAGATACCAATAATTGGTGGTCGCTGTTTGAAACGGCACCAATGGTAGCCATACACTCAACCAAAATCAATCGGGTTTCACCTGAAGGAAGTTTTACGGTAGCATATTTTCCATCACGGGCCATAAGCTGTGCGAAAGCACCAGCACTGCGCGCCATAATGGCTCCTTGACCGGGACGAAGCTCGATGCAGGAAATAATAGTACCTAATGGAATAGCTGAAAGTGGCATTGCGTTTCCAATCTCTGGAGCTACTGCTTCACCAGAAAGGATGTTCTGCCCAACCTGTAGTCCGTTCTGCGCAATTACATATCGCTTTTCGCCATCTTGATAGTTCAAAAGCGCGATAAACGCAGTACGGTTTGGATCGTATTGAATACTGGCAACTGTAGCAGGAATTCCCGCCTTGTCGCGTTTAAAATCGATAATTCGATATTTCTTCTTATGACCACCACCTATGTAGCGCATGGTCATTTTTCCTTGACTGTTTCTACCACCAGATCTTTTGTTCGGAGCAAGTAACGACTTCTCCGGCTTATCGGTTGTAATGGCGTCAAAACCATTAACAACCCTAAAACGCTGACCTGGGGTGATTGGTTTTAATTTTCTTACTGACATTTGTGTCTTTTTAAATCTAAGTCTCCTTAGATGTTACTGTAAAAATCTATTGTATCACCTTCCGCCACCTGTACGATTGCTTTTTTATAAGCATTCGTTTTACCAGTTTGGACACCTGTTTTTGTATAACGGGTCTTCCTATCAGGGCGGACATTCATTGTGCGAACTTTTTCAACAGAAACTCCGTAAGCAGCCTCAACCGCCTTCTTGATTTCTACCTTATTCGCCTTTGGGTTCACTACAAAGCCAAAAACATTTTTGTCCTCGGCATCTTTGGTAGCTTTTTCCGTAATTATAGGTTTAATTAAGATGTTCATCTTGTTTCTATTTTCTTAAGTTTGTTTCAATTCCTTCCAAAGAACCTTCAAATAGCACTACACTATTTGCATTCATAATTTTGTAAGTACTTAATTGTGAGTTAGTTATAACTTCAGTACCTTTCAAATTGCGAGACGACAAATATACATTATTATTTAAGTCTCCCAACACAAATAAAGATTTTTTGTCATTAAGCCCTAAGCTGTTCAAAACCGCAGTAAAATTCTTGGTTTTTGGAGCATCAAAATTTAGGTCTTCCATTACAAAAATGGCTTTATCATTTGCCTTCATCGATAGGGCAGATTTACGTGCCAAACGCTTCAGGTTTTTGTTCAATTTGAAGGAGTAGTTACGCGGACGTGGCCCAAACATTCTACCACCACCTTTAAATACACCAGACTTGATGCTACCCGCACGGGCAGTACCTGTTCCTTTTTGTTTCTTTATCTTTCTGGTAGAACCTGCGATCTCAGCGCGCTCTTTTGCTTTGTGAGTTCCTTGCCTTTGATTGGCAAGGTATTGTTTCACATCAAGATAAACCGCGTGATTGTTAGGCTCTATTCCAAACACATCTGCAGAAAGTTCAACTTTCCGGCCTGTGTCTTTTCCGTTTATGTCTAATACAGCTACCTTCATTATTTCTCGATCATTACATAAGAATTTTTATGGCCAGGAACAGCTCCTTTTACCACAAGTAGATTCTTTTCAGGAACTACTTTCAAAACTCTTAAATTTTCTACTTTTACTCTTTCGTTGCCCATTTGGCCTGCCATACGCATTCCCTTGAATACTCTCGCAGGATAGGATGCAGCTCCAATGGAACCTGGCGCACGCAAACGGTTGTGCTGACCGTGTGTGGACTGGCCAACACCGCCAAAACCGTGACGCTTTACAACCCCTTGGAAACCTTTACCTTTAGATGTACCCGCAATATCCACGAATTCACCTTCGATAAAATGCTCCACAGTAATTGTGTCGCCTAATTTGTAACTATCTTCAAATCCCTTGAATTCGGCGACTTTGCGTTTTGCAACGGTTCCTGCTTTTTTGGCGTGCCCTTCGGCAGCTTTTGTAACAGTCTTCTTGTCATCGAAACCAAGTTGAAGAGCTTCGTACCCGTCAACCTCTTTGGTTCTGACTTGGGTAACAACACAGGGGCCACACTCGATAACGGTACACGGAATGTTCTTTCCGTTGTCGTCAAAGATGCTGGTCATCCCTATCTTTCTTCCAATTAACCCAGACATATTTAATTATTTATTGATTATTACTTATTTATAATTGCTATTTAAAAAAACAGGGTCAAAATAAATTCAACCCTGAATATTATTTTGTTTCCGTTTTTCCCCAACCATCGTTGAGGACATTTTAAATTCTGAATTTCAGAATTACACTTATACTTTAATCTCTACTTCTACTCCGCTTGGAAGCTCCAATTTCATCAGAGCGTCAATCGTTTTTGAAGAAGAACTGTAGATATCCAAAAGTCTTTTGTATGAACTTAATTGGAATTGCTCTCTACTTTTCTTGTTCACGTGTGGAGAACGTAATACTGTAAAGATTTTTTTGTGTGTTGGTAAAGGAATTGGCCCTGTAACTACAGCTCCAGTACTCTTTACGGTCTTAACGATTTTTTCAGCAGATTTGTCCACCAAATTGTGATCGTAAGATTTTAGTTTTATTCTTATTTTTTGACTCATTGCTGAAATTATTATACGTTAGCGGTTCCTCTTGCTGCTGCAATAACACTTTCTGAAATGTTAGAAGGTGTTTCAGCATAATGTGAAAATTCCATAGTTGAAGTTGCACGACCTGAAGATAATGTTCTCAATGTAGTTACATAACCGAACATTTCAGAAAGTGGCACTTCAGCCTTGATAACTTTTGCTCCGGCGCGGTCAGCCATATTATTGATTGTACCACGACGACGGTTAAGGTCACCTACAATATCTCCCATATTCTCTTCTGGCGTAAGCACCTCAAGCTTCATTATAGGCTCTAAAATTACTGCACCTGCTTTTTTGGCAACTTCTTTAAAACCAATTTTTGCGGCAAGTTCAAAAGACAGTGCATCGGAATCCACAGGGTGGAAAGACCCGTCTTTTAAAGTAACTTTCATACTATCAACTTCAAAACCTGCAAGGGGTCCATTAGCCATTGCCTGTTTGAAACCTTTTTCAACAGCGGGGATAAATTCTTTAGGAACGTTACCACCTTTTACTTCGTTTACGAATTCAAGACCTATCTTGCCTTCTTCAGCTGGCTCAAGTGTAAATACGATATCAGCAAATTTACCACGACCACCAGATTGTTTTTTGTAAACCTCTCTGTGATCGGCAACTCTTGTTACTGCTTCTTTATACTCAACTTGTGGCTGTCCTTGGTTTACCTCAACTTTGAATTCGCGACGCAAACGGTCTACGATAATATCTAAGTGAAGCTCGCCCATTCCTGAAATGATTGTCTGTCCCGATGCTTCGTCGGTACGCACTTGGAATGTTGGGTCTTCTTCGGCAAGTTTTGACAGTGCCATACCCAATTTATCAACATCTGCCTTCGTTTTTGGCTCAACAGCGATACCAATTACTGGATCTGGGAAATTCATGCTTTCCAAAACAATTGGATGTTTTTCCGCAGAAAGGGTATCACCAGTTTTAATATCCTTAAAACCAACAGCAGCCCCAATATCTCCAGCCTCAATATATTCAATAGCGTTCTGTTTATTGGCGTGCATTTGGTAGATACGCGAAATACGTTCTTTGTTTCCGCTACGGTTGTTAAGAACGTAAGAACCTGCGTCCAAACGACCTGAATAAGCACGGAAGAATGCTAAACGACCCACATAAGGATCTGTAGCAATCTTAAATGCCAATGCAGAAAAAGGCGCACTTACATCTGGCTTACGAATTTCTTCTTTTTCAGTATCTGGATTTATACCAACAATACCTTCTTTATCAGTCGGTGCAGGCAAATAACGGCAAACAGCGTCTAATAAAAACTGAACTCCCTTATTTTTAAAGGAAGAACCACAGATCATTGGAATAATAGACATGTCCATTACAGCGGCGCGAAGTGCAGCGTGCACCTCCTCTTCAGTAATAGAGTCTTCGTCCTCCATATATTTTTCAAGCAAGTTTTCGTCATAAGCAGCAACTTCTTCAATAAGTTTACCGCGTAAAACTTTTGCTTCAGCTTTTAATTCTTCAGGAATTTCCACAACATCGAATGTTGATCCGAACGAATCGTCATGCCATATTACAGCACGGTTTTTCACAAGATCCACAATTCCTTTAAAGTCTGCTTCGTCACCAATGTTCAATACAATTGGCACTGCATTAGACTTCAACATATCTTTTACTTGCTGGCATACAGCCATAAAGTTTGCTCCCTGACGGTCCATTTTGTTAACGAAACCGATACGAGGCACTTTATAGTTATCTGCAAGTCTCCAGTTTGTCTCAGATTGCGGCTCAACGCCATCCACAGCACTGAAAAGGAATACCAATCCATCAAGAACGCGCAGCGAGCGGTTTACCTCTACGGTAAAATCCACGTGGCCGGGAGTGTCAATAATGTTGAAATGATAATCTTTTGTTTCAGGTAGCGGTTGGGCGTTTTCCAATGGAAACCTCCAAGTACAAGTAGTAGCAGCCGAAGTAATGGTGATACCACGCTCCTGCTCCTGCTCCATCCAGTCCATGGTTGCAGCTCCATCGTGAACCTCACCAATTTTATGGCTTACCCCTGTATAAAAAAGGATACGCTCTGTAGTTGTGGTTTTACCGGCATCAATATGCGCGGCAATCCCGATATTTCTTGTGTATTTTAAATCTCTTTGTGCCATTTTTTAGAATCTGAAATGTGAGAATGCTTTGTTAGCTTCTGCCATTTTGTGAGTATCCATACGTTTCTTAACAGCGGCACCTTCTTCTTTGGCAGCGGCAAGAATCTCACCAGCAAGTTTTGCGGCCATGGATTTCTCGTTTCTTTTTCTTGAATAAGTAATCAACCATTTCATTGCGGTTGCAATTTTACGGTCTGGACGTATTTGCATAGGAATTTGGAAGGTTGCCCCACCAACTCTGCGGCTACGTACCTCTACGTGAGGCATAATATTGGAAAGTGCATCTTTCCAAAGCTCCAACGCAGTTTTTTCGTCGTCTTGTTTCTTTTCGTCTACAATGTCAATAGCATCATAGAAAACTTTGAAAGCCACACTCTTTTTTCCATCCCACATCATGTTGTTCACAAAACGCGTAACCAACTGGTCGTTAAACCTTGGATCTGGTAAAAGTGGTCTTTTTTTGGCCTGTCTTTTTCTCATTTGTTGTTTGTTAATGGCTAAGAATCAATTTTTCAATCTATTCTCGACCCGTTTTCATTTTTACTTCTTTGGGCGTTTTGCTCCGTACTTAGATCTACGCTGCGTGCGGCCTGCAACACCTGCGGTGTCCAATGCTCCACGAACAATGTGATACCTAACTCCTGGCAAATCCTTTACCCTTCCACCTCTAACCAATACTATCGAGTGCTCTTGGAGATTGTGACCTTCGCCCGGGATGTATGCGTTTACCTCCTTACCGTTTGTAAGTCTTACCCTTGCAACTTTACGCATTGCAGAGTTAGGCTTCTTAGGCGTAGTAGTATATACACGCGTACAAACACCACGACGTTGTGGGCACGAATCCAAAGCAACCGATTTACTCTTCTTGGTTATTTTGGTTCTTCCTTTACGTACTAATTGTGAAATTGTTGGCATATAAAATATGTATTGTTACTGTTTAAAAATAAAACACCCCTATTTTTAGGGGATGCAAATGTAGAATATTTTTTTTACTAATCAAACCATACCGAATTAATTTTCAGCATACTTTCATTATTTTTTTATTTTAAATATGAAAGACGAAGTTGAAACGTTAGTTTTACACAGCTAATTTTGCCCTTTTTGAAAAAAATCCTTTACATTTTTGTATACCTTAATATATATACCTGTTTTTTCCTTGGAATAAATGCACAGGAGCTAACACTTTCCATAAAGGCAGAAAAACCAATTTCCAAAGGCATCATGGATTCGCTTCAAATGAAGACTACCTTCAAGGATTTTAATTCCTTGAAGAATGAAGCCGATACCCTTTACTTGAAGTTCCAGCGCATGGGTTTCATAGAAAGTGAACTGCTCAGCCTAACAAAAGAGAACGACAGCAGCTATTTAGCAAATTTCTCTCTCGGGAAAAAATTCCACCACATAAAGGTTTTTTATCTCAATGAAGATTTCACCAAAAAGGAACTACAGCAAGTTTCTTCGGAAGTGGAAGGCCCCTATTTCATCCTTCCTTTTGAAAAGATATCGCTTTCACTAAGAAAACTCACCGCGTTAAGAAACCAAAAAGGGAATGCTTTTGCACGCGTAAAACTTTCGGATTTTGAAAAAGATGAAAATGAAAATTTGTCCGCTACTCTTGTTGTTGAAAACGGAAACGTCCGCACTGTAGATTCAATTGTGGTTAAGGGCTATGAAAAGTTTCCCCGAACCTTTCTGAAATATTATGCCGGTGTTCGCAAAGGGAAGATTTTCAATCAGAAAAAATTGGTTGCTCAAAATGAAAATCTAAACGGTCTAGGTTTTGTTTCAGCAGTTAAACCACCCGAAGCATTGTTCCGAAGGGATTCCACCACGGTATATTTCTATTTGGAAAAACAAAACAATAACCTGTTTGATGGAATTTTGGGATTTGCCACTGATGAAGAAACTCAAAAATTAACTTTTAATGGGTATTTGAACCTAGAACTGAACAATAATCTAAATTACGGAGAGCAACTTTTAATTAATTACAAAGCTGACGGCAAGGAGCAGGTAAACTTCAGGGCCAAGTTAACACTGCCGTATCTTTTCAACACACCTTTTGGGTTAAGTGGAGAATTGAAGATATTCAAAAGAGACAGTACTTTCATAACCACAGAGCAACAGATTCGCGCAACCTATCAAATAGACCCCAGATCCACTGTATATGCTGGCTACAAAGGTTACGAGTCAAGCAATTTGCTAGATGAGGCAATTGCAGGTATCCCCATTGAGGACTTCAGGTCGCAATTTTTCATTGTTGGAGGCAGTTATATAAAATCGCAAAATCGCAAACTGTTTCCAGTCAAGACAGGCGTATTTTTGGACGCCGGGATTGGTTCTAGAAAAAAAGATGGAATGTCTGAAAGTCAATTGGGAGTTGAAACCGTCCTCAATAATATTTTCAATTTAAATTACAGGAACTCAATCTTTATTCAAAACCAGACGAGCGCACTATTTAGCGAAAATTATTTGGTGAATGAGTTGTTCAGGTTTGGAGGAATCAACAGCATACGAGGATTTAATGAGAATAGTATAGACGCATCTTTCTTTTCAATAATAAATACTGAATATCGCTATCAATTTAATGATGGCATCTATATTCATAGTATAATAGATTTAGGATATTTTGAAAATGATACAATTTCCATAAAACAAAATCTATACAGTTTTGGATTCGGACTAGGCTTGAACACTAAAGCAGGTCTTTTCAAATTTAATGTAGCTAATGGGAATGCTCAGGATTCAGATTTTAGCTTTTCAAACACTAAGATACATATCAGTATTTCCTCAAAATTTTAACAAACTACCCGTAAACAGAATGGTTTCATTAAATAAAACACAAAAATTGGGAGCAAATACTTGTGTAATTAACTTTTTATTATGATTTTTGCCGTTGGCTAATTCAAATAATTTATAAAAATGAGAACAAAGTTTAGTGGAATTTTAACGCTTTTACTAGCGTTAGTTGTGCAGCTTACCTTCGCACAGCAAAAAACTATTACAGGTACGGTGACAGACGATACAGGTCTGCCATTGCCTGGTGCAAACGTTATAATTAAAGGAACAAGTACTGGTACCCAATCAGATTTTGATGGTAATTATACCATTTCTGCAAATGTGGGACAGACACTAACCTTTAGTTATGTAGGTTTTGACACCAAGGAAGTAAAAGTAGGTGCTCAGAATAGTATTGATGTTACCTTACAACCAGGTGAAAGTCTGAATGAGGTAGTTGTAACTGGGTATTCTACAAGAAACCAAACAGTGCAAACTTCGGCAGTTGTATCTATTTCTGCTGCAGAACTTTCACAAATGGCTCCAACAACTAGTATAGATAATATGCTACAAGGTAAAGCCGCTGGTGTTCAGGTAACTGCCGCTAACGGTAAGCCCGGGCAGGGAGCTTTTGTTCGTATTCGTGGAACAGGATCTCTTGTTGCAGGTGCTTCTTCACCTCTTTACATTGTTGATAATGCTCCAATTAGAGAGCAAGATTTGGCAAACATTCCTAATGAAGATATCGAGAATATTACCATTTTGAAAGATGCCGCAATGACAGCTCGTTATGGTTCTCGAGGTGCTAATGGAGTAGTTTTAATTACTACGAAAAATGGTAATAGAAATAAAGATGCCGTTATTCGGTTTAGCTCTCGTTATGGAACCGTTTCGAGAATCGAGCCTAATTTTACTATGATGACCGCTGCAGAAAAAATGCAATATGAAGCAGAAATGTATGCATTGGGAATATCTGCCGCAGCAACTTTACCAGGTGTAGCAACTCAACCAGGCTCACCAGAACGACAATTTCTTTTAGACAATGAAGTAGATTGGCAAGACCTTATTTTAAAAGATGGAATACTTCAGAACAACAGTATCTCAATATCTGGTGGTGCTGAAAAAGTAGATTATTATTTCTCCGTAACCAATGATAGAAATACAGGTATTATTGACAATATCGACGGTTTTGAAAGACTTGGTACTCGTTTAAATGTTAATTTTGACGCCAAAGAATGGTTATCATTGGGTGTTAATGTAGGTTATTCAAGGTCAATGAGTGATGAGCCTCGTGACAGAAATAATACACAAAACCCATTTAGAGGAATGCTTGACTATAATGGTTACGAAACTGAATTTATTCTTGATGAAGACGGTAATATTGTATTGGACGAAAATGGAAATCCTATCTACAACCCAACTCACACCACATTCCCAGTTAGAGGAGCTCTTTTAACTGAACCAAGTGAAGATATAAACAATACTACTCTTGGAAGTCTTGACGCATTGGTAAAGTTTGATAAGCATTGGACTTATAACTTTAACGTTGCTGTTAACTGGCTTGCTAGACGTAGAGAAAGTTATTCTAAACCTGGAGGTATTTTGGATGCGTTAATTGGAGATCCAACAAAACCCGGTAATAAATTTGATGATCAACAACACAGATTGGATTTAACGATAAGTAACCGCTTAAACTACAATCTTAATACAGAGGATCATAATTTAAATGTACTCGGTTTATATGAATATAATATGAATGAGTTTAATCGTGCCTTCGTTAGAAGCATTGGATTCCCATCAGCATTATTAACAACTCAAATAAACGCTGCAGAACTTACTGATGGATTCACAAATAGAAGTAGATTAACACTTTTATCGTACGGACTTTTTGCAGATTATGAATTTAAACAACGTTATTCTGTACAGGCTTCAATTCGCCGTGATGGATCTTCAAACTTTGGATCGGACGTTCAATACGGTAATTTCTATAGTGGAAGTTTAGGATGGAATATTGCAAAAGAAAATTTCTTTCAATTAGACTTTGTTAATGATTTAAGTTTACGTGGATCCTATGGATCTGTTGGTAACAGATCCAGTTTGCCAGCATATGCCTCACAAGGAACTGTAACTTTCGGCTCTTATCCAGGTGGATCTTCAACTATCCCAAATAACGTTGCAAATCCTGATTTGACCTGGGAAACAACAACTACTTTGAATATTGGTATTGAGTTAAATATGTTCAATAATAGATTCCGTTCAGTTGCTGATTATTTCATTCGAAATACATCAGATCTTCTATTCACAATACCAAAAGCGGATGAATCTGGAGTAGGTAGCGTAAATGGAAACGTGGGAGATATTCGTAATAAAGGTTTAGAACTTTCTTTACAAGCTGATGTTTTTAGAAGCTCAGACTTTACTTGGACACTGGGGGGCAATATCTTATTTCTAGATACTGAAATTGTAAAACTTCCCGAAGGAGAGCCTATCGACCCAGATAATACATTCAGTATTCGATTTGCAGAAGGACGTAAAATTAACGAACATTTCTTAATTCGTTATGCAGGTGTTGATCCAGCAACTGGTAGAGCCCAATTCTATGGAGCTGACGGAAATGTTTATTTTGCAGATCAGCTACCTGAAGATGAAAATCAGAACCGTGTTTTCCAAGGAAAATCTGCTATCGCAGATAAGGAAGGTGGATTCTTCTCTAACATTACTTACAAAGGCTTTGGACTTCGTACAGACTTCGTTTTCAAATATGGAAACTGGATTAACAACTATGTACGTTCTGATCGCGAATCAGATGGTTTAGCGATAGCAGACAACCAAGCTGTGGGTGCTTTCAACTATTGGCAACAACCTGGAGATACGGATGTATTGCCAAGCCCAATATATTCTGCTAATGATGCAACCGTTATGGGCAATTCAGACAGATGGTTAGAAAGAGGTGATTACATACGTATGCGTAACGTAACGCTTTCATATTCATTCCCAAAGCAAACTTTGGAAAAAACACCTATCAGTTCATTAAGAATTTATCTACAAGGCCAAAACTTATTGACCTTTACTAAATTCTGGGGAGATCC
>PAZL01000038.1 GCA_002715485.1 Aequorivita sp. | reverse complement strand
TCCCCAGTATCTTTCGCCTTTTAGCAAAAACCCAGTAAAATCAATTAATAAGAAAGTATGTAAGGTCTACTTTTAAACGTACACTCACAACTATCGAACGTGCACTCGCAACTATCGAACGTGCACTCACAACTATCGAACGTGCACTCATAACTCCCGAACGTGCACTCATAACTCCCGAACGTGCACTCACAACTCTCGAACGTGCACTCACAACTATCGAACGTGCACTCGCAACTCCCGAACGTGCACTCACAACTATCGAACGTGCACTCACAACTCCCGAACGTGCACTCATAACTCCTGAACGTGCACTCACAACTCCCGAACGTGCAATCGCTACTATCAAGCATGCAATTCGTTTACCCAAAAATACACAGGCTATAACCCAACTGTTTTAAATAAAATGTGAAGAAAATACACTGTCAATGCAGCATAACAAACGGATAGTTAGTAGTACCCACCCCTTTTCCGGTTTCGGAAATCAAAAAACCAAATGACTAATAATAACAGCAAGAAAATCCCCGCAATATACTTGGCGGGTTCCAGGCCCCCATCACCAATGCCAATAAAACCCACAACTCCGAAGACTATGGCTAATATAATATATATTGCTTTCCAATGAAGCATGAGTAATTTGGTTTGAAAGTTGTTTAAATAAAGTAATTAAAATTAAAAAATTTTTACTTAAACGCTAACACCAAAAGCTTCTTTTTTTAACGCAAATGCTTATTAATCAGAAACTTTAAAAAAATCTTTACTCAAAATATAATTTCCATCCTCACTAAATCCTTCTATTGATATTTCATAAGTACCAGAAACATCCGATGTATAAAAAGTTGTTGAATAACTTCCGTCTGTTAATTGAATATTTGGTTCCCAAAACAACTGTACACGATAATCTGGTATTCTGGCCTGTACTTCCTTATTACTATAATCCGGCCTGTAATACTTTTTCTCTTTAATAAGGGGCGGCATTGCTATTTCACTTAAATAATCGTGGGACAGATTTGTACCAAAATTTCCATTTTTGGTTTCTACTGCTATAATTCCACTATAAATTTTAGAACCATATCGATAGGGTTCGTTAACAACACGTACACTCTTAATATCACGCGCATTATAATTTATTAGATCGGCATTATCCTGAATTAAAATTCCATCCACAAGTACCAAGGGATCAATATCGTTAAACTTTGCAATCCTATTAGGATCATATTCATTGTTTACAATAAATCTAGCATTATCTCCTGTTCCTCTAATTGCTGCCAGGGTAATTACCTCTATAAATGTTTCTCGCACCGAGGGAAATCTGGTATAATCATCGAGAAAAAAAACAGTTCCTAGGTTATCATAAAACATAGCATTTGTTTTATTTTTTAAAATGCTGTCCTTCTTTACATCATAATAAGCATTTTCTACTTGCAACTGCACACTACGCTCCTCTAGCCACTTTTTTAGTTCTTTGTTTAATTTTAAATAATATGGTTCGCCTTGGCTTAAATGAAAATCCTTTTCATCCAATACCACCTTTAAATCTCGCCGCGCAGCTTCATCACCATATAACTGCACAATACTTTTTTCAGAATCGTAACCTTCTGACACAGAAAAGAAAAAACGCCCCTCGCTATTGGTTTTCGCAATTTTATAAACAAAGTCCTTCCCTGGGATGGTGAGCGCTACTTCCCTATTTGCTGAAGGAACATCACCGCTTTTGGAGAGAACAACCCCTGAAATCAGTTCGCCCCGAAGTTCGGGAACATAAAAATTCTTTGAGGAAATAGTTTTTGCGTTTAAAACATCACCAGCAATTTCAACCGGGTTTACCTTTCTTACTGACAATCTATAATTTCCATTTGTATTGTTTATGTTGCTTTTCAGTTGTAAATCCACTTTTTCACGAAACCCAAAAGTTTGTTTATTCACAATAATTTCAAATCCTTCGGAACTGCCATCGCTTCCAGAATTTTCAATATTAATTCCAGTCGATGCACTTAAAACAATTGTATCCTGTACCGTGTTTAGGATTTCATTTTTTTTGAACGTATTTATAATATGAATGGTCTTCTCAGCAAAAGAATCTTGATTGTTGTTTTTTGAAAAGTTAGTATATCCAATAAGTCTATAGACACCCGTTTTCAAATTAGAAGGTAGAAAGAAATCTCCATTTGCTGTGCCATTTTCAACCTTCACTTTATGGTTAAACACAAGTGAGTCTTTTTGATTTCGTAAGGAAACATAAGCCACTTTACTCAAAAGGCTTTTTCTTTTTGAAGGGTTGAGGATATAGGCTTTGTACTGAAGTAATTCTCCGGCTAACAAAACTTCAGAATTGATAGACAGGGCTACGGTTTCCTTTGGAAAAACGCTTACATCAACAGCAACCTTATCTTTAGGAATTTGAGCAGTTGCAATAAATCCAAAAAAAACGAAAACTATATAAATTAATTTTTTAACCATAATTAATCTTCCCAAAAACTGGGCCTTACATTTGATGAAAAAGATGTGCAAACAGTGCATTCAGGCTTGGCGATAGTATACAAAACCCCTTGGGCAAAACTTACCACTTGATAGTCATAAAAGGATAGGTAGGTATAAATAATCTCCCTTTCATCGGGATCATTATCTAGGTTTGTATTGTCGCGATAATCAAGCAATAGTAAATCACAATCTACAAAATAGGGTGGTTTTTCCAACCCAAAATCGTCATAATTAAAGTAAATTCTCTTTGATGTCATGGATGAAACTTCAAAAAATCCCAAAACCTTTTCATCGGGATTTTCCTCAGAAACCATATTGCCGGCAACATAACCAGGCTGACCCTGTGATAAAAGACTTTCAATGCTACCAAGTTCATCTATTATTTTATAAAAAGTGTATGCCTCAACACTTTGTACATATTGCTTTACAAGAATACTATATCGGGTCTGCAACTTAGCATCAACTTTTGATAAATAACGCACTGGAAAGTGAAACACTCTATTCTCGTTCAACTCTGTTGTAGTAGTTTGGTTAATTCCAGATGAAAGTTCAGTAGAGTAACAAATTTCTTCGGGTTCTCGAGGAGTTAAAATTACATTGTAAGTTCCAGTGGAAGGATTATAATTAACAATTTCTGAAATATATGGAGACGGATTGGGAGCAATGATTTTATAGGTCTCTTCATATTCATATCTAAAATATTTTGCCTGCCCTGTTAGGTCTTCTGTATCTACCAAAACTTGAACGCCATCTTTATCATCTGTTGCATCTACAATACGTTCGGCATACAGCTCACCTATTTCTACTGAGGGTGGCAATGTAACAGCAGTTGATGAATAACGTTTTCCATCAGAAGTAACAATATTCAAAGTATAGGATGTATTTGGCGCTGCACTAAAGGGTTGTTCAGAAATATAATCTCCAGTTTCACTATCCCAATAAAAACTGATATTATTTCCATTACTTGCTGATACCGTAACCGTTGCGTCATCTACAATTAAAATTTCAGGATCTTCAAGTTTTGAAGTTTTGCTAAGCTTTACAACTTGTGGTTTTACCTCATCTGTAATGGTACTTTCTACTACCAAAACACTTTCAAAATCTACAGTTTCAATTTCATAAGGCTCTGTACAACTTACTTGCAGGAGTATTAATGAAATGAATATTGTATATAAAAATCGTATCCTCATAATTCCTAAAACTTAAAATTATACGTTATAGTTGGTACCGGCACTGAAAAAATTGAGGTCTTATAAGCCTTAATCTGTCCTTCCTCAGTTACGAAAAAGACCGAATACGGATTGTTTCTTCCCAAAACATTGTACACTGAAATGTTTATAAAGCTATGAGCCAGCTTATTCAATTTATGGTTACCTTCAATATTTACTCCCAAATCGAGTCGGTAGTAATCCGGAATACGGAACTGGTTTCGGTCGCTGTAAAGTACTTGCTCTTCCCCGGCAAAAACATACCGCCCAATGGGATATGTAATAGGCCTTCCTGTTTGATAGGTAAAATTTCCCGAAAAACTAAAGCGTTTGGTTAACTTATAATTAGCAACTACCGAAAAGTCGTGGGGCTTATCATAATTTGCTGGAAAAAACTCGCCATTATTTACCCGCTCTTGCATAAGCTGGCTATCCAGCTTTACTTCTGATCTGGAATAACTGTAACCTACATACCCGTTAAATCTACCCGAATTCTTTTTTACCAAAAACTCCACGCCATAAGCCCTTCCTTCGCCCTGTAATAAGTCTGTTTCAAGGTTATCGTTTAAAATTAACTGGGCCCCAATTTTATAATCCAATAAATCATCCATTGTTTTATAATATCCCTCCAAGCTGAATTCTACATCCTTTCCCGGAAGATTTTTGAAAAACCCAAGGCTATATTGATTGGCACGTTGGGGAGCAATATTAAGGTCGGAGAGCTTCCAAATATCCGTCGGCGACTGTGTTGTATTTGTGGATAACAAATGTAAATATTGGATTGTTCTGTTAAAGCCGCCCTTTACCGAAAAATCATTCCCCAATAAATATCGTGCAGATATTCGATATTCTGGTCCACTGTATGTCTCTATCGATTCATTTTTACCAAACTCTCTGACTTCAACTATTGAACTTTCACTTTTTGGAACCCCCTCTTCATAAACATTTTGGGTAGAAGGTCCAAGTGCCATATAAAATGAATAGCGCAATCCCAAATCAAGCAAAAATTTATCGCTTACTTCAAATAAATCTGAAAGATAAACCGCTGATTCCAGCCCTTTTTCCCGATCGATTGTTTTGGCTTCAACATCAGAGTTTAGCCCTATAGGCATAATATTGCCCGGATCTATTGAATAAAGTTTACTGCTTAGCCCATAGCTCAATTTGTGTTTTGTGCTTAACTTATAATTGAAATTGAGCTTTGCCTGGTATTCGTTCAATTCATATCCAAAATCAAAATCTTCATTAGCATCCGCCTCATAGTTCACACCATATTTATATTGGCTATTTACTAAAATTAATTCGGCCCTACTTTTTTCACTAAAGGTATGTCCATATTTTAAAGAAATTAAACGGTTGCTGTAATCAAAAATAGAATCTGAAGTTATACTGAAACGATCTTTACTATAATAGAAGGTTCCTTGAATCGAATTATTATTATCAATATTATGCTTGTATTTTACAATACCATCATAAAACGAAGCCTCGCTATTTTTAAGCTGCTCTTCATCAAGACTTCTCAAAATCCAATCAGAATAAGTAGCCCTAAACCCTGCTATTAACGAAGCTTTCTCCTTTACAACAGGAACTTCTACAGCAAGATTGGCGGTTATTGGACCAACAGAACCTTCCCCTGCAAAATTTTCCATATTGCCAGACTTGGTCTCGATGTCAAAAACCGAAGAGAGACGTCCGCCATACTCAGCGGGTATGCTCGCCTTATAAATTTCAAGACTTCCAGTTGTAAATGGATTTACGGCCGAAAAGAAACCCAAAAAGTGCGATGGATTGTACAGTACCGCATCATCCAATAATATTAGGTTTTGATCAGCACGTCCGCCGCGAACATTAAACCCACTTGCCCCTTCGCCAGCTGTTTTTATACCAGGCATCGTGGTTGCAACCTTAAGCACGTCGCGTTCCCCCAAAACCAATGGTATGGTTTTTATTGATTCAATATCAATATTGGTAACCCCTACTACAGCATCACGCACGTTGGCGTCTTTGTTTGATTTTACAACAACCTCTTCAAGTGATTCGGTGTTTTCTCTTAATTCAATATTTAGCGTTCCATCGCCATACATTATTACATCCTGCCTGATTTTTTCAAACCCTAAAAGATTTGTTTCCAACTTGTTCAAGCCATACGGAAGACGAATGTTGAAGCGTCCTTCGGAATCTGTAACCGCATATTTTGTTCTATCAATTGTAGAGATGGAAAGATTTTGAAGGGGCTCGCCTGTTTTGGAATTTTTAAATATGCCCGAGAGTGTATATGTCTTGTTTGCTGCATTAGGACTCTGTTTACCTATGGTCACCAATTTTCTGGTTTGAACAGTCCCCTGAGAGACATATTCTTCCTGAAAAATAGGCGCATTGTTATTTTCTTCATTTACTTTTTTATCTGGTTTTGCCTCGTTGAAATAATCGGTGGGCAAATCTGTGTAAACATAAGTGTTGTTTAGTAAGATGACGTTTCCATCTTTTAAAAAATAATTTATGTTCGTATTGCTAAAAAGTTCATCTAAAACATTTCGCAGTGATTCGTTTTTAAAATCTTTAGTTACAAAATGCCCCTTTAGCCATGTTTCATCAAAATAGAAAGTTTTTTCTGAAAGTGATTCAACCTTTAATATAGCTTCCTGTAGCGGAGTATTGTTAAATTTTACGGTTATATTTTGATTGTTTTGCCCAAACATTCCAATTGATGACAATAAAAGAAAGGCAATGACGAGAAGTTTATTTTGCATGCAGAACTTTAGCTTCAAATTATTGATTTTTTTCGGTTTCGGGCCCATCAAGATATTTGATCAAATTGGCCATAAATACATCAGGGCTGGATTTATAAATAGCCTTATAGCTTTTATAATACTCCCTTATTTCTTCAGATTTTTGTGGAAGTATATCCCGAAGATCTCTTGAGGAATTAATTAGAAAGAATGCACCATTGTGTTTTAATACATAGTAATTATCTTTAGAAAACCTATATTGAATTCCGCTTTTAAGAGCCTTGTCTTTCATCTTTTTGGTATGCTTTATATACAATTCCAAATCATTCCCAACATAAGCCATTTCGAAAAACCCATTGCCTCCAAGGCCAAGATTAACCTCTGGAAGCCTCACAAATTTGTGATTATAGATTGAAAATGAATCTACAAACCCCGGAATAAGTTTCACATTAAAAATACTCAGGTTGTCATCGGAGCGGGTAAGAAGATTATCCTGCAAAAGATCATATTTCAACAATACATTTACGTAATGTTGGCCATTATATGTAACCGAACCCCGACTATAATCATAGCCCTCATAATATCTATAGCTGCCGTCCGTATTCAAAAACAGATCTGTAAATTCTGTACCATTATAAAGACCTGTATTATCCAAACCTACTATTTTATCATAGGTTTCATAAATATTATCCTGTAAATTTGATTGTGAAAATGCTGCTAGATGAAACAATATACAGCAAAGAAAAATGTGTTGGGTTTTTGAAATACTCATTCTAAAATTTTGCGATTTTAAAAGTACATAAAATAGATAGCCATTCTAAAATTATATTGTTAAAACAACACCAATCGCCAATTTTTTAATTTTAAAATATATATTACTCAAGAAATAATAAGATGTATTTTTAGCTTTACAGATAAAAAACGATGAAAGCAGCATCCTTAAAAGAAATAAAAACCGAACTAAACCACCGTTCCACTCAGGAATTGCTGGAGCTTTGCCTTCGGCTTTCAAAATTCAAAAAAGAAAATAAGGAACTGCTCACCTATTTGCTTTTTGAATCGGCAGATGAAGAGGCTTTTATCCATAGCATCAAAAATAAGGTTGACTCAGATTTTAAAACCATAAATACTAAAACATTTTTCTATATAAAAAAGAGCGTTCGGAAAATTTTGAGAGAGCTGAAAAAATTCATTCGCTATTCACAAAAGAAAGAAACCGAAGTAGAGCTTTTGCTTTATTTTTGCGAAAAGCTAAAAGATTTCAAACCATCCATAAAAAGAAATAAGACCCTCACCAATTTATACAATAGACAAATAGATTATATATCAAAAAAGGTGGAAACACTGCACGAAGATTTACAATACGATTATAAATTGGAATTGGAGGAATTAATAAAATAATAAACCTATCAATAACAAGTTAAAAATGACAACACTATACCATAACCCGCGTTGCAGTAAATCGCGCCAAGCACTTCAACTTTTGGAGGAAGAAGGCGAAACCATTGAAATCATAAAATATCTTGAAAATGCTCCAACCCACCAAGAATTGAAACAGATTATTGAGCTTTTGGGGATAGAGCCCATAGAACTTGTGCGGACACAAGAAGCGATATGGAAAGAAAATTACAAAGGAAAAAGTCTGAGTAGTGCAGAAATAATTGATGCCATGATTCAAAATCCAAAGTTAATTGAACGCCCCATAGCAATTAAGGGAACCCACGCGGTAATAGGAAGACCACCATCCAAAGTGCTTGAAATTTTATAGTTTCGGGTTTTTATTTAACAGAAATTTAGCAATTCCTAATTAAACCACGGCTATTTTCGTGTGTCAAAATTGCTAAAGATTACATGAAAATCAACCTCTTATTGCTATTCGCTTTTGCTACCTCACTTTTGGTAGCACAAAACCCTGAAAAAAAAGAAGTTAACGTTAAAGGCCTTATTCTTGAAGAAGGTACTGACTATCCTTTGGAATATTCCACTGTATCCTTCATAAACAAACAAGGAAAAACCGTTACTGGAGGAATAACTGATACCGAGGGAAAATATAGTATTGATGTCCCAGCAGGTGTGTATACCGTGAAATATGAATTTATTTCCTATAAATCAAAAGAAGTTCCAAACCAAAACCTAAATAAAATACTACCCTTCCTACAGTAAAACTGGCTTTGGATGCTGCTAGTTTAGATGAAGTTGTAGTTCGTGCTGAAACTACTGAAGTTCAGGTTAGACTCGATAAAAAAATATATAATATAGGGAAAGACCTCACGGCAGGTGGCGCTACCGTTAGCGATGCGTTAAACAACGTTCCATCGGTAACAGTCGATGTTGATGGCGCCATTGCGCTCCGTGGAAATGATAATGTTCGCATTCTTATCAATGGCAAGCCTTCTGCAATAGCTGGGTTTGGCTCTACGGATGCTTTGCGACAGCTCCCCGCAGAAGCCATTGAGCGTGTAGAGGTAATCACATCCCCTTCTGCCCGTTATGACGCTGAGGGAACTGCCGGAATCTTGAATATTATCCTTAAAAAAGAAAAAACACTTGGTTTAAACGGCTCACTTAGTACCAGTTTGGGAATACCTTTAAATAGTAATGCTACCGGCAATATAAACCTTCGTACCGACAAGTTTAATATTTTCAATACAACGGGGGTGTATTACAGAAATAGCCCCGGGAATGCCTTTTTTGACAATAGGTATTTCTCACGTACCATTTTGGACGATGATGGAAATCCTGTAATGACAGACCCTCAATTCGATCAGGTTATAGAACGTAGAAAGTATGATCGTATGGGAAAAGGATTCAATACTAACTTGGGTATTGAGTATTTTTTAAGTGACAAATCATCTGTTACTGCGAGTGCCTTTTACCGCAAAGGAGATGGTAATGATGAAACTACCAACAATACGTTCAACTACAACGACAATACTGTTGAACAACAGATTACGAGAATTGAGAACGAAGGCGAAGATGACGAAACCTATCAATTATCATTGAATTATGTAAATAATTTTAATGATAACGGCCACAAGCTTACAGCCGATTTTCAATATGAAAAGGATATGGAAACCGAAACATCCTTTATCACAGAAAGGCTTCTTTTTCCAACTATTGATCCACTTCCGGCAGAGGATATAATTCAAAAAGAAGACCAGCAAGAATATTTAGCGCAAGTAGATTATGTACTTCCCATAGGTGAAAATGCCCAGTTTGAAGCAGGCTATCGCGGTAATTTTGAAGAATCTGTCACAGACTATACTTTATTTGAGGAAGAAGGTACTACTGGGAATTTTATTAGAAATGATAGCATTTCAAATATTTTCACCTATAACGAAAACGTACACGCCTTTTATACACAATATGGAAATAAATTTGGGAAATTTTCTTTCCTGTTAGGGCTTCGATTGGAAAACACTCAATTAAAAGGGAAAGTCGATGCCGAAAATATTACCGGTAACACTGCTTTCGATTTAAATTTTGATAAAAACTACACAGGTCTTTTCCCAACAGTAAATCTTACCTATGAGTTAAAGGAAAACGAAAACATCACTCTTGGTTACAACAGACGTATAAACAGACCTCGTAATTGGTTCATCAATCCATTTCCATCACGTTCAAGTGAAGCCAATGTATTCCAAGGAAATCCAGACCTAGCCCCAGCATATGCAAGCGCTTTTGATTTAGGATATCTAAAACGATGGAAAAAACTTACTTTAACATCCTCTATCTATTACCAGTACGAAACCGATGCTTTTGAAAGAGTACAAGAGGAAACCGGAGAAGTAACCAGCAATGGAATTCCAGTAATACGTACTATCCCTATAAACCTTTCCACCAACGAACGCTATGGTTTTGAATTTGGGCTGCTTTATAATCCTACTAAATGGCTCAACCTAAACGGAAGTTTCAACTATTTTCTTTTTAAAACAGAAGGGTTTTATAACAATATAGATTACGGTGCCGAAAACACTAGTTATTTTGGGCGTTTCAGCAGTAAAGTAAAACTTCCAGCGAAGATTGAATGGCAGACCAATGCTTTTTACAGAGGACCATCCAACAACTCACAAACAGAATCTGAAGGTATTCTCTCCGTTGATATGGCAATAAGTAAAGATATTATTAACGACAATGCTACCTTAGCCCTAAATGTAAGTGATCTTTTTAATACGCGAAAAAGAAATAGTCTTACTACAACCGATACGTTTACCAGTGAAAGTGAATTTCAATGGAGACAACGCCAGGTAACACTTACGTTTACCTATAGATTTAACCAGAAGAAACAACGCCAACGTCCGGAAAGAGGTAATGGGGACGACGATGGTGGCTTTGAAGGTTAAACAAGATGATTGATTGCCAATAAAAAAAGGGAACCGAGCTGGTTCCCTTTTTTTATAAAATATGATTATAATTACTTCATTTCATTCTTACGTTTCGTTTCACGCTTCAATTTCCAGTTTTCATAAAGTGACCCGCCTATCCAATAAGGAAGAATACTTACTAAAAAGATCATTAACCAAAAACCCATGGTAAGGATGGTTAAAAATGCAAGAAAACCTAGATATTGTTCAAATGTAAACATGATGCAGCTTTTTTAAATGATGCCCCAAAGATAATAGGTTTTTTTGAAAAACGACTACAAAACTTTTCGATTTATTCACAACAAATAAACAGCCGTGCGGGTTGAACAACTTTTGCCTTTTCGTTACATTTGCATCAAAATAAAACTTTGCAAAAAAGTTCAATTAATTCAAAATAAACCATTTCACAATGCAATATAGAATAGAAAAAGACACCATGGGCGAGGTAAAGGTACCTGCCGATAAACTTTGGGGCGCACAAACGGAGCGTTCTTTTGAAAACTTTAAAATCGGTCCGCGTGCTTCCATGCCGATGGAAATAATTTATGGTTTTGCATATTTAAAGAAAGCAGCCGCCTACACCAATTGTGATCTTGGCGTACTTTCGGAAGAAAAAAGAGATTTGATTGCAAAAGTTTGCGATGAAATTTTGGAAGGAAAACACGACGATCAATTTCCGTTGGTGATCTGGCAAACCGGAAGCGGTACCCAAAGCAACATGAACGTGAATGAGGTAATTGCAAACCGTGCCCATCAACTTGCCGGAAAAACTATAGGTGAAGGCGATAAAACGCTTCAACCTAATGACGATGTAAATAAATCACAATCCTCAAACGATACTTTCCCAACGGGGATGCACATTGCTGCTTATAAAAAATTGATTGAAACCACCCTTCCTGGTGTTGAACAACTTCAGAAAACACTTTCAAAAAAAGCATCGGAATTTAAAAATGTTGTAAAAATAGGCCGTACCCATTTTATGGACGCCACTCCCCTAACCCTCGGACAGGAGTTTAGTGGTTATGCTGCACAACTTGAGCACGGAATTAAAGCATTAAAAAATACCCTACCACATTTAGCGGAACTCGCTTTGGGAGGAACTGCTGTTGGAACTGGCTTAAACACCCCTAAAGGCTACGATGTAAAAGTTGCCGAATACATTGCAAAATTTACTGATTTACCTTTCGTGACAGCAAAAAACAAGTTCGAAGCACTTGCAGCACACGATGCTTTTGTAGAAAGCCACGGTGCTTTAAAGCAATTGGCGGTTTCGCTAAATAAAATTGCAAACGATGTGCGAATGCTTGCCAGCGGTCCAAGAAGCGGTATTGGTGAAATCAACATTCCCGCAAATGAACCCGGTTCTTCAATTATGCCCGGTAAAGTGAATCCCACACAGTGCGAAGCGCTGACAATGGTTTGTGCGCAAGTAATCGGGAACGATATGGCTATCGCCGTGGGAGGAATGCAGGGACAATTTGAATTAAACGTTTTTAAGCCCGTAATGGCAGCTAACTTCCTTCAGTCCGCCCAATTGATTGGCGATGCCTGTGTTTCATTTGACGTTCATTGTGCACAAGGTATTGAGCCAAATTACGAAGTAATCAAAAAGCAACTAAACAATAGTTTAATGCTCGTAACTGCACTAAATCCAAAAATCGGCTACTACAAAGCTGCGGAGATTGCAAATACCGCACACAAAAATGGCACAACATTAAAAGAAGAAGCTGTAAATCTTGGCTATTTAACCGCGGAAGAGTTTGACGAATGGGTAAAGCCTGAAGATATGGTGGGAAGCCTTTAAGTTTTGATAAATTTAAAAAGGGTGAACTAATGTTCACCCTTTTTTTACTTCAAACTTTTCTTTTTCTTCCCATAAAACTTTTTATATCTAAAATACGCCACTGCACTCAAAATCACCGCAAATAATGTTATCCACCAAACAAAAGTGGGTGTTGCTGGTGCATCGCCACTAGCATAGGAATGTAATCCACTTAGATAAAAATTAACTCCAAAATAAGTCATCATAATTGAGGCGTAGGCAAACATTGCCAAAACATTGAATGTCCAACGTCCCCGAAGTCCGGGAACCAAACGTGCGTGGATTACAAACGCATAAATCATAATGCTTATAAGAGCCCAAGTTTCTTTTGGATCCCAGCCCCAATAGCGACCCCAACTCTCGTTGGCCCACTGTCCGCCCAAAAAGTTTCCAATGGTAAGCAAAACCAATCCAACAGTCAGCGCCATTTCAGTAACAACGGTCAACTCGCTGATGTTGATTTCCATATTTTTGAAATTTCGCTTCGTGGTGAAAATCATTAGAAACAATGATGTTGCGCCCAGAATCATTCCTAAGGTAAATGGCCCATAGCTCATAACAATCACCGCCACGTGTATCATCAACCAATAACTGTCCAACACGGGCTGTAAAGTTGCTATTGATGGGTCTAACCAGTTCTCGTGGGCTACCCACAGTATGATTGCTCCCGCAAAAGCAGTGGATGCGACCGTTAAATCGCTTCGTCTTCCAAAAGCGAGTCCAAAGAAAATGGTGGCCCAAGCCACATAGACTACAGATTCGTAAGCATCACTCCAAGGGGCGTGGCCACTAACGTACCAACGCAATGCCAACCCTAATGTCATCACAGCAAAGAAAATCCACATTATTATTTTGGAGCCTTTGATAAGGGTGCGAAGTATTTTTCTGTCTTTAAAAAGCTGTGCAATGATAAATACCATCATCAAGATTCCGAAGACTGCATAATATTTATAAAGTCTATTGAAAATATCTGCTTTGTTATAAATGGTTTCAGCACGAAGTTTATTTTCTGAAGGCATCACTTCTTCTCCATATTTTTTCTGAAAATTGGTAATGCTTTCCAAAAACTCATTAGCCTGCGTATAATCCCCACTTTCTCTCGCTTTCTTCAAACTGTCAAAGTAAAGCGGAAGAATATTTTTAGCATATAATGAATCCATTCCTTTTAAATTAGCCTCACCCAATTCAGGATAGGAAACCCATTTGTTGCCTTCATCCCCCGGAATTGGAAATATTTTCAGAATACTTCCGCTAAGGGCAGCATTTAAAAGTGAAAAGTTTTCGTGGGCCTTAATAAAATCCTTTTGAAACTGGTTGGGCGTATTGGTACGCGTTGCTGCTTCCAAATAGGGCTCCAGCTTATAATTTCCTTTTTCATCAAAAAAGTCTAATAGAGCAATATCGTCTTGTTCTTTTGGAACTCCTGCTATTTGGCGAATACTGTCGTTCTGCCATTTTAAAGCAATTAACGGCACCTCCACCCAAAGTCTTGGAAATTCAGCCATCGAAATAAAAACCTGATTAGCATCCAAGCCTTCGTAATTATCGCTACGGCTTATTTTTCGTAAAAGCTCACTTGCAAAGGTGTTGATGGGCTTCATCCTTCCATTGTCCTGAATAATCAAATGGCCAAAGGCAGCGGCGTGGTCCTTGCTTACGGCATTTGCTGTTATCAATGAGTCAATTTGTTCTTTGGGAGGAGGTGTATGTGCAGAAGGATCGTGTTGTTGGGCAATACCCGAAAGCGAGAAAAGCAATACCATCACGGTTATCATGCTTTTCTTTTTGCGCTTTATTCGGCTTAATATTTCTTCCAGTTTTCCAAAACGGCTATGCTTACTGAACAAAATAGCCATTAAGCCTAAATAGAGAAAAAAGTAGCCAATATAAGTAATCCAAGTGCCCCACCAATCGTGGTTTACCGAAAGAATGGTTCCTCCCTCATCGGGATCAAAACCAGACTGGAAAAAACGAAAGCCTTCGTGGTCAAGAACATTATTCATAAAGATATCTGCATCAAAGTGGGTTTTGTCCTCATTGATAACGGTGACTTTACTTTTGAAGGAAGAATAACCTTTTTCGGTACCAGGATATTTTTCTGCAATAAAATCGTTTAAAGTAATGCTGAATGGAAGCTCAATTTCCTTTGAGCCATAATTAGTATAGACCTTTAATCCTGCGATTTCAGTTTCAGCAGGATTAGGAGCCGTTCCCTTTCCACCAAGCATTGAAACAGTTTTTGTTTCATTTTCAGAAGTTATTTCAAGGATAAGTGCGTCTTGATTGCTGGGCTGATTTGTGGCTGCCTTCACAACGCCAAATTCTCCTTTGGTAACAGGGTCTGGAATAACAAATGAAATTCCACCCATACGGTACAGTGACCGAAGGTTAAAGGGCTGTACACTATCAGCCAAAACCTCGCCCTGCATTTGGTCGGCCATTCGCATATAATTTCCTTCAAAAGGGCTAGAAATGGTATAATTACCATCTTCAGAATATGTTATATTGATTGCTCCCTCGGTAGGCTCATTAACTGCAAATAGAATGTTGTGAATATTTGAAACCTCTCCTACTTTTACCCAATGATCATGGCGCTCGCCATCGCCAGATTCTACAATCTTTATATATTCCTCGCCATTATCACTGGGCGTTAGGCCCTCTACGGCGCCTTTTATATAGTCTTTAAATTTTATGGTTACTGGTTGGTTATTATAATCGGTTTCTATTTTAAAGTCGTTATTCAGTTTCTCTGAAAGCCTCAATTTCTTTGGCTTTACTCTTCTGCGCTGTGCCACGCCATCAATCATATAGTCACCATCAATAAAAACATCGAGGTAAGTTTGTTCTGAAAGAATGGTATTTTCTGTCTGCCCCTCTCTAATGTGCATTACCCCTTCAAAACCAATGTAACGCGTAACAAAAGCACCAATAATTATTAATATGAAAGCCAAATGGAGCATTAACGAAGCCCACATTTTACGCTTGTGAAGATTATATCGAAAAATATTGCCAACAAAATTTATAACGAAAAGTAACATAATTGCCTCAAACCACCACGCATTGTAAATAAGTTCACGTGTATAGGGCGTTGGCGGACTTTGGGAGTCAGCGTCCATAAAAGTTCCTGCGGCCATGGCTGCTGCAAAAACGATAAATAAAACGGCGGTTAAACGGGTAGAGAAAAGAACGGAAGCAATCTTTTTTTGCATTACAGAAAATTTTGGCGCAAAAATAATGAATTACGCCCATTTAGACTACTGAAATCTGTTAACTATTCACCCTTTTTCAGAAGTCTGAATAGAAGGGCTTAAATAATTATTTAATGAAGGTATGCTTTGAAAAATTTATATTTTTAAGAAAGTAATTTTTCTATAGATTTTAAAATGCATATAAGGAAAATTTTTAATAAAAACCCCAAAAAGCACTAACTTCGCACTATGATAAAGGTGGTTTTTTTAGGCTTCGGAAATGTAAATAGTCATTTGTTTAACACATTAAATAAAAGTACTGAAGTTTCTATATTACAGGTTTTCAATAGAAATCAAATTAGATTTAATTCGCCTTTCGAGAATATACCCTTTACTGATGATATCTTGAGAATTGTTGATGCAGATGTTTACATAATCGGGATTCCCGATGACGCCATTTCCAGTTTTTCCGAATCCTTAGCTTTTCAAAATAAATTAGTGGTGCACACTTCGGGAGGCGCTGCAATGAATACTCTTTCTTCAAAAAACAGACGCGGAATTTTTTATCCACTACAGACTTTTTCCAAGCAACGGAAAGTTGATTTTAAAAATATTCCCATTTGCATAGAAGCCGAAAACCCTGACGATTTGCAAACATTGCGAAAATTGGGTAAAACCATTTCAGAAAACGTGGTTGAAATTTCTTCGGAAAAAAGAGCCAAGCTCCATCTGGCAGCGGTGTTTGTGAATAATTTCGTCAATCATTTATATGAAATTGGCGGTGAAATTTTAAACGAGGAAGGTTTGCCGTTTGATTTGCTGAAACCGCTAATTGCTGAAACCGCTTCAAAAATTAAAACCCTCACACCCGAAGAAGCGCAAACAGGGCCGGCAAAAAGAAACGACAAAAAAACCATTGAAAAACATTTACATTTGTTGGCAGACAGTCCTTACACAAAACTCTACGAACTATTTACAGAGCAATTAAACCAGAAATATGGAAAAGAGCTATAAAGAATATCTAAAACACATAACCACCTTCATTTTTGATGTGGACGGCGTATTGACCGATGGAACAATCCAAGTCAACACACAAGGGGAAATGTTCCGGACTATGAGCATTAAAGATGGGTATGGCATAAAAACAGCCGTGGAACAAGGGTTTAACGTTTGTGTTATTTCTGGAGGTTCCAATGAAGGTGTGCGGGTACGACTTCAAAATTTGGGGGTAAAAGATATCTTTTTGGGCGCTCACCACAAAACCAAAATTCTGGAGGACTACTTAAAAACCAAAAATATAAAACGCGAAAACATACTATTTATGGGCGATGATCTCCCTGATTATGAAATTATGCAGGAGGTCGGCCTACCCACATGTCCGCAGGATGCAGTGCAGGAAATCAAAGCAATTTCAAAGTATGTTTCACACAAAAAAGGCGGAAAGGGTTGCGTGCGCGATGTAATTGAGCAAGTGCTGAAAGTGCAGGAAAAATGGATGCCCAATGAAGGTGTGAGCGCAAAGTATGATTGATACCTTCCCAAAATAAAAATCCCAACCCGAAACCTGAAAAACGTTGAATTACCTTATCCTTATCCGGTACCAAAACTTGCTATTTATTGCATTAGCACAAGTTTTTATAAAATACAGCCTATTCCATGCTTTTGGAGTAGAAACAGCATTGACTGATTTCAGCTTTGCATTGCTAGTTTTAGCCACAATCTGCATTGCCGCAGCGGGAAACATCATCAACGATATTTACGATGTTGAAATTGACAGAATCAATAAACCCAATAAGGTCCTCATTGGCAAAATGATTTCAGAGCGAAGTGCAAACAGACTTTTTATAATTTTAAACATTACTGGCGTTGCAATAGGTTTTTATCTGGCCAACACGATCGGTAAGCCAGGCTTTGCAGCGCTTTTTATTGTTTTTTCCGCACTGCTTTATTTATACGCTTCATATTTAAAGGGAATACTACTTGTTGGAAATTTATTGATTTCAGTTTTGGTAGCAATGAGCCTCATAATTGTGGTGCTTTTCGATCTATTCCCCGCAATTACACCCCACAACCAAGCTATGCAATCAGTGGTTTTTAAAATTGTAATGCATTATGCGTTATTTGCTTTTTTCATCAATTTAATTCGAGAAATCGTTAAGGATCTACAAGACATTAACGGTGATAAAAAAGGAGGGATGAACACGTTGCCCATTGCACTGGGAAGAAAACGCACAGTTTCAGTTGTATTTATTCTCGGTGTCATTATGGTTTTGGGAGTAGTATTTTATATGTATGAAAATTTGTATAAGGAGCAAATTCTCCTGTTGTATTTCCTTTTTGCCATTGTTGCGCCATTGCTATATTTTTGCATAAAAGCTTGGGATGCTGATACTCCAAGAGACTATGGATTACTTTCAAAACTTTTAAAAGCAATCATGTTTTTGGGCATATGTTCCATTCTGTTATTTAAAATTGTAAATAGTTAAATATGCTGCGAGAAAAATTAAAGGGCCACAACATCATTCTCGCATCGGGCTCACCGAGAAGACAGACTTTTTTTAGGGAATTGAATTTGGATTTTACAATCAAAGTAAAAGAAGTTAAAGAAGTATATCCTAAAAATTTAAAAGGCTCAGAGATAACAAATTATCTTTCTCAACTTAAAGCATCGGTTTTTACTAATTTAAATGAAAATGATGTCTTAATTACTAGTGATACGATTGTTTGGAAAGACGAAAAAGCCCTCGAAAAACCAAAAGATTTTGCAGAAGCCAGAGATATGCTTCAAAATTTGAGCGGGGAAATGCACGAGGTCATTACTTCGGTATGTTTTACATCAAAAGGTTTTCAGATTACCGTGAACGATGTCACAAAAGTTTGGTTCAAGAAGCTTTCCGATGAAGAAATTGATTTCTACATAAAAAACTACAAACCATTTGATAAAGCTGGAAGTTACGGAATTCAGGAATGGATTGGCTACATAGGTATCGAAAAAATTGAAGGTTGCTATTTTAATGTGATGGGTTTGCCCACACGACTTGTTTATAAAACGTTAACCGAGATTGCCAACCGTTGAATTTGTGGTATTTTTGAGTAAAATCCATCAAAAAATGAACTTTTTCAAATTCTTTCCCCTTTTTGTTTTTTTAACCGTGCTAAGCGGCTGCAATTCTTCCGAAGAAAATAGTAATTCACAAAAAGTTTCAACTAAAAAAGAAACTTCCAAAACCGCAACCCCGCGCAACAATTCAAAGGAATTTAAAGAATATTGGTACAATGGCACTGCTGAAATAACCTCGTATAGCCTAATGCAAGAGCGCTATGGCGAGATTCGCGAAGGCACAGCCGTGAACATTTTTGTGACAGAGGATTTTTTGCCGGATGCACAGGTAAAGGCGAATAATGCCTCAGAAGAAAATGTTTCTGTTATGAAATTGAACCAAATGAAGAATTTCAATACCGGCATTTATCCCTATTCCATAATGACAAGCACCTTCAGTCCAATTACTGAAAAGGAACATCCGCTGAAAATTACAAACAGCGTGCAGGAATGGTGCGGCCAGGTGTATATGCAGCTTAACAACCGTGAGGACTTTGAAATTGAATCGCATTCCTATTTTCAAGGCGAGGCTGACCAAAAACTTTCTTTGCCAAAAACCTATTTAGAAAATGAACTTTGGAACCTTATAAGGATCAACCCCGAAGAACTGCCCACTGGCGATGTGATGATCATCCCTTCTTTTGAATATCTACGGCTTCGGCACAAAGAAATAAAAGAACACAATGCTTTCGCCAGTTTAAAACAGGGCGATTCCATAACTATTTATACTTTAAACTATCCTGATTTACAGCGGCAAATAATGCTTTTTTTTAACAGTACTTTTCCGTATGAAATTGAAAAATGGGAAGAGGTAAACGCCGCAGACCAAAACGATACCTTGCGTTTAAAAACAACTGCTACAAAACTGAAAAGAATAAAAAGTGATTATTGGACAAAAAACGCCAATGCACACTTAAACTTGAGAGATTCACTGCACCTGAAATAATGCTTCCATGAAATTCATTTTTGTAGTCTTTATACTAATTTTCACTAACTGTTCATCACAAAACAATAGGTTGCTTTTGAACATTTCACCCATTGAGGAGCCCTCTTATGTTCAAAGTGTTGAAACTTTTAAAATTGAATATTTGAGCGATGGATTAAAGGTTAAAGGCTATATCGCACAACCTAAGCAATTAGGGCTGTATCCTTGCATAATTTTTAATCGTGGTGGAAATAGAGAATTTTCAAAACTGGATGATAAAAGAGCTGCCGTATTACTTGGAAAGTTAGCAAGTTATGGCTATGTGGTTATTGCCAGTAATTACCGCGGAAATGATGGCGGAGATGGAAAAGAGGAATTTGGAGGAAAAGATATAAATGATGTTCTTAATCTTTTTAATGTGCTGGAAGAAATTGAAAATGCAGATACCAGCAGAGTTGGAATGTATGGCTGGAGTCGTGGAGGTATGATGACCTATCTTGCCTTGACAAAAACCAATAAGCTAAAAGCAGCTGTAGTTGGCGGCGCTCCTTCAGATTTGACAAGGCTTGAAAGGGAAGAAATGGAGAGAAATGTATTTTCAGAACTTATCCCAAATTATGAAGCAAATAAGGATGCTGAATTAAGAAAACGCTCTGCAGTATTTTGGGTTGAAAAATTTCCTACAAATGTTCCTGTTCTGATACTTCACGGAGGTGCTGATTGGCGCGTGAAAGCTTCACAGGCATTAAATTTGGCTGCTGAATTTCAAAATCATAATATTCCCTATCGCTTAAAGATTTTTGAAGGAGCAGATCATGCCATTTCCCAATTCAGGGATGAAGTAGATGAAGATGTAATCAATTGGTTTAATCGTTTTGTCAAGAATTCAGAAACACTTCCAAACACAACACAAAAAAACAATTAAAAATGATAATATTTGATATAAAAGAACATTCCCTACAGCTCATTGAATCTGTTGTACTGATTTTAGCTTTGCTCTTTATTAGAATAATGCTTAAAAGAACGGTTCGCAACTTTGCCAAAAAAATAGAAAGACTGGAGCACCGTACGGGCTTAATTATGAAACACGTTGATTTTGCGGTTTTCTTTTTAATGGTTTTGGGCCTCATCCTTATTTGGGGAGTGGATTTTAGAAATTTGGGACTGGTAATGTCGTCAGTTTTTGCAGTTATTGGGATTGCCTTTTTTGCGCAATGGTCAATCCTCAGTAACATAACGAGCGGTGTGATTATGTTTTTTACATTTCCTTATAAAATAGGCGATTACATAAAAATACACGATAAGGAAATGCCCTGTGAAGGTATTATTGAGGATATAAAAACCTTTCATATCATTCTGCACACAAAAGATAATGAAATTGTTACCTACCCTAATAGTATGATGCTCCAAAAAGGCGTGAGCATAGTAAAGGCCGAAGCATTTCACGAACAGCAGCACGAAATCGACAAAAATAAGGAAGGGCTTCCCCACGAATAATTTTCACAAATAAGTATCTTTGAAAGGTTTTCAAATAAATCAGCACTTAATATTTATGCACAAACCATTTTTTTTCCGACTTCTATTTTTATTTTTTTCAATAGTTGCCGTCGCGCAAACTCCCAAAAAACCTACCGCTTCCGAAATATTTCATGAGCTACAAAAGTTGAATTTTGTTGGTTCGGCACTTTATATTGCTGCACATCCCGATGATGAAAACACAAGGCTCATCTCCTACTTGGTAAACGATGTGCACGCAAATACAGCCTATCTTTCCATTACACGAGGCGATGGAGGGCAAAACCTAGTGGGTCCTGAACTCCGCGAACTTTTGGGCGTAATTCGCACACAGGAACTTTTGGCAGCCCGGAAAACCGATGGCGGACAACAATTTTTTACACGTGCCAATGATTTTGGATACAGTAAAAATCCGGATGAAACTTTTGAGTTTTGGACCAAAAATGAGGTGCTGCGCGATGTTGTTATGACCATCCGCAAATTCAAACCAGATATTATTGTAAACCGTTTTGACCATCGCAGTCCGGGCACTACGCACGGCCATCACACAGCTTCGGCAATGTTAAGTGTGCAAGCTTTTGATATGGTCGACGATGCCTCCAAGTTTCCAAAATCAGCTAATGAATATGGGGTTTGGAAACCGCAACGTTTGTTCTTTAATACTTCGTGGTGGTTTTACGGAAGCCAGGAAAAATTTGAAAAGGCAGACAAAAAAAATCTTGTTACGGTCGAAACTGGCAACTATTTCCCAGCTCTCGGCCTTTCTAATGGCGAAATAGCTTCTTTGAGCAGGAGTATGCACAAATCACAGGGCTTTGGAAGCACAGGATCCCGTGGCACCGAAACAGAATATTTGGAAATCCTAAAAGGTAATAAACCTTCTGACAACAACCTTTTTGAAGGCATAAATACAAAGTGGTCGAGGCTTGAAGGCGGAAATGAAATTGGAAAGATTTTGAATCCTTTGGAGGATAGCTTCAATTTTAAAAATCCTTCCGAAATGCTGCCGCAGCTATTGAAAGCATATCCTTTGGTTTCAAACCTGAAAGATACTCATTGGCGAAATATAAAGCTTGAACAATTAAAACAACTCATTTTGGATTGCGGCGGCATCTTTATTGAAGCTGTTTCAGAAGCAAATTCAATTAATCCAAACGAAAATTTTAAGGTAACTGTTGAAGCCGTGAACCGTGGAAATGCAGAAGTGGTTTTAAAATCATTGAAAAATTCTGAAGGAAAAGAGCTTTGGAGCACGTCGGAAACACTTCCTTTTAATGAAAAGAAAAACATTGAAATAACTGTTTCAGCCGAAAATAATACTCCGCCCTACTCTTCGCCTTATTGGCTGAATGAAAAAGGGAGCGTTGGAATGTACGCTGCACCCGAAGCCCTGATTGGACTGCCCGAAACGCCTGCATTGGAAGAAATTACTTTTGAATTACAATTCGGAAATAGTACAATTCCATTCACGAAAAATATAATTTACAAATTCAACGACCCCGTAAAAGGCGAAGTGTACCGTCCGTTGGAGGTGTTGCCTGAAGTCACTGCTTCCATCCCCGAGAAAGTCTTGATTTTTGCTAGTGATGAGGCTGAAAGTGTTTCAGTTATTGTACGCGCTGGAAAGGATAATATTTCTGGAAATGTAAGTTTGGAGCATCCCGAAGGCTGGAAAGTAACGCCAGCACAGCAGGCTTTTCAACTGGAACGCAATGGTGAAACGAAAACCCTCAATTTTAAGGTAACGCCTCCTAAAGGACAAAGCGAAGGTTTTTTAAAACCAATTGTAAGTTCAGAAGGGAAAACTTTTGATAAAGAACTCGTTACAATCGATTACGACCATATTCCATATCAGAGCGTATTACTTCCTTCCGAAGCAAAAGTTGCAAAAATTACAATTCAGAAAAAAGGGCAAAATATTGGTTATATAAACGGCGCAGGCGATGCCATTCCCGAAAGCCTGAAGCAGATTGGTTATTCCGTAACTACGATTGACCCTTCAAATATTTCAACAGAAAATCTTCAAACCTTTGATGCTATTGTAATTGGAATTCGTGCCTACAACACCGTCCCCGAACTTGCTTTTGCACAAACTGCCCTCAATAAATACGTTGAAAACGGCGGAACTATAATCGTTCAGTATAACACCAGTCGAGGTTTGGTTACCGAAAATCTTGCGCCTTATGAATTAAAATTATCGCGCGATCGGGTTACCGATGAGTTTTCAGAAGTAAAAATATTGGCGCCCGAAAATCCAATTTTGAATACACCCAACAAAATCACACAAAACGATTTTGAAGGTTGGGTACAGGAACGCGGCTTGTATTTTCCTGACGAATGGTCCAAAGAGTTTACTCCAATTTTAGGTATGAATGATAAAGGTGAAAGCCAAACAAAAGGCTCACTCCTTGTAGCCAAATACGGAAAAGGATATTATATTTATACGGGATTGAGCTTTTTCCGTGAACTTCCCGCTGGCGTTCCCGGAGCTTATAGATTGTTTGCCAATATGCTTTCAATCGGAAAATAATTTTAAAAAAACGTGACCGAAGAAAAACAAAAATTTGTTTGGAAATGGAAGTACACAGTTGTACTTCTGCTGAATGCTGTGTATATCTATCTGTTTTATTTATTAATGCAAAATTTCGCCTAAATGCAACAGATTGATTGGATTGTTTTAATCGGAACCCTTCTTTTTATCGTGCTTTACGGCACCTGGAAATCGCGTCAACAAAAAGATGTGGGCGATTATCTAAAAGGTGGAAGCACGGCGCATTGGTGGACCATTGGGCTAAGTGTTATGGCTACGCAGGCCAGCGCCATTACCTTCCTCTCTACTCCAGGGCAGGCGTTTCACGATGGAATGGGCTTTGTACAGTTCTATTTTGGATTGCCGATTGCGATGGTAATTATCTGTTTGGTCTTTATACCAATCTATCATAAACTCAATGTTTATACGGCTTACGAATATCTGGAAAGTCGCTTCGACAAAAAAACACGAACACTTACCGCTATTTTATTCCTAATACAGCGGGGTTTGGCTTGTGGCATTACCATTTTTGCACCTTCAATCATCCTTTCCGCAGTACTTGGTTGGAACCTGATTTATTTGAATATCATAATCGGTGTTCTTGTGATTATCTATACTGTGAGCGGTGGCACCAAAGCCGTAAGTGTTACCCAAAAACAACAAATGGCGGTCATCTTCTTCGGAATGGTGATTGCCTTTCTTTTAATTCTGAATTATTTGCCACTTGACATTTCGTTTTCCAAAGCATTGGAAATTGCGGGTGCAAATGGTAAAATGGATATACTTGATTTCTCTTTCGATTTTGACAACCGTTACACTTTTTGGAGTGGAATCATTGGTGGATCCTTTTTGGCACTCTCCTACTTCGGAACAGACCAAAGCCAAGTACAGCGCTATCTTTCTGGCAGAAGTGTGAAACAAAGCCAAATGGGTTTAATTATGAATGGCCTGCTGAAAGTGCCGATGCAATTTTTCATATTGCTCGTGGGTATTATGGTTTTTGTTTTTTATCAGTTCAATAGTTCTCCATTACATTTTAACCCGGCTGCCGTAAAGGATGTAAAAAAATCTGAATATGCTGGTGAATACAAAGCTTTGGAAGTAAAAAAAGAAGCCATTGATAAAGAATTGGCTGCAACCCAAATAAGTTATTCAAAAGCCGAAAGCGATGCATCCAAAAAAACATTGGCGCAAGAGATTAAAAATCTCAACAATTCTGAAAAACAGCTGCGGGAACAATCTGTGGCTGTTATAAAAAAAGCAAATCCCAACGCTGAAACCAACGACAAGGATTACGTGTTTATACACTTTATTCTCAACAACCTTCCCAGAGGTTTGATTGGTTTGTTGCTTGCCGTTATTTTAAGCGCGGCCATGTCTTCCACCGCCTCAGAACTCAATGCCTTGGGCAGCACGACAACCATAGATCTCTACAAACGTAATGTACCCGGAAAACGGGAAAGACACTATGTGGCAGCTTCGCGAGGATTTACGCTTTTATGGGGAATCATTGCCATTTTAGTGGCCTGTACCGCACACTTATTCGATAACCTTATCCAACTTGTAAATATTATCGGCTCTATTTTTTACGGAAATGTTCTGGGAATATTTCTACTTGCATTTTTTATAAAATACGTGCGTAGCAAAGCAGTTTTTATCGCTGCGCTCATCACTCAAGTAATCATTATCTATTTCTGGTACATTGATTTAATGCCATACTTATGGCTTAACTTGGTTGGCTGTGCTTTGGTTATGGGAATTGCAGTGTTACTTCAGGTTTTATTGCCGAAGGATACAAATTCTGAAATTACAGTTGAATAGCTTTATTGAAGCTTTATTTTTAAAGCATCAAACGAAGTTGATCTTATTCCGATAAGACCGTATTTGGTTTCTCCCGCTTTTATAACCGTTCCGTTAATGTTGTAAACCATCAGGTCTGATTTAAAATTAGAATTCGCAGAGCTTGCGGCTAGCATATTTCCGCCGGCAAGGCCCGGCCCTAAAATCAACCCTATCGGAAATGAGGATGATGAAGTTTCTGCATATCCACCATTAGAGGTCGTTTTAGAGGTATAAAAATTTACTGGTGAAAGCAATAAATAAAATAGATAAGAAGCTGGGCTTTGCTTCAGGGTTTTAAAGACCTTATCGTTTTCCATAACCATTACTTCCGTTCCATTTTCGTAGGTAAGTTTTATGTCTCTCCCAAACATAACGTCTGCTTCGGATTGATTGGTAATTTTAATGGCCACAAGTTTTACGCCCTTTTTTGTTTCCTTCTTTTCGTATTTTTTGTTTAGAAGATCATATTTGTATTCCATTTTAATACCACCGTCCTCATTATTGGAAAGATAATTTAAAGTTTTTGGCTGAATTGCTTTGTACCCGGAAGCACAGCTTGTAAGTAAAGAAACGGAAAGTAATAATAGGGCAAGAGTAAAAATTCGCATTTGTAGGTATTTTTGGATTTAACAATTTTTTTGCAATTATAATCCAATAATTTAAATAATACCTAATAAATTATTTTTTAAATATCACACGCGAAATCCTGTTGTTTCCAGAAGCAAAAGCAATACTGTCATTCACAAACTCAA
The DNA here is from genome assembly GCA_002715485.1 of Aequorivita sp. Lineage (GTDB taxonomy): Bacteria > Bacteroidota > Bacteroidia > Flavobacteriales > Flavobacteriaceae > Aequorivita. The sequence goes on along the minus strand of PAZL01000038.1, from coordinate 14,657 downwards.
TAGCAAAAAAGCCTTCTTTTGAAAGTTGTTTCCAATTTTTTCCACCATCGCCGCTAAATGAAATTCCAGGTGAACCGATGGCTACAATCCCCTGCCCTTCCGTTCCGGGAACAAATTTTACGGAAGATCGATAGCCCGGTTCTTTTCCGTTGGCAATCAATTTCCACGTTTTACCGCCATTCTTGGTTATTGCTTTGTTTCCTTCATTAAATGGTTTGTCTTCCCAGTTTCCACCGAAAATGATTCCATGCTTTTCATCCCAAAAATCAATACTATAAATGCCTGTCATTGCTTTTCCTTGAACGATGGGTGTATCAAATATCTCCCACGTTTTTCCTTTGTCGGCAGTATGCATTACCCGCGATTTTTTTCCACCTGTCGCAACCCAGGCATTATTTCCAAAAATGGCAATATTACTGTTACTGGCCGCAAAAGCAGCTTCGCCTTTTTCAACTTTTGGAAGGTTTTCACAGGAAATTTTTTGCCACGTATTCCCGCCATCGCGCGTTATGATTACCGACATACAATCTTCAACCGGATCGCCAATGGCAATACCTTCATTTTCGTTCCAGAATTTCATGGAATCGTAAAATACCTTTTCTCCTTTTTCTGTATAAACTTCTTCAATATTGGTTGCCTCAGTACCGTTAAAACCAATTTTATAAAGCACAGCTGGATTGGCAATACTCAAAACAAAAACCGCCTCCTTTGTCGTTGCAATGGAACGAAAATGAAGCAATGAATCACCGTATTTAATAATTGCCAATTTGGGAGTATCGCCATCAATCAACCCTACCTTGCCCTTATCAGCAGCAAACCAAACCCTATTTTCATCCAAGGGTTGAATGGCACGAATGCTTAAACTATCAATAAAAACAGGGGTTATTTCTACGGAATTGATTTCAATTTCAGTTTTCTCCTCGCAGGAAAAAAGGAAAAGGACGATCAAAGTGGCTATTGCAAGGCGCATAAAATTAGTTTTTGGCAAAAGTAACGATTCTAAAATTTCAAAATCTGCATAGCAAATTTTATTTCGTTTTGGTACCCCCACCCCTTTCAAAGGAGGAGTTGGTAGGGGTAAAAGTTTTTAATATTGATTTCAGTTGACTTTATAATTTCCATTTTAAAATACGTATCTCCCATTTCGCATTTCGTAAATCAAAATTGTGATACCTTTGCAGCCAATTAAATATAATATGAAGTTACACCGAAATTTAGTATTTGCCACAATAGATTCCCTTCACTTAATTTTTAACGAAAATAAGCAGGCGGACAAAGTTCTTAAAAACACTTTGAAACGCGACAAACGTTGGGGTGCTCGCGATCGTGCCTTTATTGCCGAAACCACCTATGATATTGTACGTTGGAAACGTTTATATGCCGAGATTGCCGAGGTACGCGAGCCGTTTGACCGCCCGAATCTTTTTAGATTGTTCACCGTTTGGGCAACCTTGAACGGAATAGCAATCCCAGAGTGGAAACAGTTTGAAGACACACCAACTCGCAGAATTAAGGGAAAATTTGATGAGCTTTCAAAAATTAGAAAATACCGCGAATCCATCCCCGATTGGTTGGATGAATTGGGACAAAAGGAACTTGGAAAAAAGTGGGATAAGGAAATTGCAGCGCTTAACCAGCAGGCCGATGTAGTTTTGCGTGTAAACACCTTAAAAACCACTGTTGAAAAACTTCAAAATGAATTGGCAGATCTTGATATTGAAACTGAAATTCTGAAAGGCTATCCCGATGCTTTGAAGTTGAAGGAGCGCGCCAATGTTTTTACCACAGATGCTTTTAAAAATGGGCTTTTTGAAGTACAGGATGCCTCTTCACAAAAAGTTGCGCAAATGCTCGACCCTAAACCGGGAATGCGGGTAATTGATGCCTGTGCCGGGGCGGGTGGAAAAAGCCTTCACATAGCTACTATGATGGAGAATAAAGGTCAATTGATAGCAATGGACATTTACGAAAACAAACTGAATGAATTAAAACGCCGTGCACGTCGTAATGATATTTTCAATATTGAAACTCGTGTGATTGATTCCACAAAAGTGATCAAAAAATTAATTGAGAAAGCAGATAAAGTGTTGATTGACGCACCTTGCTCAGGGTTGGGAGTTTTAAAAAGAAATCCAGATGCAAAGTGGAAACTGCAACCTGAATTTCTTGACAATATTCGCGCCACCCAAAAAGACTTGCTCGATAGTTACTCCCGAATGGTAAAACCGGGCGGACAATTGGTTTATGCAACCTGCTCTATTCTTCCTTCTGAAAACGAAATGCAAGTAAAGACATTTCTAAGCCGTGAAGAAGGAAAAGATTTCACATTGTTAAATGAAGAAAAAATAATGCCCAGCAAAAGCGGATTTGATGGATTTTATATTTCTTTGCTGCAAAAAAAAGATTAATGTCAAAACACTTTTAAAAAATGAACAAAATTTTTACCCTATTTCTTTTATTAAGCCTACAAACCCTTTTTGCGCAACAGCCATATTATAATGATGTTGATCTTTCATTAACAGGGCAAGACCTGTATTTTGCCCTACAGCAAAAAATTGAAAATGCAAGCTCATCATTCAATTATGGAGATACCCGTGATTCAATGAAAATTACCGATGAAGATCCCGAAAATAACAACAATGTTTTGCTGCTATACGGTTATGACGATTCGGGAAGCTGCACTACAGACCGAAGCCGCAATAAAAATGATTATGGAGGGAGTAGCTGCCAATACAACCGGGAACACACCTTTGCCCGCTCAAACGCAAATCCTTCAATGGGGAATGTAGATAATGGAACTACCGGAATTGGTGCAGACCCACATAACATTCGCCCAACTGACCAACAGATGAACAACAACCGCGGAAACAAGAAATTTGCAGATGGTTCAGGGAACGCTGGCGATGTGGGAAGCGGATATTGGTATCCCGGTGATGAGTGGAAAGGAGATGTTGCAAGAATAATGATGTATATGTATACCCGTTATGGCGATCGTTGCAAACCTTCCTTAAATGGCAATGGAGCATTACAAGGCTCTACGCAAATGCTACAAGTTTACTTACAATGGAACGCTGAAGATCCTGTAACAGATTTTGAAGACCAACGTAATCCATATTTGGAAAACAACTACGGAAACCGCAATCCCTTTATTGACAATCCATATTTGGCCACACTTATTTGGGGTGGTCCCGCGGCAGAAGACCGTTGGGGGTTGATTGGAACCGAAGAGTTTAATGCCGAAACTATTGCAGTATATCCAAACCCAACATCTGAAATTATTTGGGTAAATGACAATACATCCTTCACGGTTGATAATTATTCAGTATATGATATTTCGGGAAGAAGAATACTGTTTAACACGTTCAATTCTTCTGAAAAGAAAGTAGATGTTTCAAATCTCAATAGCGGAGTTTATCTTTTGGAACTGGTTTCTTCAGAAAGAAGCATTACCAAAAAAATTGTGGTGCAATAACTAGATTGAACACTATAGAAAGAGCGGGCAATGCCCGCTCTTTTCATTCTATGATTATATCAAGTTATAAACTTACTTTACAATAATTCGTGCCGTTTTAAACGACTTGGTGTTTTGGCCACCTATTCTTACTAGATAAACCCCACTTGCTACTTCACCCATATCAAGTTTTGCTTTAAAGGAATCGCCCATCTTATCTAGCATCTTCACTTTAAGTTGTTGCCCTAGCATATTATAAATTGCCAAATAAGCCTTGCCCTCATAGGCTGTTATAAAGTTTACTTCAAAGTTCTTGTTGTTTTCTGAAGTAATTATCAAATCACCTTTGCTGATTGAAAAGTCATTTACGCCCAGCGTTCCAATATTTGCGGTGTAGTCTTCGGTTTCCCCAAAATCAGTTTCTTCACACGCATCTGCCGGTACAGGGCCATTCCAATTGGTCTTTGCACGCATACGGTGTGGACCAATTGCTGCTCCTGCTGGCACAACCAAGTCCATTGTTACTGTATATGTTCCAGATCCTTGACCAGAAGCAATCTCTACATTGTCAACTACCACTTCGTTTGCAGAAAATGTGGAATCATCATTAAAATCAATCCAAACTTTCACAAATTGATCGCCATAGCCAGTGGTTACTGTCAGTTCATTTGTACTGTCTGGAGCTAAGTTAGCAACCAGGTTTGTGAAATCGCCATAACCCTCGCAAGCTGATGGATTATTTATTTCGGCCACTGCAAATAACTGAAACCCATCTCCAACAGAACAATCAATTACAGGCTGACATAAAATGTTTTCTACCTCAGTTGTAACCGAGTCATTCGCTGCATTGACATCACTCGCCAAAGCAGTTGAAACGGTTACGGTATAAACTCCCAATGCTGTAAAATCAGCAGTTTGTGTAAAGCTATAGCTAACCTCTTCTTCGGAATCAATTGGGCCCGCAAAAGTCTCAACTACAGGTGTCCCACCATTGATAACATATTGTATATCAAAGTTTGACTGCGTACTGGCTCCAAAGTTTTTTATTGTTGCCGTGATAGTTTCGTTACCCAAACCAGAACCTGAAACTGGTGCTGTTATTTCTATTGCTCCAACGTCATTTGCCAAAAGGTGGGTAACTTCTTTTGTGAATGGATCGTTCGCAGGAAATTCGTCTCCTGTTAGGCTTGATCTAACTTCAATAGAATATGTTTGTCCTGGATTTGACAAATCAACAGTTTGAGAAAAGGTATAGTTTGCGGTAGATCCTGCAGCTATGCTTCCAGAGAATGTTTCAGAGGCAACCAGGTTGCCGTCCACACGAAGTTCCAAGGGAATATTTGCTTGAGCTGCGGTTCCGAAATTTCGGATGCTTACTTCTACTGTTTCAGCGTTTGTCAAAATTCCGTTTTCGGGTTGAATTATTGCATTTACACCTACGTCATTTGCAAAACCTCCAGATAAGGTAAATGCAGCAATTTGTGTTCTCCAGTTATTGTCCGAAGAAAAATATTCTGCAGTGTGCCAAAAAGTAAAGTTATCTGGGTCTAAAGTTAAGTGGGAATAGTCACCAAATCGATTGGTGAATGTTTGAACACCCGCTCCGGGAACAATTTCAGTCTCGGCAACGGTCATTTGACCCAATGGATCCCCGTCAAACCTACCTGTATAGCGTATTCCTGCTTTTAAGGTTCCACTGGCTATGTTAAATGCAAGACCAATATTTCCTGCAGCGTCCATTCCCGCACTTCCCATAAAACGACTATTTCCATCAGCTGGAGCATAGGTACCTTCTTGGAATATGGACCAAGGGTTTGAGGCATCATTCCGAAGTTCGATCCATCGAACGCCGGAAGTGTCGTTTCCATCAATATCTGTATTAAAGGTAATTACCCAGCTATTGTGATCGGCAAAACTTCTGTAGTTTGGCGCATAAGAAATAACACCGCCAATCATATCAATTTTTTGGCTAGTACCAGGCTGTTGTACATCACCTGTTCCAAATGGTGCAAATACTGAATTAAATGGGGCTGTGGGTATTTCTAAGGGAGCAGAAATTGTAGAGTTGCTTGTTGTAACCCAATCCAGCTCAATTTCCCATACTTTTAAATGGTCAAAAGTAACCCCTGACCATCCATCGTCCTGAAGGTAAGTCACGTATCCCGGAACATCTGCGGGATAATTAGTCCCCAATAGGTTTGCTGGTTCAGGGCTTAAAACCGTATTGGTATTCTGGGTTGCGCCTGGAAGCGGAAAGCCCACAATCTTAGGATTAGACCCTCCTGCCAGCATTACATCTCTCTCAACCGCATAAACCTTATTTGCTGTTCCTATATTAGCTGTAAGGTAATAAGCGTCATGCCAAACACTGTAGTGGGGATAATCTGGAAAACTCCCGAAAGTATATTGGTATACATTATAAGCTCCAGTGGGGTCATTGGTTTCAGAAACACCTATGGCTAGTGAATTATTCAAAGATCCAAATTCACTAACAAACCAACGGTCTGCCAATTGATCGTAAAGCACAATGGGATCTCCGGAATTTGAGCCAATTCCTAAAAATGTTCCCAAAGCAACAGGACCAACAACAAGGTTGCCCGTTTTATCAAAAATCTTTACAATGGAGTTAACCGCGTGTACGTAATGGTTGGGTCCCACTGCACCTGTAGGGTCTGGTGGAACAAACCCTGACTCTGAAGACGATGCCCCTATAAAATTTTGCTCAATTGCTCTAGTTTGGATATTTCCAAAGTTCTTTTGAACTGTTTGGTCAATGCCCATAGGCAATGCATTTTCATTTACTTGTTCGTTATAACGCGAACCGTTTTGAACAATCTTAATTTCCTTAATAGTCTGATTAAGATTTTCTTCTTGAAGGGCAAAATCCCTCAAAGGCATTGTTTTTCCAATAAAAGTTCCAACAATAACCTCATCTGGCGGAAAAGTTTGTTGCGCCTGCATTCCTATACAAAACAATAGAAAGCTTGCGAAAAATAATTTTTTAAAATTCATGATTTGTTTTTTAAAATTTAGAGCATTAAAGATAATCCATATAATTAATTTATAAACGCTTACAGCTAGAAGATTTGAAAAAAATAAATTGCCTTTTATTAATAATAAAAAAAGCGGGCTATGCCCGCTTTTAAAAACTTTGTAAAACAATTCTATTTAACAATAATTCGGGCTGTTTTGTTTGCTTTAGTAGTTTGGCCACCAGCTTTTACAATATACACTCCGCTTGCAGCAAAGGACATATCAAGCGTTAAAGTATAAGCGCCATCAACTTTACCAATTGGTTTTATTCCCAGCTCCTGACCTAGCATATTGTAAACAGAGATATAACCCAATCCATCATAATCTGAAATTAAGGAAACCTCAAAATGTTTGTTATCTGTACTTGTAATAGTTAGCTGTGAATTTCTGATGGATATATCATCTAACCCCAGTTCACCTATATTTGCAGTATAATCTTCAGTTTCGCCGTATTCTGTCTCTTCACAAGCATCCGCAGGTACAGGTGCTTGCCAATTACTTTTAGCTCTCATTCGGTGCTCTCCAATAGCCGCACCATTCGGAATAACCAAATCTACAGTTTGAGTATAGGTTCCTGCACCTTGCCCGGGAGCGATTACAAAATTTGGAACAACTAGCTCATCGTTGCTAAAAGTAGAATCATCATTGAAATCTATCCAAACTTTCACGTTTTGATCTCCATAACCTGTGGTAAATGTGATACTATTAGTGCTTCCCGGAGCTAGATTTGCAATTTGGTCTGTAAAATCTCCATAACCTTCACATTGAGAAGCGTTGTTAATTTCCGCAACAGAAACCAATCTAAACCCATCTCCCAAGGAACAATCCAAAAAAGGTTGACAAAGCAAGTTTTCAACAACTGCTGAAACCGAATCATTGGCTGGGTTTTCATCACCAGCCAATAAGGTAGAAGCTGTTATATTATAAGTTCCCAAAGCTGAAAAATCTGCAGTTTGCGTAAAATTATATACAACTTCTTCCTCAGAATTAATTGTACCTGTAAATGTTTCAACCACTGGTGTACCGCCGTCAATAACATACTGAACATCAAAATTTGATTGAGGCAACGCTCCAAAATTTTTCAAGTTCACTGATACTGTTTCATTTCCAAGCCCCGTGCCTGATACAGGTGCAGTAATTTCAATGGCGCCAACATCGTTAGACAATAAATTGGTAACTTCCTTAGTGAACGGGTCGTTAGCAGTAAATTCATCTCCCACCAAAGCTGTTTTGGCTTCTATGGAATACGTTTGCCCAGAGGCTGATAAATCTACAGTTTGGGTGAATGTGTAGTTCGCTGTTTCATTTTCTAAAATAGTACCCGTAAAGGTCTCGCTTGCAACAAGATTTCCATCTACCCGTAATTCCAAAGGTATATTTGATTGTGGAGCTGAGCCAAAATTACGGATGCTAATTTCAACAGTTTCGGCATTCGTCAAAATACCATTTTCGGGCTGGATTATTGCATTCACTCCAACATCATTTGCAAAGCCCCCTGAAAGTCGATAGGATGCTATCTGGGTTCTCCATGCATTGTTTGAAGAAAAGAAATCTGCAGTATGCCAAAAAGTAAAGTTATCTGGGTCCATGGTAGTATGTCCATAATCGCCATATCGATATGTGTTTGTTCTAACGCCCACACCATTTACTATAGTTTCTTCGGCGACGGTCATGGTTCCCAAAGGATCTCCGTCAAAGCGGCCCGTATACCTAATACCTACAGGAAGGGTTGAGCTCCCTATGCTATAAGCCAAACCAATATTTCCAGCGGCATCCATTGCAGAACTACTCATAAAACGGCTATGGCCATCGGCAATTGCATAAGTTCCTTCTTGATATATTGTCCAAGGGTTTGAGGAATCGTTCCTTAATTCTATCCAGCGAATTCCGCCAGTTTGATTGTTATCAATAAATGTATTAAAGGTTATTAACCAAGAGTTATGGTCTGCAAAGCTTCTATAGTTTGCCGCAAAGGAGATAATTCCCCCATGCCCGGCTAGTTTTTGGTTTGTTCCAGGTTGACTTACAGCCCCTTGCCCAAATATTTCCCCTGCATCAAAGGGATCGGTCGCTATTTCAAGCGGTGCAGATATGGTGGAGTTTCCAGGATTATTCCAATCCATTTCAATTTCCCATATTTTTAAATGGTCAAATGAAACGCCACTCCAAGCATCATCTTGAAGATATGTAACATAACCCGGGGTATTGGGAGGTATTGCGGTTCCTAATAAATTTGCTGCNTCAGGACTTTTTACTTGGTTCGGGTTTACAACGACCCCAGGAAGTGAAAATATTACAATTTGTGGGTTTGGACCCCCAGCAATTATTTCGTCCCTATCCATAGCAAATGCTCTGGTGGTTTGTCCATCCAAGTTTACGGTTCCATAATATGCATCCGGCCATACAGCGTAATGAGGATAATCGGGAAANCCATTGAAAGAATATTGATATACATTGTATGCACCCGTTGGATCATTTGTTACCGATACACCCACTGCCAATGAGTTTCCGCCACTAATATTTCCAAATTCACTCACAAGCCATCTATCGGCTAATTGATCGTATAGAACTATGGGATCACCGCTATTTCCTCCAAAACCTAAAAAGGTACCTAATGAAACTGGCCCAACCAATAAATTGCCTGTTTTATCAAAAATTTTTACGAGTGAATTCACAGAGTGAACATAATGATTTGGTCCTACCGCCCCTGTTGGATCAGGTGGAAAAAATCCTGATTCGGAAGAAGATGCGCCTATAAAGTTTTGTTCTATAGCTCGAGTTCTTACTCCTCCAAGTTTAGTTTGAATATTATCAATAATAGTTGGAGGCACTTCATTAATTTCAATTTGTGTGGTAGATTCATTTGGAACCACCGTTAAGGTTTTTGGATCTAAATGAAGATTCTCCGGAAGGGTTGGAAAATCACGTAAAGGCATTGTTTGTCTTACAAGAGTTCCGGTAATAATTTGTTCGGGCGGAAATTTTTGCTGTGCAAATAAGCCAATGCCCAGTAGTAAAAAAACTACAGTAAGTAATTTTGTTGGTTTCATTTGTTTGTTGTTTAAATATTTAAGCGCNACAAGGTAATGCNAAAAATTTAGAATTTATACGTTAAAATTATTCATAATAGATATTGTTTATTTTTCTTCAATAGCCGTTTTGAAATTTAAAATATCTCCAAATTTGGTTACCTTTGCACCTTTATTCACCGCAGCTATTTCTGCATTGTAACTTTAGCAAAGGTGAATCTTTAAAAAACCAAATAATTAAAAGGATGATTCACTTTTTCGGGAACGTTGAAAACACTGTTTTTGCAGTCCAGACCCAGGGAGAAATTTCAGAAGAAAATAGTAAGAAGTTGGAGTGGCTTTTCGGCAACCAACCCAAAATAAAGCAATCCGTCCTGTCCACAAACGCGACGGATTTTTTTGTTGGCCCACGTGCCGCAATGGTTACCCCCTGGAGTACCAATGCTGTGGAAATTACCCAAAATATGGGTATTGACGGAATNATCCGTATCGAGGAATTTCACAATAGNAAGGTTGAAAAAGGAACTTTTGACCCCATGCTGTCACAGAAGTTCAAAGAATTGAATCAGGATATTTTTGACATCCACATTCAGCCAGAGCCTATTTTGGAAATTGACGATATTTCGGAATACAACCAAAAAGAAGGTTTGGCGTTAAATTCTGAAGAAGTTGAATACCTAGAAAACCTTTCAAAGAAATTAGGAAAAAAATTGACTGACAGCGAAGTTTTCGGTTTTAGCCAAGTAAACAGTGAGCACTGTCGCCATAAAATCTTCAATGGAACTTTTGAAATTGACGGCAAGGAAATGCCCACTTCCCTATTCAAACTTATAAAAAGGACATCTGCCGAAAATCCAAACGATATAGTTTCGGCCTATAAAGACAATGTAGCTTTCATAAAAGGCCCGAAGGTAAAACAATGGGCGCCAAAGAGTGGCGACAAGCCAGATTGGTACGAGGAAAAGGATTTTGAGAGTGTGATTTCCCTAAAAGCGGAAACCCATAACTTTCCAACTACCGTAGAACCCTTTAATGGTGCGGCAACTGGTAGCGGTGGCGAAATCCGCGACCGTTTGGCNGGCGGAAAAGGCTCCTTGCCCTTGGCGGGAACTGCTGTTTATATGACTTCCTATTCCCGTCTTAACCAAGAAAGACCTTGGGAAAAAGGAATGAAAGAACGCGATTGGCTNTACCAAACGCCANTGGATATATTGATAAAAGCCAGTAATGGCGCTTCCGATTTTGGAAATAAATTTGGGCAGCCATTGATTGCGGGTTCCGTTTTAACTTTTGAACATGACCCTTCGACAAACTCAGGGACCGATGAAAAGTTAGATAATAGAAAACTTGGTTACGATAAGGTNATTATGCTCGCGGGTGGAATTGGCTACGGAAAAGCAAGCCAAGCCATTAAGGGCAAACCTCAGGAAGGGGATAAAATTGTAGTGCTGGGTGGTGATAATTATNGAATTGGGATGGGCGGTGCCGCGGTTTCTTCGGCAGATACAGGCGAATTNAGCAGCGGGATAGAGCTTAACGCTATTCAACGTAGCAATCCCGAAATGCAAAAACGTGCCGCGAACGCCATTAGAGTGATGGTTGAAAGTGATGAAAACCCAATTGTTTCCATTCACGATCACGGGGCTGGCGGGCACTTGAACTGCTTGAGTGAATTGGTGGAGGAAACTGGCGGAAAAATTGATTTGGATAAACTCCCTATTGGCGACCCTACCCTNTCGGCAAAGGAAATTATGGGCAATGAAAGCCAAGAGCGCATGGGCNTGATAATTGGTGAGGAAAACATCCAAAAACTGAAAAAGGTTGCAGATCGNGAGCGTTCCCCAATGTATGAGGTAGGAAATGTTACTGGCGACCAACGCTTTTGTTTTGAAAACAAAAAAGGCGAAAAACCTATGGATTTCGCTTTGGAAGATATGTTTGGCAGCTCGCCAAAAACCANCATGAAAGACAAGACCGTAAANAGGAATTACAAAAATCCTNAATACGAAGTTTCAAAAACAAAGGAATATGTAGCNCAAGTGCTTCAATTGGAAGCTGTGGCCTGTAAGGATTGGTTAACCAATAAAGTAGATCGTTGTGTTACGGGCCGTGTTGCAAAACAGCAAACCGTTGGACCATTGCAGTTGCCTTTGAACAATTGCGGGGTNATGGCNTTGGATTACCACGGAAAAGANGGTGTTGCCACAAGTATTGGGCACTCGCCTTTAACCGCATTGATTGACCCNTCTTCTGGCTCGCGCAATGCAATTACTGAAGCNTTGACCAATATTGTTTGGGCGCCNTTAAAAGATGGTTTAAAAAGTNTTTCGCTTTCCGCCAACTGGATGTGGCCCTGCAATAATGAAGGAGAAGATGCAAGGCTATATGAGGCGGTAAAAGCAGTTTCAGANTTTTCAATTGATTTGGGCATCAACGTGCCTACGGGGAANGATTCGCTTTCCATGAAGCAGAAATACAAAGACGGCGAAGTNATTTCTCCCGGNACNGTNATNATTTCNGCAGCTGGAAACTGTAACGATATTCAAAAAGTTGTAGAGCCCGTTTTACAAAGAAATGGCGGCAGCATATATTACATCAATATTTCGCAGGACGATTTTAAACTGGGCGGNTCTTCCTTTGGGCAGATTATGAATGCCATAGGCAATGAAGCCCCTACCGTAAAAAGTGCCGCATACGTAAAAATGGTTTTCAATACTGTGCAACAACTTATNTCNGAANGAAAAATTCTTGCTGGGCACGATGTGGCTTCGGGCGGATTGATTACCACCTTATTGGAAATGTGTTTTGCCGATGTGAATCTGGGAGCGGATTTGGATTTTTCAGTTTTGGGTGAAAAGGATTTGGTGAAAGTATTGTTTGCTGAAAATTGTGGGCTCGTTATCCAAGCTTCGGATGATGCTTCAGTTGAAAAGGTATTTGCTGAACAACATATTGATTTCAAAAAAATTGGAACGGTTTCTGAAAAGGAAACGCTTCAAATAAAAAACAATAAAGAAGAACTTAGCTTCAGTATTGCTGAAATGCGCGATGTTTGGTTTACTACCTCATATTTGCTCGATAAAAACCAAAGCGGGGAAAAACTTGCCAAGGAACGTTTTGACAATTACAAAAACCAACCGCTCAAGTTTGTGTTTCCAAAGGATTTCACAGGGTCCTCCCCCAACCCCTCCAAAGGATGGGAGCGTCCAAAGGCTGCAGTAATCCGCGAAAAAGGCAGCAATAGCGAACGCGAAATGGCATATATGATGCACCTTGCGGGCTTTGACGTAAAGGATGTACATATGACCGACCTTATTGAAGGTCGCGAGGATTTGGAAGACATCAAGCTATTGGTTGCCGTTGGTGGTTTCAGCAATAGCGACGTTTTGGGAAGTGCCAAAGGTTGGGCAGGCTCATTTCTGTATAACGAGAAGGCGAACACGGCTTTAAAGAATTTCTTTGCAAAGGACGATACCCTTTCGCTGGGTGTTTGCAACGGCTGCCAACTTTTTGTGGAACTCGGTCTTTTGAATCCAGAAGATGCCGAAAAACCAAAAATGCTTCACAACGATACGGGGAAGTTTGAATGTACATTTACATCGGTGAAAATCCAAGAGAACAATAGCGTGATGCTGTCCAGCTTTGCAGGCAGTACGTTGGGGATTTGGGCTGCACATGGCGAAGGAAAATTCAGTTTTCCAAAAGCAGAAAGCCACTATAACATTGTAGCGAAATATGGGTACGATGCCCTACCCGCAAATCCAAACGGCAGTGATTTCAACACAGCAATGCTAACCGACAAAACCGGGCGCCACTTGGTCATGATGCCGCATTTGGAACGCTCTACATTTCCGTGGAATTGGGCGTATTATCCAAAAGATAGAAACGATGTGGTTTCACCTTGGGTGCAGGCGCTTGTAAATGCCCGGGAGTGGATTGAGAAAGCAAAATAACATGTACCTAATGGGATTGCCAGACTGTGCTTTTCCATTTCAGCCTTGCTTAATAAATCTCTATCAATAGGTCTTAGTAAACCGTACTTTCTTCTTGGGACATTCACTTGGATTTTAACACCGCAGCAACTTGGAAATAGTCCATACACCCATTACCCACCTGAGCTACATAAGTTGCTACTAGTTCCCTCCACGTAAAACTCATCTTGTTATTTATGATTATTACTTATTTTATGAATGAAGCAGACACCAGCGGCACGCCCCAGTAAGCCTTGTGGAAACACAGGACCCAAATAAGTTTAACTGATATTGCCCATACCCGTTTCCCTTAGTCTCCCATAGAAAATAACCTTTTCATAGTTTCATTTATTTATTTCTTTCTTTTTTTTCTGTGTTTTTTGAATTTTGGTTTTATTATCAAATTTAATAAGCATGACATCAAAAAACTTATAATTGCCCCCACTATTGCCAGCAATGCAGAAGTAAAAATGTTTTGTACTTCCAGTGCTGCAAACGTAGATAGGAAGGTGCCACTTGCTGTTCCCATTGCAATGGGAAATTCTCTATAATACATCATAATATTATTGTTTTGGATTGCTATTTGAATTTCGGTCTTCCACAGTTGCCTGACTGACGGCGGAGGCAACCGCTCCCGCAATAGTGATGTAGGCAATAATAGAAATGGTTGACGACGGAAGTCCAAAAGGAGAGGCCAATATAGCGCCTCCGGTTGTTGCTAGGGCTATTCCGATATTTCTAAGAATCCTAAAAAATTTAGGTGTTGGTTTTTTGTACCTGTCTAAGATATTCATAGCGGTTTGAGTTTATGTTTAGTATTACTTTTTCATTTGATTCCATTGTTTGGTGAAAAATGGATAGCAATTTCTGAAGAGCGATTCGCGAATAGATACCTTCACCTATTCCAATGAGTTGTTTAACTGGGGCTATACTTCCGCGCAGATCTTCGATTGCGTTGGTTCCGGGATGAATAAGTATATTTTTTCTTTGGTATACATCCAGCAACTTTAAATGGTTTTGATGTTCAGGCGAGAATCGCGCTTTTAATTCATATTTGCCTTCCGGGATACAGGAAATGTTTCTTTTATTTTCCTTCCACGGAAGCTCGATGGTAAAACAGACAAAGTGTCCGTTTAAGGTGAGGGTACCATTGGTACCCCCACGCTTATAAAC
>PAZL01000037.1 GCA_002715485.1 Aequorivita sp. | reverse complement strand
TTATTGCCTAAATACCTACCCCAGCACCATAACAATAGACCCAGGTTTGATAGGAACAATTTCAGATGCAACCTTTAATTGGTCAAACAGTGAAACCACTCCTTCCATTGAAGTGAATGAAGCAGGAACCTACACACTTACAGTAACCCGTACTAAGACCATCAACAACCAAGAGTACACGTGTAACGGTACGCGCACAATTACCGTCCTTCCGTCCGAAATTGCGCAGGTTACCTATCAACTTACGGGCAATATTGGCAATCCCACCCTCAATGTAATCACGGAAGGCACGGGTAATTATAGCTATTCGCTCAACAACGGCCCATACCAGCAAAACCCCGTCTTTGAAAACCTCAGCCCCGGCGAGCATATTCTTACGGTTAAGGATGCAAACGGTTGCGGCTCCACAACCATCACGGTATATGTACTTGGTTTCCCCAATTTTTTCACTCCAAACAGCGATGGGTACCACGACACTTGGCAAATAGCAGGACAAAACCCCGACAGTCCCCAATTACAAAGAATAGAGATATACGATCGTTTCAGCAAGCTACTCTATGTACTCAACAAAAACAGCAACGGTTGGAACGGAACCTACAACGGCACACCAATGCCCTCTTCAGACTATTGGTTCAAGGCAATTTTCAAAAATGGAAGAACCTATCGCGGCCATTTTACCTTAAAACGATAGTACATTTTACAATTTCTTAGGTAATCCTGTAACAAACTGATTCAAATTGCGTTATATAAACTCATCAATCTAAAAAACCTATGTTACAACGCTTTTTCATTTTTTGTTCCGGGGCAGATACCGCCATCCTTGACGAATGCTCTCCGGGCGAACGTACCAAATACGCAGGTATTGGCGCTACAGTGTTCTTTACCGCCATTATGGCCACCATTGCCGCCGCTTATGCACTCTTTACAGTCTTTGATAGTTACTTTTCCGCAATTTTCTTCGGAATAATTTGGGGATTATTGATCTTTAATCTTGATAGGTTTATCGTTTCCACCATCAAAAAGAGAAATAACTTCTTTGATGAATTGATACAGGCATCACCCCGAATTGTCTTAGCAATAATCATCGCCATCGTTATCTCAAAACCTTTGGAAATGAAAATTTTCGAAAAGGAAATCAATCAAGTTTTGCTCACAGAGAAGAATGAAATGACCCTCGCCAACAAAGACCAATTGGCACTTCAGTACACACCTTCCGTGAATGCTTTGGAAGCAGAAATTGCAGCTCTAAAAAAGGAAATTACCGATAAGGAAGCCGAAGTAAATGCCCTATACAACACCTACATCGCAGAAGCTGAAGGCACTGCAGGCACACAAAAATTGGGCAAAGGCCCTGTTTACAAGGAAAAGCGAGAAAAGCACGACGCAGAACTCGCAGCCCTTACCGAACTAAAGAAAACCAATGAGGAAAAAATTGTCGCAGCAGAAGCACAAATAGCAACCCTCGCCACAGAATATCAAACCAAGGTGGCAGAAACCCAACCCGTAATCGATGGCTTTGATGGATTGATGGCGCGCGTAAATGCGCTGAACAAACTTCCGCTTTTGCCTTCGCTATTTATCTTTTTGCTTTTTCTAGCCATAGAAACTTCGCCCATATTGGCAAAACTCCTTTCTCCAAAAGGCGCTTACGACCTAAAACTTGAAGAACAGGAAAGCGCATTAAAATCTTGGGTAACCCAGCAAAAAGCACAACGCGACGTACTCGTAACCACAGACCGCAATATAAACAATAGAGTGTACGCAGACATAGCAGAAGAGCAGGAACTTTACGATTACAAACGCAAAAAAGCACGTGAACTGATGCAGATGCAGGCTGATGCTTTTTATAAGAAACAGAAAAGTGTACTCTAGTTTAATATCTTACTGATTGAATGGAAGAGTTTAAAACGATGGCACGGAACAATGCGGTTTCATTGCACAACTTGTTTCCAAAAACTTCCTTTTCCGAAGTTTTAAAAATTGATATGGCTACGGAACTATCACCCGATTCCAATTACGACACGGTGGTGGAATTGGGTTATTTTATTGCTGAAATTCAACAGAAAAACCCCCATGCGCTTTTGGCAAACGGTTATTTGGAACGGCGGAAATTTTACACCACGGAAGCATATAAAAGAACCACTGCAAACAAATCAGAATACAGAAACATCCATTTGGGAACCGATTTTTGGGTGCCAGCACAAACACCAGTTCATACTCCTTTTGATGGAAAAGTTATGATCCTGCAAGACAATAATTTTCCAAAAGATTACGGCCCTACATTGGTATTGGAACACCATTTTGGTGGACAATTATTTTACACATTATATGGACATCTTTCACGAGAGAGCTTGTTGCTTCACAAAAAGGGGAAAATGTTGCAGGCTGATGAACTTATTGGTTTTATAGGAAAACCAGAAGAAAATGGCAATTGGGAACCACATTTACACTTTCAAATATTAATGGACTTATTAGGAAACGCTGAAAATTTTCCCGGCGTAGCCTTTCCTTCAGAAATTGAAAAATGGAAAACTATTTGTCCAGACCCTTCGCTACTTTTTGTGGAAGATTTTTAAAATTTGCTATTCCCCCTTTTTAATGAGGTAAGCATATGCCTCCATCCCCTTTGTATGCTCAAATATTACTTTTAACACCCCAACAATAGGCAGAGCGATAATGGCACCCACCATTCCCCAAAGAGCAGAAAAAAGGATAATCCCAAATACTGTAATAAAGGGGTTTAAATTAGTTTCGTCTCCTATTATCCAAGGCGTAAGAATATAATTTTCTATAAGTTGTGTTGCGGAGATAACACCTATTACTATAAGTGCTGGTGTAGTGCCAGCATACAAATAGGAAAGAATTACCGCAATACCTCCTCCGATAAAATTTCCCACATAGGGAATTATTGAAAAAAGAGCCGCAAATAATGCCAAAAAGAGCGCAAAAGGAACCGAACCAAGCGTAAATCCTAAATAATATATGGCAAAGAGAAAAATCATAATCTTACCCTTCCCCAAAAGATAACTACTAACAATTTTTGAGCAACCGCTTAAGATGGATCCCATTGCAGAAGGATCGGAAGATAATTTTTTGAAAAAGCCTATAAACATTTTCTTCTGTATCATCAGAAGAACTACATATACAAAAATTAGTAAGGACTGTGATAACAAATTAATAACACTGGAGAGGAAGCTACTCGCCATGCTTTCTGCCTTTTGCACCAATCTTTTGTTGTTTTCTATATAATTTTGATAATCCCAATTAAAACTCTGATTGGCCCATTCAGATAAATTATTCAACTTTTCGCTTGCCTTATCTTTTATGGTTGGCCAATCATCTGCTATATTATTTATCTGTGAACCAATAAGCCAAAAAAGCAGAAAAAATATTATGAGCATAATAAGTAATGACAAAGTGATGGAAAGCCAATGTGGCAATCCCCACTGATTAAATTTTTGGGTTGGCTTGTCAAGTAAAATGGCTATAATAGCAGCTACAACCAAAGGCATTAACAAACTTGCTCCTATGTAGCAAAGTGTCAAAATCCCCCCGATTATTAGAAGTGCTCTTATTAAATAACTTCCGGAGATATCTATTTTGGAGTGTAACAACTGAGAGGTGTGGTTTAATTATTGGTTTCTCTGTAAGATATGAAAATTTATCCAACTAAAACCTGGGAAATTATTTATTGTGCGATGTACAAAAATTTAAACTAATTTTAAAAACCAATCTTGAACACAAAATTCATTATGAAAAAAATATTCCTACTTTGTCTACTTACCATATCAATAACCGTAACCTCACAAACGCAAGTGAAGGACGAAGAAGCTATACGAGCAGTCCTTAAAATGCAACAGGATGCTTGGAACCAAAATGATCTGGAAGATTTTATGCAAGGGTATTGGAAAAGCGATTCCCTTAAATTTTACGGAAGCAAAGGAATTACAAGCGGCTGGGAAAAGACGCTGGAAAATTATAAGAAAGGATACCCTTCCAAAGAATATACCGGGACGCTGAGTTTTACGATTGAGACTATTACCAAAATTGAAGAGAACTCATACTACGTAATGGGGCAATTTCATTTGGTTCGAGATACGGGAAATGCAAATGGGGTCTTCTTAATCATCTTCCGAAAGATTGAAGGAGAATGGAAAATTATTGCCGACCTCAGCTGTTGAAAACCCTAAAAATTATCAGGATTCTTGATAATTTCATCAGCACGGTTGAGGTGTGCTTCCAAAGTTTTTGAATCCATCTTTTTCAAAAGGCTCATCATCATATTCATCCGCTGGTTATCCTTAAAATGTACCTGCTTTGCGTGAAGAAAATTCCAGTATAGCGAATTGAACGGACACGCTTTTTCGCCAATTTTCGTATTCACATTATAAAAACATGCCTTGCAATAATTACCCATTTTATTAATATAACTACCGCTAGAAATGTATGGTTTAGTTGCGACAATCTCACCATCAGCAAACTGGCTCATTCCGCGTGTATTGGGCATTTCTACCCATTCAATAGCATCAATATAAATACCCAAGTACCAATCATCCACCTCATCGGGATGTACCTGCGCCAATAATGCAAAATTGCCCGTAACCATCAATCGTTGTATGTGGTGGGCGTAGGCGTTTTCCAAGCTATTGGTTATTGCGTGGTGCAAACAGTTCATTTTTGTTCTGCCTGTCCAGTAAAAATCGGGCAGCGTATTTTGGTTATCCAACTTATTCGAGCGGCGATACCCTGGCATTTGCATCCAATAAATTCCACGCATATATTCGCGCCAGCCTAATATCTGCCTAATAAAACCTTCCACTTGCGAAATGTCTATTTCATCTTTTCGGTTGTAATAGGTTTCCAAGACTTTTTCAATTACTTCTTGGGGCGAAAGCATTTTCGTATTCATTGAAAAAGACAATCTTGAATGAAATAGAAACACTTCCTCCGTGTGGAGGGCATCTTGATAGTCACCAAAATGCACTAATAGATTTTCACAGAAATAATTAAGAACTTTTAAACTATCGGAACGTGAAGTAGGCCAATTAAAAGCTTTTTCATTAACCGTACCTATAGTATTTATTTTCTGTTTCTGAATTTGTTCCAAAATTTTTGAAATATCCTTTCTAAATCCTTTTTCGTGTGGTATCTCTGGTTTGCCGGTCCATTTTTTTCGGTTACTTTTATCAAAATTCCATTTACCGCCTTCGGGTTGTGACGCATTTTGCAGTAATATTTCATGTTTTTTACGCATATGGCGGTAAAAATATTCCATTATCATTTCCTTCTTACCATCGTAAAATTCAGCCATTTCACTGCGTGAAGTGTAAAAGTGTTCGGTGTCAAAAATTTCAAACTCAATGTCAAGATGCTTACAAAAATCTTTCAGTTGTTTATCCAATCGATACTCATCGGGAAGCTGGTATTCAAACCTTTCAATATGGTGCTTATCAATTAAATTCCGTAAATTTTCTATCAAATCTTGCTTGTTTCCTTCGGAATCAATTTCATAATATATTACTTGATGACCGTTGCCTTTAAGATGTTCATAAAAGTTCCGCATCGCGGCAAAAAAACCGATGACTTTTTGAATATGATGGTGCGCATAGTCCGTTTCCTGTCGCATTTCGGACATAAAATACAAGGTGTCTTTTTCTGTCGAGGAATACCACGAATGTTTGTGATTCAATTGATCGCCGAGGATAAGCCGTAGTTTTTTCATACTTTTTTAAAAATCTTGTAGCCAAGTTTCTTGATACTCCCCTTGGGGGTCATATTGCTCCGCTTGTTTTTGAATGTTGAACTTTCTATCACGCGGATCATTGCCTACGCCGCTATTGTACATCCAATTGCCCCAATTACTGTGCACATCATAATCTATCAGCATACTTTCAAAATATGCAGTACCGATACGCCAGTCCTGCAAAAGCTCTTTTGCCCAAAAGCTGTTCACGTTTTGCCTTCCTCGATTGCTCATAAAGCCAGTTGCCGCAATTTCTTTCATATTTGCATTTACAAATGGAGCTTTCGTTTTGCCCTCAATCCAAATTTTTAATATATCTGAATTATTATTCCAATCTAAACTTTTGTTTGAAATCCCCTTTAATTGAAAAATTTTAGAGCCGTGTTTCAGTGAAACATATTTAAAATAATCACGCCACAGCAATTCAAAAACTAGCCAATAAGTACTTTCGTTTGCAACAATTTCACGCTCAAATCTTTTCACTTCCTCATATATAAACCGTGGAGAAATACTTCCATTGGCGAGCCATGCAGAAAGTTTGGAACTATATTCTGAGCCCAACAAGCCATTTCGGGTTTGTTTGTAATTTTTTAAATTTTGGGTTTCCCAAAAATATTCCTGTAATCGTTCTTCCGCCGCATCTTCGCCTCCTTTAAATGGAAATGCGGAACGTATATCCACTTCAAATTCCTCTAAACCTAAATCGCTTAAATTTGGGATTTCTGTATGGCTTTCCAACAAGTTATTAGCTGGTTGAATTTCGGGGTAATCAACACAATTTCTGACTTCGGCCTTGTCTTCGACTTTTTTTCTGAAATTGGTAAAAACTTCAGGGATTTCAGAAAAACTTGAAAAAGGAATATCCGTGGGATGAAACAGAAACTGGTCGTAGGTTTCAATAAAATTGCAGTTGGGAGAAACTTGCTTTACTTTTCTTAAAACTGAAATTTCCTCACTTGTCCATTCCTTTTGGCAATAAATTGAAGTAATGTTATGCTTTTGAATAATTTCGGAAAAAATAAATTCTGGTCTTTCGTGGAAAACCAACAGCGTAATATTGTAGTTCTGGAGGTTCTTCCGAAGATTTTTGACTGTTTCAATCAAAAATTTGGCGCGGAATTTTTCAGTTTTTTTAAACCCATACTTTGTATTCGAAAAGTTTCTCGGATCGAAACAATAAACGGCAATCGCTTTTTGATTTTCCTTTAAAGCCTTTAGCAGCGAATGATTGTCGCGTACGCGAAGATCTTTCGTAAACCAAACTAATGCAGTGGATTGTTTTTGTTTTTCTGACATTTTTTACTACAATAAACCACGTTTTCCCAATCTCTTTCCCACTTTTTTCGCCAAATGAAGGAACGATTGCAAGTTGGGCAAACTTTCTTCGGAAGGTCGGCTTTTTTAATCATTGCTCAATTCCCTTTAATCCGCGTCCAAAGATCTGAAAACAATTTTCTGGCTTCGCGGGTATCTTTTTCCTCTTCGGTAACTGTTACTTCGTTTTCTTTTTTTTCTATAAGAAAACTGAATGCAAACTTTTCTGAATTTGGATCTACGCTTATCATTCCAAAGCGGAGGTCATTCAAATAAACTCCATCTTCTCTTTCAGAAACAGTGTACCAACCTTTAGTAATCTTTATAAGCCGTTTTACTTTATCTTCTTCTGCAAAATCTCCTAAAGCATCGTGGTTTTTGGGATGTGAAGAAAACTGGATTGGTTTTGTATCAAAAAAAGAATAATCGCCTATCAAAAAAGCACCTTCAGTTTCCACATTTGCGGTCCAGAGAATGGCATTAAGTGGGCTCGGTTTTGTTTCCAAAGCTGCATAGGCAATGTTTTGCTTTTTCAGCGCAGATTCGAATTTAGAATAAGTAATTCCCTTCAAAATTAAGGTAAGTAGCATATATGTACTGCTCACAATCAACCCCAGATTATTGAATCTTCGTCTTTTGACACTTCCTCTTTTTTGAAGCATCGCCAATATTAAAAACACCAAAAACGGTAATGTATAAAGTGGGTCGATCACAAAAATATTCTTGTACGCCAAGCGAAGATCAAATGGCCAAAAAAACTGTGTACCCCAAGTAGTATGGGCATCCAACAACGGATGTGTGATGAAGCAGAGAAACCAAAACCAAAACCATTGTTTTAAAGTGGCGCGTTTGTCCCAAAGTGAAAGCAACCATCCAAATAACAACCCAAAAACTACTGCAAAGACAATGGAATGTGTAAACCCACGATGTATTTCCAAAGCAGAAACAGTATCGGTAAAATAGTTTGCAATAACGTCCAAATCTGGAATAGTTCCAGCAATGGCTCCCAAAACCATGGCTTTGTTGCCAATCTTTTTGCCCAAGACAGCTTCGCCCACGGCAGCGCCCAAAACAATCTGCGTTACTGAATCCATTCTAAAATATCTGTCATTTGCAAAACCGTGAAAATACGTACTTCTTCAAAATAAAAAAAGGATGCTTTTAAAACATCCTTTTCTAAATATTTTAATTCTGAATTTCTATTTCGAAAGTTCAGCCACTAAAGTATAGGCCGAATCACCGTGGACTCCAGTAAAATATTTGTTCCATTTTTTACCTCTTTGTTTTCCTGTATCTCCCGGCCAAGCTTGAGAAATCAATTCGCCATTTTTATCAAACATTTTTTCCAAATCGCACATAGACTCTACAAAAAATCCTTCTACAAATTCAGTTTTGTCGCTTCCCCAGGCGTGCACATTTGGGTAGTACCCTTTTATATAATCGTTTTTGGAAATAACTTTCGACATATTTTCGGTGCGCATTTCATCAAATTCTTTTTGGGAACCATCTTCTGGAAACGTAAAGTGGGTACGGCGAACGTACAGTACCAAATCCTTATTATTGCCTTGCGGAATTAACTTGGCGCCATCCAGGGGAGCATATATTTCGTCAGAATGGTTTACAGAAAAATAACTATCGCGATTTTTGAAAAAATTTACTCTGGCATTTTCATTAGGCCAAGCCTGTTTTGCGAGCTCTTCACTACGCGCGGCTGCTTTTTCCATCGCGTCCCAGGACGGGTAAGTCTGAATATAAAGCACTTCGCTGTTATCTGGTGAAAAAAGATGTGTGTAATAAGATGCCGAAGTAATAAACTCATTCTTAGCGACTACTTTTTGCAAAAATTCTTTCTCTACAGCTTTCCAGTCATCCATGCTAAAATCTTCTTTATCCATATTCCAGTGCATGGTTGTAACGGAAAGATACTGAGGCCGGTTTGCTTCACTTTGAGCAAGCAAACTAAAATTCAATAGCAACATTATTGATGCTATTGCAATAAACTTAAGGTTGGTGGTTGTTTTCATAATCCCAAAAAATTAAATTAGTATAAATATTAAAATTGATTACTATTTAATATTTGGGGCAAAACAAATTAATAATGGAAGGGAATAATGAGGAGGTAATGTGTAAATATAAGTAAAATAAAGGTAATTATCTGTATTTTAAATTATTATGTTGTTCAATCTACTATCTTCATTTTTTTTAGCAGAAAGGATGCATTCATATTTTGACAAATTCCGGGTTTGAAAGTGTAATCGAAAAAGAGTTCATTGTTTTCAATACGAGCATCAAAGAAATAGTTCTTTACTTCGGGCAGTTCTTCCGCCGCAATGCAAAGACTCAAATCGTGGGTGGCAATGATTCCCGTAGAATTACTGGCCACGAGTTTTTCAACAAATTTGCGAGAGCCGATGGCCTTATCCGTACTATTGGTTCCTTTCAGAATTTCATCAAGAATGATGAAATAACGGTCGGTTTTTATTTCATCCACAATAAATTTTAGGCGTTTCAATTCACTGAAAAAGTATGATTCGTCATCGGTTAAACTATCCGTAGTACGCATACTCGTGATGAGTTTTATTGGGCTGTATTCAGCTTTTTCGGCACAAACGGGCAGGCCAATGTTTCCCATTACAATTTGAAGTGAAACCGTTCGAAGAAATGTACTTTTACCAGCCATATTTGCTCCTGTAACAATAAAAAATTCTTCTGAATTTATTTGAATATCGTTACGCACCATCGTAGCCTCTTTCAATAATGGATGGCCCGCGCCTTTCACTTTTAGCACAGGAACATCATCAATGATTTTAGGAAAAATATAGTCGGGATGATTAAAGGCAAAATTCCCCAAACTATTATAGGCATCAAAAAAAGTAATTGCGTCAAACCAAACGGGAACGTTCAATTTATGGGCCTCAATCCACTTTTCAATATTATAACTTTGACGCAGATCNCGAAGCGTAAAACAGCTAATAATCATTCCAAAAAGCATAATATTGCGCTGTTCAAATGCATCCAAATATCTGGCGAATTGCTTCAAAACTTGGGAAGCCTTTTCGGANGAATTTAAAACAGATTTTTTCCTTTCTAAAAGAATTTCCGAAGAAAAATTCTCTTTTTCAATTTCTAAAATTAACTTTTGAAATTGTTCAAAAGTGCTTTGTACTTTGGAGGTGTGGCTGGAAAGTTCGTTGAGTTTCTTGAAATAAATTCCAGTAATAANCATTCCCAGAAAAAACCATCCTCCAATTAAATATCCTGAAACAAAATCAAAATAATAAGCAATAAATAATCCTAAAGAAACAAACGAAAAAGCGATAGAAACTGGTTTTGCCCACTTTGGAACAAAAGCTTTGTAATCTTTAAGCCAACTGGTTACTTCGGTTGCGGAGACTTCCGTTTTTACCAAAGAAGCAATTGCAGAAAATTGTTGGCGCCATTTTGGCATTTCAGACAATTCGGTTGTTGCTTGTTGTTTTTTCGGAATTGCATCAATTTCGTTTTCAGTGAAAATTTTCGCCAAAAAATCGGAGCCACTTTCCAAGGCAGTTCTATTCAAATATTGAAAAAAAGAACCACGCCCAAAAAGATCGATATCCTGACTGTAAAAATGAAGCGGGTCTTTATATTTTTCGCCCGAAGGTAAATGGTGAAAAGTACGGTTGAGTACTTCCAGTTCGGTTTCATTTTGGGCAATTAATGCTTTTTTCAGTTCACGCTTGTACTGGAGATCGCTATGTTTTGTAACCAAATAAACAAATGCAACAATGGCCAAAACGATTATTGCAATAACTATTTTTGTGTTTTCAAAGAAAAAATAAACTCCAGCACACGCAAGTAAAAATACCACAAGCCTAATGGTGCTGGACACGGCCAGTTTACGCTTTACTTTTTGTAATTCCTCAGCGTGAATGTCAATTTGTAATTTGTAAAATTCGGAGGGATGACTCATCTGTTTTGGTACTATTTTAAAGCGATGCAAGTTGTGTTTGAAGTTTTTTGGTAAGACTTTTTACCACCAAATCATAGGAATGATCAATCAATTCCAATATCAATTCATCGGGAATATTTTTTTCAAGTTCTACGGTGTTCCAATGAACCTTACTCATATGATAGCCCGGCCGAATCAATCCATCATATTCATCGCGGAGCTCGATAGCGCGTTCGGGATCGCATTTCAGATTGGCTTGGGCGGGATTGTATTCCAAACCTGTTAGGGCAAACATTTTTCCCATGACTTTAAACACCAAGGTTTTTTCGTCAAACGGAAAGGACTCAGTAACGCCCTGTTTAGAAATGCAATATTCACGAAACTGCTCTATGTTCATTGCTTTAGTTTGGGTTTTTCCTCAGCGGCGTATAGCGCAGAATAGTCAAGTTTCCAATTAATGGTTTCCACCAATTTTTCCATAAGTTGAATGGTTTCCAAAGCTTGTTTTGAAGCTTCATTAAAAAGACCGCTTTCGGGAATTTTATCTATTATGTGCTTTTTGGCCTCTTGGTTAATCTCGGTGAGATCGGTTGCCGTAAACGGATTTGCCCAACCTTCACGCTTGTCGTAATATTTAAAATCGGTTTCAATAGTTAGCAGTTCGGGTTGGGGAAAATTGGTTAAAATAATAGTTCGGTTTTTTGTGTCGGCATCCATCTTAACTTTTGTAAGATCAAAGCCAATGTGCGCTTTAGCCTCAATTAAGACCAAGGCTTTCTTTTTTCCCAAAAGCAAATTCAGCCATTTATCCTTCACATTCTCGTAGTGGAAAATTTCAGAAAAATCNCCTTCTACAGTAATAAATTTACACACGCTGCGTATTTTTTCCATCAAAATAACCGACTGGGTGTTTACCTTTTCNCGNTTTCGGTCANCACNGAAACGCGCAAAAAGAAANTAAGCCANNACAGCACCAACGGCCAAGCCAATAAAGAGATATTCCATGATATTATTTTCCAATTCTTCCCAAATGTGTGTTTTTAAAACTGTCGGGGTATTTTAAACCGTATCCAAAAATTCTATCGAAGGAAGCGTGTGAGAACAAAATTACGCCTATTAAAATTAACAAAGAATTACTGAGATAAAATCCTGATAAACCAATGGCAATTGCAATTGCTTTATGGTGAAAAATGTTATAGGTAAGAGCACCAACTTTGGTGTTAANCAANTATCCCAACATGCCAATATCGGGTGTGAGCAACAACACCGGAAACCACCACCAAGCATAATCCAATTGTGAAAAANAGAAAATCCCGAGAAGAAATTGGGCCAATTCCTCAATTTTAAGACTTGTCTTCATATTAGAAAATTTTATATAAAATTGGCTTACTGGGCGAAGCATCGTTGTGGAAGGATGCAATCTGTAAATTCAACAAATAGCTGCCATCTTCAATTGAAGAAGGAACATAAATCAATTCTGTAATTGTACAATGCTCCCGTGGGTCATGTGGAAAATTCCAAAATGCCTTGTGCGCCAAAAGTTTGCCGTCATCGCGTTCTTTATCTACCGACGGTAAATCAATCAACAAGTGCTTTACCCCTATTTTCCGTAAAAACAAGGCCGATTTTTCGTGAAGAAATGGCCAATTGGTATCGGACCAATGTTTTGATTTTTTATCTGAAGTATTCGGAAGCGTTCTGATTACAATGGCCTCGGGTGTTATTCCGTTTAATGCGTGCGAAATACTTTCTTCGGAAATAACCTCATCTTCCCCAACTTTTTCGGGTTGTACCGAAATCACTTCGGCTAAAAAAAAGAAGGTTTTTAATGAATTATTTATGGAATGAAATTCTTTTGAAATATGACCGAAACACTCNGTATGTGTACCATGTGCATGCGGGTTGAAAAACACATTATTGAAATTCACNGAAGCACCTTCAGAAACCTTCCCCGTCCAATCGCCCATTTTTACAGGCTCAATAGTAGGTTCGTTTTGATACCACGCCAATGGGTTTTTTTCGGAAGCCTGCAAGGGTATTGAAATATCCAAAGGCTTGGAAAGATCAACGAGTATTGTTTTATGTTTAATTTCAAGGGTTGTTTTCATCAATCTAAATTTACTAAGAATAAATCTGCCGCAATGCCATCACTCAAAAACTTTCCTTTTTTTGAAATTTTTAGTGTGTTGTCTTCAAGGATTAAAAGCTCATTTTTTAAAGCGGTTTCGGCTTGTTTTGAAAGATAAGCTGAGTATTCCTTTCCAAATTCATTTTCAATTCTTTCAAGGGAAACTCCCTTTTTGGTGCGCAAACNTGTCATAATATACTCGTTGTATTTATCCTCTTTTGAAAGGAATTCCTGTTCAGATGGAAGTTCGCCAGCCTCAATACTTTTTATGTATTTCGTATTGTTAGCTACATTCCAACTGCGAAATTTTCCATCATAACTATGCGCCGAAGGGCCAATGCCCAAATAAGGTTTGCCTTCCCAATAGGCANTGTTGTTGCGGGAATGAAAACCAGGTTTGCCAAAATTTGAAAACTCATAGTTCTCTAATCCAGCTTTTTCGGTTTCCGAAAGTAAAATTTCGTAATGCTCTTTTGCCGCTTCTTCATCCACCGGCGGTACGATNCCCTTTTCAATAAATTTTTTTAAAGCGGTCTTTGGCTCCACAGTCAATGCATAGCATGAAAGATGTGGAACATTTAGATTTAAGGCTATTTCGAGGTTTTTTTTCCAGCGCTTGTTGCTCATTTTAGGAATTCCGTAAATTAAGTCGATACTGATATTTTCAAAAAATTCCTTCGTTTTTTTGATACATTCCAGTGCTTCGGAGGCGTTGTGGGCACGGTTCATTAGCTTTAGGTCTTCCTCGAAAAAAGATTGGATGCCGATGCTCAATCGATTAATGCGTGAATTTGCTAATTCCTGAATTCGGGCAAGTGTCAAATCATCCGGATTAGCCTCTAGCGTTATTTCGGGGTTTTCTGAAATTTTATAATTTGAATAAATAGTTTCGAAAATATGCGATAATTCTTCCGAAGAAAGCAGGCTTGGCGTGCCCCCGCCAAAATAAATCGTTTCTACTTTGCCACTCAATTCATTTTTTCGAAGCATCAGTTCTTTACACAATGCATTTACCAATTCACTTTTTTTCTTAAAGGAAGTGGAAAAATGGAAATCACAATAATGGCACGCCTGTTTGCAAAAAGGGATGTGCAGATATAGGCCAAAACCGTTATTTTTATTTTCAGAATTAATTATTACCATCAAGAAATACACTGTTTTAAAGCCGAAACTTCACAGAGCTTCAAAATTAGTTATTATTTTTACCGAAACTCGTTTATTGAATTAAAAACAATCCTTTGAACTTTTTCAGAAATACACTTGTATGCGAAAATATTTAAGCTTTCTTTTCATATTTATAAACTTGCTATCCTTTGGGCAGGAAAAAAACGAAAAAATTCGTGTGGGCTATGCTGGTTCGGCTCCCTTTGTAATACACGATGGAAAAGAGGAAGGGATTGTATTTGATATTTGGGAAGGAATAGCATTCAACTTAAATCTGAAATATACATTACAGGAGTTTCCATCGGTTGAGGCCGGAATGGCAGCAGCACGTAACCATGAAATTGATATTTTACTTGGGCCTATAACCATAAATGCCGAACGGGCAGCTGAGGTATCCTTTTCCCAACCCTACTATAACACCGAAATGGCCATCCTAGCTCCGGTCCAAGAACTTACTCTTTGGGAAAAAGTGAGCCCGATTTTTTCAAAAACCTTTCTTTTCGCTGTTTTAGGATTACTGCTTATTCTTACTATTGTAGGCTTTTTATTCTGGTTGGTCGAGGGTCGTAAAGCTAGAGATGTATACGGTGAGCGAATACATCAGGGCATAGGTTCCGGAATCTGGCTGGCCATTGTAACTATGACTACTGTGGGTTATGGCGATTATGCCCCGCGCACCACCGCTGGACGAGTTGTTATGGGCTCTTGGATGATTATTTCCTTGATTTTAGCAACGTCTTTTGTTGCGGGGATTGCCACAACACTCTCCTTGACTACCCGTGAAGATAAGACCATAACAAGCATGCAGCAACTTGAAAGCAAAACGGTAGCCGTTCCAGATTATAAAAAAATTATGGATCGGGTTCTTAATATGGACGGAACACCGCTTGCCGTAAATACTGTTTCCGAAGCCTACCAAATGCTTCTCGACAAAAAAGTGGATGCCGTAATATATGATGAAATCCCACTGGAATATATTTTTGAAACCAAAAGAAGGGATGATTTTTTATTGAGCAGAAAAAAAATAGAGCCCCANTATTATGGGTTTGTCTTTCCAATTGGAAGCAACTTAAAACGGCAAGTAGATCTAGAGATTATACATTTGCAGGACACAAAGGAAATTCAGCATATTGTGGAAGATTGGATTTCTAGAAACTAATATTTCTCTCCTATTTTACTCGATCANTATTTTGTTTTACAAAAGCCGCCCAACCTGTGTAGCTTTTGCCCACCTCAACTTTACCGGAGTTNTAAAAATGGCAAACGGCAGCAGCCAATCCATCGGTGCTGTCCAAATTCTTCGGTAATTCTTTTAAGCTCAAAAGACTTTGGAGCATTTTTGCTACCTGTTCCTTACTCGCGTTTCCGTTTCCGGTAATGGCCATTTTAATCTTTTTGGGAGAATATTCGGTAATGGGAATTTGTCGNGANANTCCTGCCGCCATTGCNACACCTTGTGCCCTTCCAAGTTTGAGCATGGATTGTACGTTTTTTCCAAAGAAAGGTGCTTCAATGGCAATCTCGTCTGGATTATGCGTGTCTATAAGTTCAACAGTGCGTTCAAAGATCAATTTCAGTTTTAGGTAATGATCGTCATACTTTTTTAATTGCAGCTCGTTCAGTTGTATAAACTGCATCTGCTTTCCCACTACTTTTATGAGTCCGAAACCCANAATTGTGGTTCCGGGGTCGATTCCTAAAATTATCTTTTCGAATTTATCTTTCATGGACAGAAGATTCCCGCTTGCGNGGGAATTAGTATTTTAGCATAATGATTGCCTTACCCCACAAAGCTAAACAATATCTGCTTGCCGCCGCCAAAGTTTTGGCGATTGCTATAACGTTTGGGTATATTTTTTTCAAATTGGAAAGTAATACAACATTAAGTTTTAAGGAGTTTACGGCCACTATTTTTTCCAAAGGGAATATTGCAATATATTCATTATTATTTTTTGGTTTTTTNGCAACCGCCAATTGGTTTTTTGAAATCTTAAAATGGCAAACTTTGGTTTCAACTTTTGAAAAAATAAATTTCAAAACAGCGCTTAAACAAAGCCTTGCATCGCTTACGATTTCTTTGGCAACACCCAACCGGATTGGCGAATATGGTGCAAAAGCACTTTTTTTTGAAAGTAAGAATCGAAAAAAAACACTTTTGCTCAATTTCTTCTCAAGTGCGGCACAAATGCTTGTTACAAGCTTTTTTGGACTTTTTGGACTCCTTTATTTGTTGCGAAATTTTAATATAGACTTTTCGGTCTCCACACTTTGTTACTTTGGAATTGGCGTTATTTTACTTTTTGCAATCGCCTATTATTTTAAGGAAAAGGAACTTTTGCTAAAAGGTTTTTCGATAGCCAAAATGATTCAGTTTTTCAAAAAAATTCCTTTTCAGTTAAAGTTTAAAACTGTACTATTTTCAGTATTTCGATATATTATTTTCAGCAGTATGTTCTACGGTTTGCTGCTCTTTTTTAGTGCAAATATTGCATTTTCAGAAGCTATCCCGCTCATTTTTGCAATGTACTTTTTAGTTTCCATCCTGCCCACCCTATTCATTTTTGATGTAGTAATCCGCGGTGGTGTGGCGGTGTGGGTGTTTTCATTTGCCGGAGTGCCAGAGTTGGTTGTGCTGTCAACCGTGCTCGCAATGTGGCTATTCAATTTTGTGCTGCCTTCGCTTNTGGGAAGTTTTTTCGTACTTACCTATCAACCCATCACACGATGATTTGGGCAATTCTGATACTTTTTGCAGCATATTTGGTTGCTATGGCGATTGTTATTTACGGCTTCAAAAAAGTTAGTTTATTTAAAGCCGAAGAATTTGCTGCAAAGAGCCATTTCAGTATTGTAATTCCTTTTAGAAATGAAGCAGAAAACCTGCCAGTGCTTTTAAAAACTGTTGAAAATCTGAATTATCCGAGCAAAATGTTTGAGATCATTTTTGTGAACGACGCTTCCGAAGATAATTCCGAAGCAATTATTTCTGAAGCGATAGAAAAAANCAGNTTTTCAATAAAAATTNTTCAAAACAAACGCATTTCAAATTCACCCAAAAAAGATGCTATTTCTGAAGCTATAAAAAACTCAAACTTTGAATGGATTGTAACAACCGATGCAGATTGCGAGCTTCCAAAAAACTGGCTAAAAACCCTTGACGCTTTTATTCAAAAAAACAATCCTGTGATGGTTTGCGGCCCGGTAATCTACAAATCAAACGGAAATTTTATTGAAAGCTTTCAACAACTCGACGGTTTTAGTTTGCAGGCTGTAACTATTGGTAGCTTTGGAATGAGGCGCCCTTTGCTATGTAATGGTGCAAACTTAGCTTACAGAAAAGATGCCTTTTTGGAGGTAAACGGTTTTTCAGAAAACGACCACATTGCAAGTGGCGACGATATTTTTCTGTTGGAAAAGATGAAAAAAAGCTTTCCAAGGCAAGTTCAATTTTTAAAATCAAAACAAGTCATCGTTTCCACAAAGCCGCAATCTACTTGGAAAAATGTTTTAAATCAACGAATTCGTTGGGCTTCAAAAACTTCAAAACAGAAAAGTACGCTTTCCTTTCTTTTGGGAGGGTTGGTATTTTTGGTAAAAATTTCAGTTTTGGCAATTCCATTTTTAATGGTCTTTCATTCTGAAAATGCGCTGCTTTATGCCTCCTTGCTTTTTATCAAAATAATTATGGACTATATAGTTCTACAACAAGCTGCGATCTTTTTTGGCAGAAAAATTATGTTTTGGAAATTTCTGTGGCTACCTTTTGTGTATGCCTCGATTGTTGTGTTTGTAGTTTTCGGAAGCTTTGGCGGAAACTATTCTTGGAAAGGGCGAACCTTTGAAAAACAATGATAAATTGATTTAATTTTTTACCTTAGCCATACTTTAAATCACGCCCTTATGAAATCGCTTTTCCCCATTTTAGCTTTGTTTCTCATTCTTTCGGTAGGAACGTTACAAGCGCAACAGCAATACACCGTGGATGGCCAGACTTATACTTTGAATACCGAAGTTGAGGGTACACTCACTTTGCTTTGGAATACAATAGATGGTGAATATCGCTATTTTTCAAAAAAGGGCAGCGATATTGAGGAGCTTAAAAACACCAAACAAAACGGAGATTATCAAGAAGAGTATAAAAAAGTATTGGAACAACAAACTTCCGATGCAGTGGTTTCTACCGAGAAATTAAACCTCACACTACCCAGTCTTCGCTCCTTTTTTGTGGAATATAACAAACTGAAAGATCCAAATTTTAGCAATGTGGAAGAATCCATTGATTTGCAGTTTCGGCTTGGGGCTTTTGTAGGGATAACAAATAGTGTTTATACCTTAAACCCCACCAACGAATTGCAGCCTATTGCTGGAGTAGATTTAGAATTGATTGATAATGTTAAGTTACGTAGACATTCTATTGTGTTCCGGTTTAAGCAAACATTTGAAAGCAGCAAATACAAATATTCTGCTTCGCAGCTGTCATTAAATTACCGTTTTAAATTTATAAAAACACCAAAGTTTGATGCCTTTATCAATTGCAAATTTGCTTCCCTCACATTTTCCCAACGAGAGATCGAATATGTAATTGAGAGCAATCCTCCTGTGCTAGTTACCGACAATAAATCAGGCAGTGATTTTAACGCTCCAGTAACCTTCGGGCTTGGCGCCGATTATAAAGTTGGCAATGGTTATATCACCTTTAATTATAACGATATCGTGGGTTTAAACGTTGAGAGCAACGATGAATTTCCGGTAGATTTTACGCTTGGTTATAAATTCAACCTGTAATCAATTTGTTTGAATGACGACTGGTAAGGTGAATTGGGTTTTAACAGGAATTCCTCGTTTATAGGCGGGAGCTACTGGCTTTAGCGAATCGATACTTTGTAAAATCCACATTTCCATATCGGGAAATTCCTTTTGAAGTAAGGTGTCCATTTTTATTTTGAGGATGGAAAGCTGGCCTGTGCTGCTCACTTCAAAATTCACTTTTATCGTATCGTAAACTTCCCGAACGGCAACCATTTCATCATGGCTTATGGATTGGTACAAATGTGTATTGATTGTGTTTATAAAACAATCTTTCTGTTGGGGTTTTTCTAAAATGTTTTCGCAGTTGGAAAAAGAAGGATACCGATCTATGTCTTTCCAATCAATGGTTTTTATTTCTTCTTTGTAAATTTCTTCGGAAGAAACTTTTTCGGTCTCAAAAAACTGGCAGGAAGTTACCAGCAGTAGTATAAAAACCAAATGGAAGTGCTTTATCATTTCAGAAATAAATTCTACTTTGAAAAGTACAAATTTATTGAAACTTACGGCGTTGAAGCTTACTGTTATTTAAAAAATAAAAAAGCCGAAGAAAAACTTCGGCTTGAAAATTACGTGGTTAAAAATTTATTGAACTTCAAAAATAATGGGTAAAGAATAGAGCACGCCCACTTTTTCACCTTTCTGCTCGCCGGGCTGCATTTGTGGGAGCTTTTCAATGATTCGAAGGGCCTCTGCCTCAAGTTCTGGTTTTGGAGCTTTGGCTGTTGCCCTAACAATATTTCCCGATTTATCAATTTTAAATTTAACAACAATGCGTTGTATGCCCGTGAGGCCCAAATCTTTCCCGAGTTTGGTGTTAAAATTTTCGCCAACAAAGGCACTGATACGTTCCGTGAAACATTTCTTCAAGGTTTCATTATCGCCCGAACAACCAGGGTAGGTCGGTACTCTCTCTATTTCGGAAAAAGCCACGGACATACCTCCCTCTCCTTCGGTTTCATTCAAATATTCCTGGACTGAAGTATAAACTTTGTCTCCGGGCTGTGCTTCTGTAGTAAGCAATTTTAGCGCTTTCTCTTCCTCAGGTGTCATCTCGCCTTTTTTCATAATGGCTTCGGCCAGCTCGTTTATTTTATTCATTACTTCAGAGTCTGACTGTTGTACTATTGGGGTTTCCTCTGTTTTGGGCTCATTACTGCACGCAGTGTAAATTAACATGGCGCAAATTGCTGGCAAAAGCAGTAAATACTTTAATTGCGCTGCTTTTCTTGATTTTGATTTTTGTAACATACTGATTCGTTTTTTGATTAATGATTGATTGAAAAATGTATTGATGAATGAAATTTTTTCGGTTTTGAATACTTCAGAAAGTAGGTTTTGATAGTATTGTTTTTTATCATTTTCGGCAGTAAGCTTTTCATCGGCAATAAACTCGTGCAGGGTTGCCATTCTGTTTTGAAATACATAGATGAGTGGATTGAACCAAAAAATGATGCGTAGTATTTCAAAAAAAAGTAAGTCCAACGTATGTTTTTGCTGAATATGTATTTTTTCGTGGGCAACAATACTGCTTCTCTTTTCTTCGGAAATGTTTTCTCCTAAATATATAGTGTTGAAAAAGGAGAAAGCCGTATCTGTCTTCGGCAGGATCTTCAGTTTTAATCCATCAAAATATACTGTATTTCCAGACAGGTGTATTTTTGTGATTCTGAAAATTTTCCAGATGAAAATTACCGCGCTTAGTGCAATTCCCAAAAGCCACAAATCCAACAAGCTTGGAAGCCAAAACGAAGTTGCATTTGGAATTGCTTCTGAAATAGTATCTCCAACAACAACCGCTGGTAATTGGACAACGTATTCCTGCGGAATGCTTTTCTGAATGAAGTCAACACTTATAAAGGGCAATGCCGTGCCCAAAATTGGCGTAAGCAATAAATAGATCCTATTTAAATTGAAAAATGTTTCTTTTTTCAAAAAGGTCTCATATACCGCTAAAAACAATACTTGAAAAACGAGTATTTGTATGAGTGAATGTATCATTTTTCAGTCTTTTCAGAATTAATTTCATTCATAATAGCTTCCATTTCCTGAATGCTGATGTCGTTTTTTTTCATAAAAAAAGAAACCATACTTTTAAAAGAACCTTGAAAGTAGCCGTCCATAAGTTTATTTAAGGATTGGTTGCTATATTCCGTTTTCTTCACCTTTGGAAAATAAATATGGCCCCGCCCTTCTTTTCTATAATCCACAAAATCCTTGCTTTCAAGAATTCGAACAATGGTGGAAACCGTATTATAGGCAGGCTTTGGCTCGGGCAATTGTTCTATTATTGAGGCAACATTAGCTTCTTCCAACTCCCAAAGAATTTGCATAATATCTTCTTCAGCTTTTGTTAATTGTTTCATTGCTTGGGTAATTTTATTTTCCAAATATAACTAAAAAAATAGTTTAAACTAAATATTTAGTTTAAAATAGTATAAAAAAACCTCACAGTTTATATTTCCTATGAGGCTTTCTATTTTTTAGAAGTGGCTTTTACACCCAAACAGTTTTTTCTTCAATACTGCTATTGCGTACGCCTTCGGGTAAATCTCCATCATATTTTCCCAAGTAGAAAAAACCGAGGCATTGCTCTCCTTCTTCCAATTGGATGAATTTGTCCATATACTTTAAAATGCCAGGAGAAGCCCAATAAGCGCCAATATGCATGTCGTGTGCCGTAAGCCACATGTTCTGCACCGCCATAGCCGTAGCTGCAATTTCTTCCCATTCCGGAATGCTTTCCTTTGGGTCGCGTTGCATACAGATAGCTATTACACAACCTGCCTTAACCGGATTGTCCATAAATTTATTGTATGTAAATTCTGAAAAATTCTCAGTAGTTTGCTTGTAGGTTTCGGCAAGGAATTTTCCCAAAGCAACTTGAGATACGCCATGAAAAATTTTGAAGCGCCAAGGTTCTGTACGTTTATGTGTAGGCGCCCAATTTGCACTTTCAAGTATGTTTAAAATTTCTTCTTTGGTAATGGGTTGGTTGTTGTATTGTGCAGGAAAAACCGCTCGGCGGTTCTTTATAAGGTCTAAAATCATTTGTTATAATTTGGGACGTGAAGATAATAAAAGCCCTCCTGAAAAAAAACAATTTTAGGTGAATGTGGGAACTTTAAAAATAATTTTTTGCTGCACTAAAACATCTGCCACCAACTTAAGATCTCCGCTCAATGGCATTTCTATAATCTCATTGGAAAGTAACTTTTCTACCTCCGTTTTCATTTCTGAACTATGATACTCCAATAGCAATTCGTTTTCTCCCAATTTAATAAGGCAATCCTTTTTCCCAAAATCCATGGAAGCCTGTGGGTTTGGAATAAACCTAGCTTTATGATTGGGGTATGCTTCCTGCAGGACGTTATAGAGTGCTTCTAGCACACTATTTTCGGTCACAGAGGTTAAACAGATTCTGTGGCTACAATTAAGGATAACATCATAATTGCATTTTAGGTTGCACACGCCCTTTTTACCCCAAATAAGGTGGTTGTGTTGTGCAAAACTCCCCCAACTTCCGGGGCCGGTTGGCCCATAGATTCCCACAGAAGGTACATTAAAAGCTCCTGCCACGTGTGTTATTCCTGCATCGTTGCCGATATGGAACATTGCCCCAGCCATTGCTTCACCCACCTCAACCATTCCTCCGGTGATGAATTTAATTTGAGGCATAGGTTTGGTGAAATATTTTGCTATATCGGGATCTTCGGGTCCCATAATAATTTTGCAATCTAGATTTGGGAAGATTTCCGCCAACATTTCAATCAACACTGCATACTTTTCAGTTGGCCATATTTTTAACAAAAACCCAGCTCCGTGGTGTATGACAAAATACGGTTTATCGAAATCTTTATTACTTTCAAAATAGGGATAGCTTTCCAAATGGTTGTCTATATCAACATGTAATTTCGAAACCGTATCTATATAATGCTGTATAGCGTGCTGCTTTACTTTTTTATGGGTTGGGTATTTTAGCGCGTGTGGTAGATCGTAACCCCGGAACGCAGGGTAATTGCCCAGTTCATAAATATTATCGTAATTGGATTCACCATCACGCGCGTCGGTTTCACTCACCACTTTAACACCCTTTAGATGTTTGCCGAAAAAATCTACCAGCCTTGGCGCTACCGCAAAATGAAGCTCTTCAGAAACCTTGGCGAGTTTGTATATTGCCGGGATGGCAAAGAAAATATCGCCTAAGCCTCCATAACTTTTATATACCAAAACTCTTTTGAGTTTTGGCGCTTGCATTTTTTGTGAATTGTTGAGTATTTCAAAAACTGCAGCCCAAAAATTTTCGGGAGCTTGCAGCATTTCGGCTTTAGCCTTTTCCAAATTATCAGGATAAAAATCAAAAGAAAAAGTTCCTATTCTATCGTTTGAAAGAATTTCGCACCCAGAGAGGAATGCTTCTGCTGCGAGTCTTCCCGAAGGTTCGGGCCATACCGGCTTGCAAATAAACTGCTTTGTCTTTCCAAGAATCTCAAGCACTTTGGTATTTGAAATGGGGTCATGGAAAGTCATGTTATTGGGCATTTCGCGACGTAGGCGGTTTCTCCCAAAAACTTTAAAATTTAGAGATGGATGCTCTTCTGCATAGGTCACATACTCGTGGCCGCCTTTTAAAAAATTGAGATCGCCAAAAAAAGGAATGGTTTCTTCGTCTTTTTCTTCCGAAGGCTTTAGCTTGGAAACATCTACGGTAGGCGGCATTATCAAGTGATTTGCTACTGCTTCGCCATAAAAGTCGAAATGTGACTGATAATGTTTTGGGGATTGAAATACATTTAAAGCTGCGCCGGAAAACAGCTTTCTGAAAAGGTGAAATTTATCTGGATTGCAACAATTGCGGATGTTATAATCTACTGTACACAAAATATTTCGGCGTACACAAAAATTATAATCATATTCAACCTTAATATACGGAACTTGCTGAGAAAGGAGATATTTTACCAAATCAAGCTCAAAATGACAGCGGGAGGTACTGTTTAAAACTACTAAATCTGTTTTTGAAATTTTGGATTTTGTTTCTTCAAAATTTTTAAGAAAATCCACTGTAACGGAATATTCTTTTCTTTCCCCCAATGCCATCAATTCCTTAATGGTAAGCTCTGCACCGCGGGGTGTTTCTAGAAATGTATCGTGAAGAAATAGTATTTTTTTCAAAATATAGGAAGGGTTTAAATAAGATTGGACATTTCTGATAAGATTTTATAGAAATGTCCAATCAATTTAATAAAACACTAACAAACAGACTATCAGACTATGCTTTTTCTAGAATTAAAATATCGGTTCCACCACCGCCGCCACTTACATCGCGCAATTCGATTCTTGTAGGCGTCACGCTAATAATGTCCCAGTCATCATTGAATTCATCAAAAGGAGAGCCTGTAAAATTTAATGTAAGTTCATTACCAGAGCTGTTTACGGACCAGTTCCCATTATTGGTATTGCTTCCATTTGTGGCAGAAACCTGGTCATTAACTTTAAAGTCGACGGCATAGCCATTGTAATCTGATGTTTCGTCGTTACCACTATCAATATAGCTGGTAACTTTCCAGTTTATGGCAATTAAAATATCTCGAATTACTTGGGCATCTCCATAATAGCCGTCGTCGTAATATCCATCATCGTAATATCCGTCATCGTAGTAGCCATCGTCGTAGTAGCCATCATCGTAATACCCATCGTCGTAGTAACCATCATCATAATATCCGTCACCATAATATCCATTATCATAATAGCCATCGTCAAAAAAGCCATCTGAATCATCGGAAGAACAAGAAGCTACAATTGCTCCTGTAATGGAAATAGTTGAAACAGCAAGCAAAGCTTGTCCCGATTTTTTTATAAAGATTCTACGTTTCATAATAATTAAGTTGTTGATTTATAAAAATATAACGAAATATTTGAAAAATCCATATTTATAGATAAAACATTTTAATTAGAAAATACCCTACCCTGGATAAAAAAATTATTTACGGGCTTTTTTCTTTTTAACCGATTTTGAACCAACGCGCGACATGGCACAACGAAAGCCAATATAGTCCGTAGCC
>PAZL01000036.1 GCA_002715485.1 Aequorivita sp. | reverse complement strand
CGTGCAGACGCCAGTTCTATGAGTGCAGACGCATACTCTATTCGTAAAATTATTCACCCTGTCCTATACGACGGCAGTTCTAACCGATACGACGCAAGTTCTATCCGATACGACGCTTATTCTAACCGATACGACGGCAGTTCTAACCGATACGACGGCAGTTTTATCCTATACGACGGCAGTTTTATCCTATACGATGGCAGTTTTATCCTATACGATGGCAGTTTTAACAGATACGACGGCAGTTCTATACGATACGACGCAAGTTCTATCCGATACGACAGGAGCATCATAAGAAAAACAAGCTATTGCAAGGGGAATGGGAAATGGTTAGGGTATGGCAACGAAAAAAGATTGAGAATCTTTCCCTGTCACATACAATAATAATGAATGGCAAACTTACTTTGTGTATAAAGACTCAATCAGCTTATAATTTCCATTTACAAAATGTTCCAAATATTCCATTGATTTATTAAAACTAACAGACCAAA
Organism: Aequorivita sp.; assembly: GCA_002715485.1. Taxonomy (GTDB): domain Bacteria; phylum Bacteroidota; class Bacteroidia; order Flavobacteriales; family Flavobacteriaceae; genus Aequorivita. Next base: position 60,016 of record PAZL01000036.1, on the reverse strand, counting down.
CATCATCCACTCTCATTTTTTCCTTTTCTCCCAATAAACCAAAAAGGATTTTGACTTTCTTAGGTCTATTGTACCATAGTGAGAACTCTATATTTTTATCCTTATCATAATTGGCCGTAAGACAGAAACTCTTTTTATTATCAGTACAGGTAAAATCTAAAGAGGGATTATAGCAAAGTTTTTCCGGTGGCAAAGCTTCTACGATTTTCATTTGTGATTGCCATGGATAGTTTTTGGCTATGTCAAGAACTTGATGTCTGGTTAAGGGTTCGTTTTTATATTCTAATTCTTCCCTTTGAGGGTGGCAGATGGAATAGGTAAATGTCATACAATCTATATTTTATTTTTTAATATTCTGAAGCACCTCTATAAGTTCTTTGGGTTTTTGGGTGCCTATGAGAAATTTCTTTCCATCCAAAAGCTGAATGGCGAGGCCCTTGTTTCCCTTTATGTTGTACACCGTGCCGTAGGGGGTCCACAGGCGAATGCCCCAGCCGCCTACAAAGCCATAGTTTATAACTTCGGCATGCTTTATGTGAGCCCATGAAACGTTTTTTGTAAGGAAGGGAAAAAACTGCATGCGCACTCCCGAAGCATCTATGCGGGTGCGGAGCGTAATTACCAAAAACAGCGCCACGACGGCAAGAATGGAAACCGCAATGGCCACCACCCCAGCATCTGAAATGGGCGGATTGCCCACAGGTATGCCTAGGTAGATTTGCGTGTACAGTGTATATACGGGTATAGCGGCAACGCCAAATAGCAAAAGCCATAGCCACCACTGGGTAAATTTCTGGGTTTCGGTGAAGGTTGTTTTCATTTGTGGTAGAAGTTAGTAAAAAAATGGAACTCCCTCATCTTCCTAAAATACCCTGAAAATAAATTTCTTACTTATTGCAAATACGTACCTTTGCCAAGTCTATAAAAAATTGCTTTGAACAAACTTTTTAGCATTGGTTTTTGGAGCTGGGTGGCCCGCTTTATTTTAAGAAACCGTACCGGGATATTAATTGTTATTGCAGGAATTACGGTGCTACTGGCACTACAGTGGAAGAACATGCGCTTTACCTATACGGAGGCAAATTTACTTCCGGATGACCACCCCATTAACCTTGAATACGATCAGTTTCTTTCGCATTTTGGCGAGGAAGGCAACTTGATTGTTATGGGTGTGAAGGATTCTACCATCTTTACGCCTAAAAAGTTTAAGGCATGGAACCAACTTTCAAAGGATATTGGCAAGTATAATGAGGTGGAGCTTACCCTATCTATAGGCAATCTTCAAAAACTTGAAAAGAAAACCGACACCACGGGCTTTGAATTGGTTCCGTTTATAAAGGATTCGATATTTACCGATGAAAATCTTGCGGAATATAAAGATGAACTGTTTAATAAACTTCCATTTTACGACGGCCTAATTTATAGCCCCGACAAACAAAGCATCCGTTCTGCTATTTACATGAAGAAAGACATTGTAAATACGCCTGCGCGGAAGGATTTTGTGATTAATGATTTAATACCGCTCATTAAAAAGTTTGAAAAGGAAACTGGGGTAACCGTTTATACTTCGGGGATGCCCTATATACGCACGCTGAACTCACAAAGCATTATTGACGAGATTGGGCTGTTTATTGGCGCAGCGCTTTTTGTTACTTCGCTTATCTTTTTCTTCTTTTTCCGTTCTTGGCGTGCTACGTTTATATCTATGTGTACGGTAATTATTGGGGTGATGTGGGCTTTTGGCTTCTTAGGGCTGATGCATTATGAAATTACAGTACTTACGGCACTTATACCTCCTTTGATTATTGTAATTGGGATACCGAACTGTATTTTTCTTATAAACAAATACCAGCAGGAGATAAAATTGCATGGAAACCAAGCAAAATCATTGCAACGGGTAATTGCAAAAGTGGGGAACGCGACCCTCATGACCAACCTTACAACGGCTTCGGGATTTGCTACTTTTATATTAGTGAAGAGCGAATTGTTGAGTGAGTTTGGTATTGTGGCCTCCATCAATATTGTGGCCATCTTTTTACTGAGCCTGCTAATTATACCCATTATCTACAGCTATATGTCTGTGCCAAAAGACAAGCACTTGAAACACTTGAACAAAACGTGGATAAATGGTTTTGTGAACTGGATTGAGCGAATGGTGAAGGAACGCCGAATCACTATTTATATATTGGCGGTATTGTTACTCTGCGGAAGTATCATTGGAATTTACAATATTAAAATTTCGGGTAGCCTTATTGAGGATATGCCTAAAAATACGGGCTTTTTTGATGACATCCGCTTTTTTGAAAAAGAATACGAAGGTATCATGCCTTTGGAAATAATGGTGGATACAAAGAAGAAAAAAGGCGTTATGAGTCTTTCTACCTTAAAGCGAATTGACGAGCTACAGGAGCATATTAAGGAGATTCCTGAGTTTGCGAAACCGCTTTCGGTAGTTGAATTGGTAAAATACTCCAAACAAGCCTATTACAATGGCAATCCTGAATATTACCAATTGCCCAACAGCCAAGAGAAGACTTTTATACTCAGCTATGCCAAAAGTAGCAATACAGATACCAATTTGCTGAACAGCTACGTGGATAGCACAGGCCAATTTGCCCGTATTACCACATTTATGAAAGATACCGAGCCAGATAGGTTTGGGCGTATAGAGGAAGACCTACATAAAGAAATAGACAAGGTATTTCCATCTGAACGTTATAATGTTTCGGTTACCGGAAAAGCGTTGGTATTCCAAAAAGGAACACGCTATTTGGTTAACAATTTGATTCTTTCACTTTCCTTGGCAATTTTGCTGATTGCGATTTTCATGGCCTGGATGTTTCGCAGCTTTAAAATGATTTTAATCTCGTTGATACCAAACTTGCTGCCATTAATAATTACCGCAGGGGTTATGGGCTTTGTAGGCGTGCCCATTAAACCCTCCACTATTTTGGTGTTCAGCATTGCGTTTGGAATATCGGTGGACGATACCATTCACTTCCTAGCAAAATACAGGCAGGAGCTTATTGCTAATAATTGGAAAATAAAAAAATCTGTGTTTGCGGCCTTGCGCGAAACAGCGGTAAGCATGTTTTATACTTCCATCGTGCTTTTCTTTGGGTTTTCGGTGTTTACCATTTCAAGTTTTGGGGGTACCGTAGCCTTGGGCGCACTGGTTTCCATTACCTTGCTTTTTGCCATGCTTTCTAATTTGTTGCTATTGCCCACGCTCTTACTTTCTTTGGAAAGAAGTATTGCGAACAAGGAAACGATGAAAAAACCAGCCATCGAGATTTTAACAGACGAAGAAGAATAACCTATTTTAAATAGCAAAGAGTACCTAAGCTATCTAAAAAGCTACATTTTGGAATTTGGTATTTTCTTATTTGCGTTTTTTTTGAAGTATATTTGCTCCTCTTAAAATAAGACTATGCAATACAAAACAATAGTTGAGTTATTGAACAGCGACCCGACCCACCACGAAGTAATGGTGCGCGGATGGGTGCGCTCTTTCCGAAGTAACCGGTTCATCGCACTAAACGATGGTTCTACTATAAAAACACTGCAATGTGTGGTGGATTTTGAAAATTTTGATGAAGAGCTTCTCAAAAAAGTAACCGTGGGCGCCGCTATAGAAGTAAAGGGCATGCTCGTGGAAAGCCAAGGCCAAGGCCAAACGGTAGAAATTCAAGTTTCAAAATTGACTGTGCTTGGAGAAGCGAATCCAGAGGATGTAAAGTTAACCATCATTTCACCAAAAAGACATTCCCTAGAAACCTTGCGCGAGCAGGCACATTTGCGGATTAGAACCAACACTTTTGGCGCAGTGATGCGTATGCGCTCCAAACTTGCATTTGCTGTGCACGAATATTTTCAGAAAAATGGTTTTTATTATATGCATTCTCCGGTAATTACCGGAAGCGATGCCGAGGGTGCGGGTGAAATGTTTCGGGTTTCTACTCTGGATGCCAAAAATCCGCCGCTTGATGAAAACGGTAATGTGAACTTTAAGGAAGATTTCTTTGAAAAAGAATCAAATCTTACTGTAAGTGGACAGTTGGAAGCTGAAACCTACGCAATGGCGCTCGGAAAAGTATATACTTTCGGCCCCACCTTTAGAGCTGAAAACTCAAACACCAGTCGCCACTTGGCTGAGTTTTGGATGATTGAGCCAGAGGTAGCCTTTAATGACCTTGACGCTAATATGGATTTGGCAGAAGATTTTATAAAGTATGTAATAAATTATGCTTTGGAAAACTGTGCCGATGATCTTGAGTTTCTTGAAAATCGTCTGCTGGAGGAAGAAAAGAACAAACCACAGGACGAGCGCAGTGAAATGAAACTTCGCGAGAAGCTTCGTTTTATATTGGATAATAATTTCAAAAGAGTAAGCTATACAGAAGCGATAGATATTCTAAAACGTTCCAAACCCAACCAGAAGAAAAAATTCAAATATATAATTGAGGAATGGGGTGCCGATCTGCAAAGCGAGCACGAGCGCTTTTTGGTTGAAAAACATTTTAAAAGCCCTGTAATACTTTTTGATTATCCTGCCAAAATAAAGGCTTTCTATATGCGCTTGAACGATGATGGCAAAACCGTGCGTGCTATGGATGTACTTTTCCCCGGCATTGGAGAAATTGTAGGCGGATCGCAACGTGAGGAGCGTTACGATGTTCTAAAAGAAAAAATGGAAGCGATGGACATTAGTACAGAAGAGCTGTATTGGTATCTCGATTTGCGCAAGTTTGGAACTGCTGTACACAGCGGTTTTGGGCTTGGCTTTGAGCGTTTGGTACAGTTTACAACAGGAATGGGTAACATTCGCGATGTAATTCCTTATCCACGTACTCCGGGCAACGCAGAGTTCTAAGCAATAAAAGCATAAGATTGTATTAAAACTGGCTACTTAATTATTTTAGTAGCTGGTTTTTTTTAACTTTATGAAGTAGTAAATAGACGTATGTTAAAGCAGCAATTAAATTTTAAACTTTCCCAAAAATTATCGCCTCAACAGATACAGTTGATGAAGATGATCCAACTGCCCACGCAAGCTTTTGAGCAACGTATTGCTCAGGAGCTTGAAGAAAATCCTGCTTTGGAAGGCGGAAAAGAGGAAATTGAAAACTTTGATGATGAATTTAGCAATGATGAATTTGACGATAACTATGACGAGGGCAACGAAGTAATTGAAACCGATATAAACGTTGATGATTACTTAAGTGACGATGAAGTGCCTAGTTATAAACTTTCCGCAAACAATTACAGCGCTGACGATGAGGAACGGCAGATGCCCTATGCTGCAGGAACATCGTTTACGCAATATTTAATGCAGCAATTAAATACATATAGGCTCGACGAAGAAGAAAAGGAAATCGCGCAGTTTTTGGTGGGCAGTGTGGACGAAAGTGGTTACATCCGCAGAGAAATTCAAGATATTGTAGATGATTTGGCTTTTACACAAAATGTTTATACTACGGAAGATAAGGTTGAAAAAGTTTTAAAAGTTGTACAAGAGCTAGACCCAGCTGGGGTTGCGGCACGCGATCTTCAGGAATGTTTATTGATTCAGTTGGAACGAAAAGAACAGACGCCTTCGGTAGCATTGGCCATTGATATTTTAGATGATTCTTTCGATCATTTCAGTAAAAAGCATTATAAAAAACTTATTCAGAAGTTTGATATTACCGAAGATCAACTTCGGGATGCAATTCACGAAATTGAAACTTTAAATCCCAAACCAGGCGGAACCTATTCTGGGAACAATAGAATTGTGGAGCACGTGGTACCTGATTTTGCAATAAAGATTGTTGATGGAGAGCTTGATTTAACGTTAAACGGAAGAAACGCTCCAGAACTTCATGTGAGCCATGACTACACAAATATGTTGAAGGGGTATAAAGAGTCCAAAGAAAAGTCAAAGGCGCAGAAAGACGCTGTTATGTTTATTAAACAGAAGCTGGATGCAGCCAAATGGTTTATTGATGCCATAAAACAACGTCAGCAAACACTTTTTGTAACTATGAATGCCATCATGCACCATCAAGAGGAATATTTTTTGACTGGAGACGAGCGCAAGCTGAAACCGATGATTTTGAAAGATATTGCTGATAAAATCAGTATGGACGTTTCAACAGTTTCGCGTGTGGCGAACAGTAAATATGTTGATACACCCTATGGCACAAAGTTGATAAAGGAATTTTTCAGCGAATCAATGAAAAACGATCAAGGGGAAGATGTTTCTACAAGAGAAATAAAGAAAATTCTTGAGATAACCATTTCCGAAGAAAACAAGAGAAAACCCCTCACCGATGATAAATTGGCAAAGATATTATTGGAGAAAGGATATCCCATAGCACGCCGTACGATTGCCAAATACCGAGAACAACTGGATTTACCAGTTGCACGCCTACGAAAAGAAATTTAATGAGATTTTTCCTAAAAGCTGCATCTTATATATTTCATCCGCTGTTGATGCCTCTTTTGGGCACTATGATATATTTTAATGTTACTCCGCGATATCTTGAACCAGAATTGATGCGCGCCAATTTGTTCGCAATTGCCATAATAACCATTTTTATACCCTTGGTTGTTTTCTTTCTTTTGAAAAATTTAAGAGTAGTAGAAACTATTTATCTTAAAGACGTAAGGGAGCGCAAATTCCCTTTAATGATCCAGTGCATTCTTTTGCTGCTCATCATAAAAATGATATTTGATCCTTACGAAGATCCAGAGCTGTATTATTTTTTTGTTGGAGTACTTTTTTCAGCATTTAGTGCACTTGTAATGGTGTTATTTAGATTAAAGGTGAGTTTACATCAAATGGGTGTAGCTGGAATTTTGGTTTTTCTTGTGGGATTGAGTGCTCACTTTAAAATAAACCTCTTGATAACCATAAGCTTCTTTTTATTTGTAAATGGCTGGGTAGCTTCATCACGACTAAATAGTGATTCCCACACCTATTCTGAACTGGGTATTGGTCTATTGCTGGGCGCTATACCACAGTTGATACTTTTCAACCTTTGGTTATAGAATATAAAAAAGCAACCCCACCTTTAATGCTCTAAAATCAACACTTTCACCATCAACGGTAACGGCATCCTTGAAAAAGGGATTTATACTATAGGAAGCAAAGAAATTAAAGGAATTATACCCAAAGCTAATTGTAGCTGAGAGCCTTAGAGGATCAAATTCTGGGATTTTGGTTTGATTTACATTGTTATTTGTTTGCTTAAAGGTTGCTTTGTACCAATATGCATAGCCTACTCTAAAACCTGTATAAACCCTCCAGAACTTATAACTTGATGGTGTTGACGTGCGCCACCTGAATTCTACAGGCGCCTCTATAATAGCCATATTAAAGCGGTTTCGGGTATAATCTACATTATCATCGAGAACTCTAAAGATGGTTTCGTCATTGGAAGTTTCACCTATAAAAAGGTTTTGCCCCAATTGATCAATTGCAAGCCCTGCACCAATAGCTATTGCAAGGTTTCGCTGCTTATTAATGGGCATATCCCTTAAAAAGCCAAATTGTATTCCTCCCGAGAGTCCACGGATATTTCCGCCAGAGGGAAGATTAAGGGGAAGATTATAGGTAACCCCAATATAAAATTGATCTTCTCTATATAAAGAATCAACTACGGGGGATGAAATGGTATCCTGCGCTATAGTTTCAAGGGAAACTAGCGTTAAGAAAAGAGTAAAAAAAATTTTTAATGCTCTTTGCATACTTACCAAAGATAATTGTATTTTCAAAATATGGAGAATAAAAAAACGCCTCGGACCAAATTATTCGGCACAAGGCGTTTTTAAAATAAGTCGAATATTATTATGGATTTATTTCATTTCCAGGGGTAGTAATGTAAATAATCTTAAGCATATTTAAATCACGTAATTCCTGTTTAATGTCAGTTACCATTCCAGTATTTGTTTTTTCATCTACCTTAAGAGCTACCATTACTTTATCCTGAAGTTCAGGAAGCAATTTTTGGCGAGCTTCGGTTAACGCAAACTTAATATTGGATATATCTGTGTATTTATCGCCAATTTGAATTTTAGCTTCAGAGCCATACTTATCCTGATATCTGGAACTTGGCTTTCCCGCGTAAATATATACAGACCGGTCTTTTTTCAATTTCTCAACCTGATCTGCTTTTGGCAATTTGTTCTGAACAAGCAGATTGTCATCTCGCAGCACTGTTACAACCATAAAGAAGAACAGTAACATAAATACAATATCTGGAAGTGATGCTGTAGAAATGGCTGGCAATCCGCCGTCTTTTTTCTTTTTAAATTTTGACATACTCTTTGTGTTATTGTCCAGATTTTTTTGGTTCCGCTTCAGAAAGTTTTAGTGGGAATAATTTTTGAACAGTCTCCAACTTTTCCTGTAATGCTTCCTTGGCAGCCTCACCTTTTATCTTTCCTTCATCAAGATCTTTACTCTTTTCGGTAAATTTCCAACCGTATAATCTTTCTGATTCCCTATCTCTTAAAAAGTTGTATGCTGCCACCAATTCATTTTGAACGGCAATGTACATTTTATAGGAAGTAAGCCTGTCGTTCTGCACAGATATTACTGCCTTATCTGGGTTATCTGAAGATTCTGGGTCACGTTGCCCTTTACAATAATTGCAATATTCTGGGCTTCCGGAAGGAGCTCCGCCATTGTCAAGAAAAGCGATTGCGGCCTGACGAAGATCTTTAAGCTCCATCAATTTTTCTTCAACCAATAATTGATCGCTCCTGTTTACATTTACAATGAACAGGTTTTTTTCTTTAATTTTCGGCGGGTCAACAACATCTTCCTTAGGGGGGAGCTGTCGCGCAATTCCTTTATCTTTTTCAATGGTAGTTGTTACCAAGAAAAAGATAAGCAATAGGAAAGCGATGTCAGCCATCGACCCTGCGTTTACTTCGGGTGTTGCTCTTCTTGCCATTATTTTGTTACTTTTTTAATTCCGCTGAAAACCATGGAGCCTACAGCAAGTATTGCTAATATATAAAAAGTATATAGTCCTGTTCCGACCCATTTTGATCCGCTCTCGGAAAGCATTTCGCCTTCCTGCATTGGCATTTGGTTTCCGTCTGCCAGCACGTATGCAATTACTACGATAAGTAGAAAAGCTCCCACAGATATTAATGTGTTTTTTATGTTTCCTGCGAAAATTCCTTTTAGTACAAAGAACAAAACAAATACAATTGTTATAGCAAATGTAATATAAGCAACATACAAGAAACCATCAACGCCTTCGCCGGTTGCTGATACAGCCTCATCACCTTTGGCGATGATCATTGCAAGAAAAATAACTCCCGCAACGCCTAGAAGCAACGCTACTATTTTTAAAATTTTATGTAATGCCATCTTGTGGTTTGTTTAGATTTTGTTTTTTTGTTTGTAGTCGAACAACATATCGATCAAAGTGATGGAAGCATCTTCCATACTGTTTACGATACTATCAATTTTAGCGATAATATAGTTATAGAAAATTTGAAGTATAATAGCCACGATCAAACCAAATACGGTTGTCAAAAGCGCCACTTTAATACCTCCCGCTACAAGTGATGGGTTCATATCACCAGCTGCCTGAATTTTATCGAAGGCAATAATCATACCGATTACAGTACCCATGAAACCAAGCATAGGAGCCAATGCGATGAAAAGAGAAATCCAGGACACATTCTTTTCCAATTGACCCATTTGAACGCCACCGTAAGCAACAACAGCCTTCTCAGCAATGTCAATGCCTTCGTGGGCACGGTCAAGACCTTGATAATAAATGGAGGCAACAGGACCTTTTGTGTTTCTGCACACTTCTTTTGCAGCTTCAATTCCGCCGCTGTTTAGTGCATCTTCCACATCCTGAGCCAATTTTTGTGTATTGGTAGTAGAAAGGTTAAGGTAGATAATTCTTTCAATAGCAATTGCCAATCCAAGAATTAAACACAATAATACGATTCCCATAAATCCAGGACCACCCTCTACAAAACGTTCTTTCAGTTCTTGGTGAAATCCTTTTTCAGGTTCTGCTGCAGTAGTAGTTTCATCTTGTATAAAAGAAACTGTGGCTGCTGTTACCAATGCTTGAGAGCTAGTTGGCATTGTTTGCGCTGTTGCAGCGTTCGCGTTTAATGTGCCTACAAATACCATTGCGGCAACCGCCATAATAGAAAATAATTTTTTCATTGCTATCGACTTAAAGTTTGTTTTTAGTTAAAGGTTTAAAGATATAAAATAATTTAGTTAATCTGCAAGAATATTAATTGACAGTACAAATGAGTTAATTAATACACCGTTATGTTTGTTGCAGAGAGGAAGGGATTCGAACCCTCGATACGCTTGTGGCGTATACACACTTTCCAGGCGTGCGCCTTCGACCACTCGGCCACCTCTCTCTATAATTTCAGCCATTTTTTGAATGGAGTGCCAAATATCAAAAAAAAAACAACGCTATAAAATAATTTGCGCTGTTAATTTATTGCATTTCTCCACGTAAAGAGGTTTCAAAGATGGTTTTGAAGCTGTTAGCTGAAATTTTCTGCCCAAGCAAATACATCAATTTTGCCAAAGATGCTTCTGTGGTGCAATCTTTTGCGCTTATTACACCTATTTTTTTAAGCTCTGTACTGGTCTCGTACAGTCCCATGTTAACACTTCCACCAGAACACTGCGTAACATTTATAACGGGAATACCTTTCTTTATAACGGCTTTTAATGAATTAATAAACCAATCGGCATTGGTAACATTGCCGGCCCCATAGGTTTCCAGCACCAATCCTTTCATTTCCGGATAATCAAAAAGATATTTAATTGTGGCCTCGTCAATACCCGGAAACATTTTCACAAGCAAAATGTTGCTTTCCAAAATTTTATGGACCTTCAATTTTTTTCTTCTATTCGGCCTGTAAAGGGCTTCGTTGTTCACGACCAAATGCACACCGCTTTGTACCAGCTCTGGGTAATTTAGCGAAGCAAAAGCCTCAAAATGTTCAGCGTTTATTTTTGTTGTCCTGTTTGCACGATATAATTTATATTCAAAATATAGACAGACTTCAGCAATTTTTGAAACTCCTTTTTCTTGGAGCGATGCAATTTGAATAGAAGTTATCAAATTCTCCTTTGCGTCAGTCCGCAGATCGCCGATGGGGAGTTGAGACCCAGTAAAAATTACAGGTTTGCCAAGGTTTTCCAACATAAAACTTAAAGCAGAAGCGGTGTAACTCATCGTATCGCTCCCGTGCAATACCACAAATCCGTCCATTTTTTCATAATTCTCCTCAATAATTGTTGCAATATCAACCCAATATTCTGGGTTCATATTGGAACTGTCGATCGGTTTTTTAAAAGAGGTGGTTGTAATGCTGCAATCCAAGAGTTTCAGTTCCGGAATATGATTTAGCAGTTCATCAAAATTGAAATTGCGCAGCGCACCGGTTTCAAAATCCTTTATCATCCCGATGGTTCCACCTGTATATATAAGGAGTATGTTTGGCTTTTTTGTCATATTATTTATACCTATTTATATTCCAAAAACTTTTTTTGAATTTTCAGTGGTGATTTTTGCTATTTCCGCTTCAGAAATATTATAAACCTCCGAAAGCTTTTTGCAAATTAACGCTAAGTAACCGCTTTCATTACGCTTGCCTCGAAAAGGTGCCGGAGCCAGGTAGGGCGAATCAGTTTCGAGAACAATGTGCTTTAAAGAAATCTCACTCAAAAAAGTATCAATCTTTCCATTCTTAAAAGTAACCACTCCACCGATGCCCAATTTCATATTAAATGAAATAGCTCTTTGTGCTTGTTCAAAAGTTCCGGTAAAGCAATGAAAAATCCCGAAGAGATCATTGTCTTTCTCTGTTTCCAAAACCTCAAAAATTTCATCAAAAGCATCGCGACAATGAATTACAATGGGTAATTTGTGTTTTTTGGCCAATTGTATTTGTCTTTTGAATGCGATCTTTTGGATTTCCAAAGTAGATTTGTCCCAATAAAGATCAATGCCTATTTCGCCAACGGCATAAAAACTTCTTCGTTTGAACTGTTCTTCAACGTGCGCCAATTCTTCTTCAAAATTTTCTTTTACCGAAGTGGGGTGCAGCCCCATCATCAAAAAAACAGTTGAGGGATAATTTTTTTCCAAGGCGTACATCGCATCTGTATAGCCAGAATCAATTGCCGGAATAAAAAACCGATGAATGCCCGCATCAAAGGCACGTTGCATCATTTCTTTTCGGTCCTCAGCAAAGGCATCGCTGTATAAATGGGTGTGGGTATCTGTAAGCATAACTGCAAAGCTACTTATTTTGTTTGCTATCTTTACACAAAAAAGCAGATGCAGTTACGCAAATTTATTGAGTCCGAGGGTTTCTACCGTATTCCTTTAAAAAGGCTAGCTACTGGCCATTATCTTTTTTCAGCAAAAATCAATGGTATTTCGGGTCATTTTATTTTGGACACCGGTGCTTCCACAAGCTGTGTTGGCTTTACTGATAGCGCCCATTTTCTATTAGTAAGCGAGGAGAGTATCATTAAAGCTGCTGGGGCCGGAGCTATAAATATGGAAACCATGCTATCGCGCGGAAATAAATTTGATATTAATGAATGGAGCATTAATAATATGGATTTTGTGCTTTTTGACCTTTCGCACGTAAATACTGCCCTTGAGCAGGTAAATGAAAATGCAATTCACGGTATAATTGGTGCAGATTTTTTAAAACAGCACAGGGCGGTTATTGATTATGGTAGAAATTGTTTCTACGTTAAATAGAATTGGTTGCTGATATGTTTATTTCCAATAATTTAAGTATTTTTATATTTCTTCTGAAATAATCTTTTTTGTGCTGAAAAAAACATTTGCATTACTTTTCCTTCTTGTGCTTTACTCCATTTTAGGGTATGGCCAGAATATTTCCCATTATGAAAAGATTGTAAACACGACCACTAACAAACAGAAGAAGCTAACGGCACTCGACAGTCTATTAAAACGTACTTACTCAAAAGATACAGATGCCTTCATTAAATATAGTCTGCAATATATAGATCTTGCCCAAGAATTGGACAGCATAGAACTGGCCGCAAAAAAAGCAATGAACCTTCAGTATCCGCTTACCAATTATGCGAACGATCCACTAAACGCAATTACCGTTATAAACAGCGTTTTGGCCCGCAAGTACAAAATAAAGGACAGCCTTTTATTAGGTGGGTTATATATGAAACGCGGTAGTGCCAATACTAAAGTAGACCTTAAAAGAGCAATTGAGGACTATAATGTTGCATTAGAAAATTTTTCTTCAAAAGACACAATGAATATTGCGGACACCTATCTTTTTAGAGGACAGGCATATTCACAGATGGGAAAATTTGTACTTGCCGGCGAGGATTTTACCCGAGCCTATACTATGTATGAAGATTCAGAAGAATATGATTATATGGTGTATGCCCAACAGGGCATTATAAGCATGTTCAGCATGAATGGTTTTCATCAAAAGGCCAAGGTAGAGCGTGATGCACTAATTGAGAAAATGAAGAGCTTAGGGCTTAATCAATTTTTATCTTATGAATATTACAATCAAGCCCTAGACTATAAAAAAATGGGCAATCGCGATTTAGAGCATAAGGCATTACTTATGGCAGAAAAGAGCTTTGACCAAGACAATTCAAATAAATCAACCTATATAGGCATTCATTCACGGCTCATAGAATATTATTGTGAGCAAAACCAGATCATAGAAGCTAAAAAGCATTTGGACCTATTGGAGGCTTTAGATTTTGACCTTTCAGGAAATCCTGCCGCCGAACTGAACTTTTTGGGCGGAAAAGCCAAATATTTACAGACTATCGGCAATTATGAAACTGCATTGGCACTGGCAAAGAAAAAACTAGAGATTGCTAAAAGTTTGGGGGTTGAAGATGAAATTATGGGAACGTATTCCTTCTTATCAGAAATCTATTATGACATGGGAGAATACAAAAAAAGTATTGAAAACAACCAAGCTTCCGCCGCTATAAAAGATTCCATTTACAACCGAAGTACCGCAAATGCCCTCGCATACTACCAAACGCTTTACGAAACTGAAAAAAAGGAAAAGGAACTTGTAGAAAAATCAACAAGCATAAGCCTTTTGGAAAAAGACAATGAAAGTTTTAAAAAAGCGATGCTTTTTGGAGGTATCGCCATTCTTCTCGGTTTCGGGCTAATTTTACTTTACAGAAACCAAAGGCATTTAAAAAGCAATAAAGTACTTCAGGAAAAATTTAGCCAAGAGCTTCTCATTTCACAAGAAGGTGAAAGAAGAAGAATTTCTAAGGATCTCCATGATGGCATTGGCCAGCAATTATTAGTGATAAAAAATAAGTTAATGAGCAGCGGTGATGCAGACACCAAAAAAATGGTCGACCACACTATTGAAGAAGTTCGTGCCATCTCACGCGATTTACATCCTTTTCAGTTACAGGAACTCGGTATCACAAAGGCAATTGAATATACCATAAATCAAATAGATGAAAACACAACGCTTTTCATTTCTGCAGAAATTGATAACATAGATAATATATTCTCAAAAGAAGACGAAGTCAATATTTATAGAATCATTCAAGAAAGCCTGAGCAATATTCTTAAACACGCCCATGCAGAAGCAGGAAAGGTTTCAATAAAAAAGTTTGCCAACAATATCCTGATATCTATACGTGATAATGGAGTAGGATTTGATTTTGCTGAAAAATATCAAGATGTAAAATCTTTAGGTTTAAAAACACTTTTAGAACGCACAAAATTCTTAAAAGGGCAAATGAAAGTAACCTCTAAAAAAGACAACGGTACAGTGCTTGAATTTCAATTTCCACTATGAGCGAAACCACACCATCCATTATTATTGCGGACGATCACCCCCTACTCTTGAAAGGGTTAAGCGACTTTTTGATTGAAAAAGGCTATAATCTTTTAGGAAGCGGAAACGATGGCAGAGAAGCTTACAATCTTATCACCCAAAAGAAACCGGATATTGCAATATTGGATATTCAAATGCCATATATGTCAGGTCTGGAAATTGCCCAACAATGCAAGGGTACCGATATTAAAACTAAAATTGTATTAATCACCCTTCACAAAGAGAAAGACCTTTACCAAAAAGCGCAAGAACTCAATATTTTTGGATATATCTTAAAAGAATTTGCGCTGGAAGAAATTGAAAACTGCATCAAAACTGTTAAAGAAGGTGTCCCTTTTTTTAGCGATAAAATAAAAGAACTTATTGGAGTGGTTTTAGTAGAAGATAGTGAGCTTGCAACCTTGACCCCTTCTGAAAAAAAAATATTGAAATTAATTGCTCAAGACAAAACCAATAAGGAAATAGCTTCACAGCTTTTTATCTCATATAGAACAGTTGAAAAACACCGTAGCAACATCATTACAAAACTCAATATTGAACCCAAAACAAACAGTCTGTTAATCTGGGCAAAAGAGCATCATGACAAGTTGTTATAAAAACATTTAAACGAAAATTTAAAAAATTACGTGTTACCACGTATTTTATTTTTCTATATAATATCTGATATTTACCCTATGAAAGATACAGTTTATATAGAAGAAAAAGAAAAGGATATACGTACTCCTGAAACTACTAAAAAACCTGTAGTTCTGGTACTAACTATTTCGATTATTTTGATTCTTCTATTAAACTTGATCAATACCATTATTTTTTACTAAGAAGATGTTTCCTAACTAACCAAAAAAATCCGGCTCTACAGGCCGGATTTTTATTTTATCTTCTTTTTGATTTATAACTCCAATGCGCGCTTTACATCATTGTCCATTAAAAGTTCCTCAGGGCTCTCCAATGCTTCTTTTATTGCAACCAAAAATCCAACTGATTCGCGGCCATCAATAATTCTATGGTCATAAGAAAGGGCAACATACATTACGGGCGCCACAACAATACCGCCGTCACGGACTATAGGACGTTCAACAATATTGTGCATTCCCAAAATTGCAGACTGCGGTGGATTTATAATTGGGGTGGAGAGCATGCTTCCAAATACACCTCCATTTGAGATGGTAAACGTTCCGCCGGTCATTTCATCAACAGTAATCTGTCCGTCGCGAGCTCTTATAGCGAGCCGTTTCACCTCATCCTCAACGCCTCTGAAGCTTAGATTTTCAGCATTTCTAATCACCGGAACCATCAATCCTTTTGGTCCAGAAACAGCAATGGATATATCTTTGAAATCATATGTTATCATATAATCGCCATCAATCATGGAGTTAACGTCTGGATACAATTCAAGCGCGCGAACCACCGCCAAAGTAAAGAATGACATAAAACCAAGACCCACACCGTGCTTTTCTTTAAACTGCTCTTTGTATTGGCTTCGCAACTCAAAAATAGCAGTCATGTCCACTTCATTAAAAGTAGTAAGCATTGCGGTTTCATTTTTTGCTGAAACCAAACGCTCGGCGACTTTTCTGCGGAGCATAGAGAGCTTTTTGCGCTCGCTGCCACGACTACCTGTACCGGGAGTTCCCATAGAAGGGGTAGCTTTTGTTGCATCGTCTTTAGTTATGCGCCCATCACGTCCTGTACCCTTTACATCTTTTGAAGCGACACCTTTCTCATCAAGGATTTTCTTGGCTGCAGGGGAAGGTGACCCCGTAGCATAGGTTTTATTATCCTGCTCTTGATTAGGAGTTGAAGGTTTTGAAGGAGTCTCCTTTTTGACTTCTGCCTTTTTTGGGGCCTCCTCTTTTTTATCAGATTTCTTTTCAGCATCACCACCTGGCTTTTTAGCATCTGTGTCTATTAGGCAAACTACTTCTCCCACGGCAACCGTATCGCCCTCTTCAGCTTTTAATGTGATAATTCCACTGGCTTCTGCTGGAAGTTCAAGTGTTGCTTTGTCGCTATCCACTTCAGCGATTGCTTGGTCTTTTTCCACATAATCACCATCTTTTACAAGCCATGATGCAATTTCTACTTCTGTGATGGATTCCCCTGGTGAAGGGACTTTCATTTCTAATGCCATACGTTCTTTAATTTATATAAACCCTAGGTTTACAATTCTTTAAATTTAATTTCTTTTTTTCTTTCTGTAAAAATTTTCAGAAAAACTAATCCATATTTTTATCAAACACGTTTTCAATCACTTTGGCGTGACGGGCTTTTGACCTCACAGTACTACCCGCTGCAGGAGCAGCATACATTTTTCTGCTGCAAACCCTAAAATCCCTTGCTTCTTCAAAATGCATTAAAATGTGTGAATAGGCGCCCATGTTTTTAGGTTCTTCCTGAGCCCAAACTACATCATCTGCATTTTTGTATTTTTTTAGAATTTTCTTCATTTCATCTGTTGGCAATGGGAATAATTGCTCCACACGAACCAAAGCCACATCATCTCTTTTCAGTTCCTCTCGTTTTTCAAGCAGATCGTAATAGAATTTTCCTGTAACAAAAACTAAGGTTTTCACTTTTGATGCTTTAGCCTCTGAATCATCAATTACCATCTGGAAACTTCCATTCGCCATTTCTTCCTTAGTTGAAACCACTTTTGGATGACGCAATAAACTTTTTGGAGTAAATACAATCAAAGGTTTGCGATAATTCACTTTCATCTGTCTTCTGAATAGATGAAAAAGATTCGCAGGTGTAGTTACGTCTGCCACAAACATATTGTCGGTGGCACATAGTTGAAGGTAGCGCTCCATTCTAGCTGATGAGTGCTCTGCACCCTGACCTTCATAGCCGTGCGGCAAAAGCATTACCAAACCGTTCTGCAGTTTCCATTTGTCTTCGGCCGCAGATATATATTGATCTATCATTATCTGGGCTCCATTACTGAAATCTCCAAACTGTGCCTCCCAAAGCGTTAAGGTTTTCGGGCTAGCCATTGCATAACCATAATCAAATCCTACTACGCCGTATTCCGAAAGTAGGGAATTGTATATATAAAAGTCGCCCTGGTCGCCTTTTAAATGGTTTAGAAGCACTACTTCTTCTTCACTGTCTTCAACTTTTATAACGGCATGGCGGTGCGAAAATGTTCCGCGTTCCACATCCTGTCCGCTCATACGCACATCGTGCCCCTCTTTTAAAAGAGTACCATACGCAAGCAATTCTCCCATCGCCCAATCCAATTTGTTGTCTTCAAAATACATTTGGTGCCTTGCTTCAACAAGTTTGGCTATTTTTCTCAGGAATTTTTTATCCTCGGGCAATTTGGTAATCACTTCTGCAATTTCATCCAGCTTTTTTAAATCAAAAGTAGTATCAACCGCTTCCATCATTTTATCTTCCTCGGCATAATCATAACCGTCCCATTCATCTTGCATAAAAGGAGTGATGGTAGTTTTATCTTCTTTTCTGGAATCCTCTAGGTTTTCTTCCAGCTTATCCTTGTATTCCTGCTCTAATTTGTCTGTATAACCTTTCTCAATAATACCTTCTGCAATGAGTTTTTCAGCATAAATATCGCGTGGGTTATTGTGCTTTGCAATAGCTTTATAAAGTTTTGGCTGCGTAAATCTAGGTTCATCTCCCTCGTTATGGCCATATTTTCTATAGCCCAACAAATCGATGAAAACATCGCGAGCAAATTCCATTCTAAAATCCAATGCAAAGTTCATGGCATGTACCACTGCTTCCACATCATCAGCATTTACGTGAAGTATAGGTGAAAGGGTCACCTTTCCCACATCGGTACAGTATATGGAAGAGCGGGCATCCAAATAATTTGTGGTGAAACCAATCTGATTATTAACTACAATATGAATTGTTCCTTGGGTTTTGTAGCCATCCAACTGCGCCATTTGTACAATTTCATAAACAATACCTTGTCCTGCAATTGCCGCATCGCCGTGAACGATTATTGGCAGAACCTTGTTTGGATTGTCTTTGTGATGGTCATCTTGCTTGGCCCTAGTTATTCCTTCAACTACTGCACCCACTGTTTCCAAATGCGAAGGGTTGGGGGCAATGTTTAGATTAATTTCTTTTCCGGATTCTGTTTTTCTTTTGGAAGTCCAACCTAAGTGATATTTTACGTCGCCGTCAAAAATATCCTGTGCGTAGTCTTTACCGTCAAATTCGCTAAAAATATCTTTTGCGCTTTTGCCGAAGATATTCGTAAGTGTACTCAAACGACCACGGTGGGCCATACCCATTACAAATTCTTCAACGCCTTTTTCTGCGGCGTTTTCTATCAAGGTGTCCAAAGCAGGAATCAAGCTTTCGCCTCCTTCCAAAGAAAACCTTTTCTGGCCAACGTATTTTGTGTGAAGAAAACTCTCAAAAGCTACAGCCTCGTTAAGCTTCTTTAAAATGTGCTTTTTATGTTCTTTAGAAAAATTGGGCTGATTATCGTTTATATTCAACTTCTGTTGAATCCATTGAATTTCATCAGGCTTGCGAATGTACATATATTCAATCCCGATAGAATCGCAATAAATGCTTTCAAGGTGCTTTATAATTTCCTCCAGCGTAGTTTCACCTATGCCCAGAATTTCTCCCGCCTTAAAAGTAGCTTTTAGATCGTGTTGGGAAAGCCCGAAATTTTCCAAAGCAAGCGTGGGTGTATATTTTCTGCGTTCACGAACGGGGTTTGTCTTGGTAAAAAGATGCCCTCGGGTCCTGTAACCATCAATAAGCTTTACAACTTGAAACTCCTTTACAACATCCTCGCAATTATCTCCCTCTGCAAGTTGGGGCGCTTGTGCCCCTTCGCTTATGCCGAAAAACTCGTGTGCCGTGTTTTCAGAACCAAAATCAAAGCCTTGAAAAAAAGCTCTCCAACTAGGTTCAACGCTGTCTGGGTATTGTAAATATTTTTCGTAAAGTTCCGCGATATGTGATGGGTGAACCGCGTTTAAGAAGGAAAATTTATCCATGATAAATATACAAATGGGTCTTTTTGATAAAACGGTACAAAAATACAATAATTATAGCAACTAGCTGACTGTATTATTCAGATTTATACGGTTTAAAATCTTAAAATATTCCCAAATGGATTTCTCGATAAAATAGATTTTTACCAGTATTTTTTTTAGACATTCCGTTTCATCAAATCGTTTCCAAAACTACGAAACATTGCTTTCTTTTCATCAGAAATGTTAATGTCATCCAGCAATGAGTATGCATGGTTACTGTATTTTTCGATTTCCTTTCGTGTAGCTTCTGCCGCACCGGAGTTTAAAAAGATTTCTTTTACAGTCAGAATTTTATCAGCTGGGTTTTTGGGGTTTATGCTAAAAAGATGATCCAGTTCTTCCGCTTGGGTTGAAGTTCCCTGCCCAACAGCCATGAGGTAAAGAAAGGTTTTTTTATTTGAAATAATATCACCGCCCACTTGTTTTCCAAAGGTTTCCGGATTGCCGAAAACATCCAAATAATCATCCTGCAACTGAAAAGCGATGCCTAAATTTCTTCCAAATTGATAGATTTTATCTTTATCAGTTTCAGAAGCCGCCGCTACGATTGCGCCCATTTTCATTGCTGCTCCCAATAATACTGCAGTTTTGTGGTCTATCATCTGGATATATTCCACAAGGGTCACATCGTCTCGGGTTTCAAAATCCATGTCGTGTTGTTGGCCTTCGCAAACTTGCAGTGCTGTTTCACTAAAAAGTTTTGCCAGTTCTTGGAACATTTGTGGCTCATAATTTTCAAAAAAACGGTAGGCCAAAATCAACATTGCGTCTCCAGAAAGAATCGCCGTATTCACGTCCCATTTTTCATGAACTGTCCTTTTCCCCCTTCGCAGCGGGGCATTATCCATAATATCGTCGTGAATTAGCGAAAAATTATGAAACAGCTCCACTGCAAGAGCAGCACTCATTGCTTTTTTATAATCTGTACCAAAAAAATCGCACACCATTAATGTCAATGCGGGACGAATACGCTTGCCTCCTAACGAGAGTATGTATTTTATGGGATCATAGAGCTGTCGTGGCTTTTTATGTGAAACAGCTTTGGCAAGATATTCTTGAAGGTCGTCGTTGTATTTTTTCAGAATTTCCATGGTTGAAGAAAATTTCGGCTAAAGTAAAACAAGCATTTCAAAGCACACAATTTATAGCAGCAAAATGCCCTAGTGTTAAGCTTCTGTTAAATAAAATAAAACTTTGGAAACTATTTTTGTTTTAAAAGTTTCCCGACATATCTTTGCGCTCGCTATGAAAGATAAAATAATTCAAAAATCGACAGATTTATTCCTTAAGCTTGGCTTTAAGAGTGTAACTATGGACGATATTGCCAATGAAATGGCCATTTCGAAAAAAACCATTTATACGCACTTTAAGAACAAGACAGCCCTTGTCAAGGAATGTACGTGTAATGTTCTGCATAATATCACAACAGGTATTGATGAGATTTGTTCTCTTGAACAAAACCCCATTGAAGAACTTTTCGAAATTAAAAAATTTGTAACGGGAACCATTGAAGTAGAACAGTCATCACCGCAATATCAACTTCAAAAATACTATCCCGAAATTTTTGAAGGCATAAAGGAAAGCCATTTTGAAAAAATGATGGAGTGTACCAGAAAAAATCTTCGCAGGGGCATTGAGCAAGGCTTATACCGAAGCAACCTGAACATAGATTTTATCGCAAGGCTTTATTTTTTGGGCATTCACGGAATAAAAGACCAAAACCTTTTTCCGATTGAAAAATTTTCAACCCAATTCCTAACCGAGGAATATCTTGAATATCATATTCGTGGAATTGTAACCCCGGAAGGTTTTGTAACACTAAAAAAATTCATCAAAGAGCACCAAACCAATGACTAAAAGACTTTTAATTTTCAGTTTATTACTGTCTGTAACCTTAGGTTTTTCGCAACAACAAAAGGAATACAGTTTTAGCCTACAAGAGGCCGTTACCTTTGCGCTGGATAGCAATTATACATCCATTAACGCACGCCGTGATATTGCGAAGGCTATCAAACAAAAGTGGGAAACCACCGCAAGCGGATTACCGCAAATTGATGCAAAAGTATCTTACAACAACAATCTAAAACAGCCCGTTACACTTTTGCCGGCCGAAATTACTGGAGGTGAGCCAGGCACTTTTGTTCCGGTAACTTTTGGAACCAAACAAAACGCAAATGCTGTAGCTACCTTAAACCAGTTAATTTTTGACGGAAGTTATCTGGTAGGGCTTAAAGCTGCCAAATCTTTTTTGAGATATTCCGAGAACATCAATGAAAAAACTAGATTGGAAGTTCGCAAAGGCGTTATAAATGCTTACGGAAGTGTTTTACTGGCGCAGGAACTCGTGGATATATTTGAAAAGAATAAAACCAATCTTGAGGACAATCTCAACGAAACCCGTAAAATCTTTGAGAATGGGTTGGCAGAGGAAGAAAGCGTTGAGCAGTTGGAAATAACCCTTTTGGATATTGAAACACAGCTAAACAACGCCCGAAGAAGTCAGGCCATTGCTAAACAAATGTTCAACCTAGCCTTGGGAATAGCTGTGGAAGCACCCGTAACTTTAACAGATGACCTTGATGCGCTTGCAAACCAAAACATCAGTCTTGCGCTTTTGGATGCTTCCCTAAATATAGAAGACAACGTAGATTATAAAATTGCACAAAACCTAATTGAACAACGTTATTTTGAAAACCGTTTGGAAAAAAGCAAGTTTTTACCCAGTCTATCTGCTTTTGTCAATTACGGAACCTCTGCTAATAGTAATGATTTTACTTTTTTAAACGGTGACCAAAAGTGGTTTCAGTCTTCAGTGCTGGGTGTAAGCCTTAACATTCCCATATTCAGCAGTGGAATGCGGAGTGCTGCCAGCCAGCGAACAAGAATTGCACTCGATCAAGCAAAGACGGAATTTGAACAGACGCAGCAACAGATAAAATTAGACCTGACTACGGCGCAAAGCAATTATCAATTTGCCATTGAAAATTATGAAAATTCAAAGAAAAACCTTGCGTTGTCTGAACGTATTGAAAACAAAAACCAGATAAAGTTTACGGAAGGCCTTTCAAGCAGTTTTGATCTTCGCCAGGCACAAACGCAGTTATATACTGCCCAACAACAATATTTTCAAGCGATGCTAGAGGTAATAAACGAAAAAGCTAATCTTGAAACTGTTTTGAATATTCCGCAACTGCGAATTAATTCGGAAGAAATAAAGGGAAAATATTAAAAAACTTAAAAACTAATCGACTTTTAAATAATCAACAAATGAAAAAAGTAATCCTAATCCTTATAACCCTAATCACCCTAGCTTCCTGCGGCGGTGACAACCAATCTGTTGAGGCAGTAATTGATTCTGGGGATATGTCGGCGGTAAAAGCAAAGCGTGCTGAGCTTAACAATCAGCAACGCGAACTGAAATCCGAAATCGACAAACTTAATCAATACATCGAGAAACATGAAAAAAAGGACCGTCCAGCACTCGTTACAGCCGAAATTATAAAAGACACACTTTTTAAACATTTCGTAGAGGTTCAAGGCAATGTTGAAACAGACCAAAATGTGGTACTTAATGCAGAATATTCTGGTGTATTAACTAATATTTATGTGAAGGAAGGCCAACGCGTTTCTAAAGGACAGCGTTTGGCAAAAATTGACGATGGTGGCCTTTCCAGCCAAGTTGCACAGCAGGAAGCACAAATGGCATTGGCACAAACCACTTTTGAAAGACAACAAAGGCTTTGGGAACAAAAGATAGGTTCCGAAATACAATATTTACAGGCAAAGACCAATTATGAGTCTGCCAAGAGCGTGACGCAACAATTACGTTCACAGTTAGCAAAAACCGTAATTACCGCACCCTTTAGTGGCGTGGTTGATGAAATTATTTCTGACCCCGGACAAGTAGTTGTTCCAGGGCAAACGCCAGTAATACGCTTAGTGAATTTGAGCGATATGTATGTAAAGGCTTCCATCCCAGAAACCTATCTTAAAAACATCAAAAAGGGGACACAGGTAAAGGTTAATTTGGCTTCTATCAATGAGGAATTCACTGGCACTGTAAGTCAGGTAAGCAATTATATAAATCCAAACAACAGAAGTTTTGATATTCAGGTGGAAATTCCAAACAAAGACGGCATGGTAAAACCAAACCTCATCGCCACGGTAAAAGTAAACGATTACACTGCTGAAAACGTGATTACCGTTCCCGAGAACATTTTACAGGAAAATGCGGCTGGCGAAACAATCGCTTACCTCTACCAACCAGTTAACGATTCTGTGGGAGTTGCCAAACGTGTACTTCTTGAAACTGGCCTATCTTATGAAAACCACACAGAGGTAAAATCGGGTCTTAAAAAAGGGGATACCATTATTAAGGAAGGAGCGAAAACGCTTCGCGACGGCCAAAAAGTAACTATCAAAAACTAAGAAACCCATTGCATTATGAGCAAGAACCCGTATAAAGAATTTAGCATATCATCTTGGGCCATTGACAATAAAATGACGGTCTATGTAATTATGGCCATCATCCTATTCTTGGGTGCCTTCGCCTATTACAGTATGCCACGTGAGGCTTTTCCTGAAATTATTGAGACTAAAATTTATGTAAGCTCCGTAAACCCCGGAAATTCTGCAGAAGACGTAGAAAAATTCATCACCGAACCTTTGGAGGAGGAATTTAAAGACGTGGGAGGCGTAAAGGAAATTACTTCTACCACACTTCAGGATTATTCCATCATCATTGTTGAATTTGAGGAAAATGTAGAAATTCCTGTAGCCAAACAATTAGTAAAGGACAAAGTAGATCAAGTAAAGTCTGAAACCACTTGGCCCACGCTCACAAATGGGGCCAAGGTAGAACCCAATGTTTTTGATCTTAATTTTTCTGAAGAAATGCCCATCCTCAATATCAACTTAACGGGAGATTACCCTGTACAGCAGTTGAAGGAATATGGCGAATATCTTCAAGACAAGATAGAATTGCTTCCACAAATAAAAGAAGCGACCATTCGTGGCGCCGAGGAAAAAGAGGTAGAAATAGCGGTTGACATTTATAAGATGACCGCTTCACAAGTAAGTTTTGACAATATTATAAATGCTGTTAAAGGTGAGAACAACACTATTTCGGGAGGAAATATTATCACGAATGGCGTACAAAAGAACATTCGTATTACAGGCGAGATTGAAAGTCCGAAGGAACTTGAAAATGTAGTGGTAAAAAAGGACGATGGAATTATCTTCTTAAAAGACATTGCCGATATAAAATTTAAGGAAAAAGACCCCACAACCTATGCCCGTGAATACGGCGAACCTGTGGTAATGCTCGACGTGAAAAAGCGTGCTGGTAAAAATATGATTGAAGCAGTTGAGCAGATTAAAAAAATTGTTGCCGAGGAACAGGAAAACTACTTGCCAAAAAGTTTACATATAAGCCTCTCCAACGACCAATCCATAAAGACTGAAAACCAAGTGAACGATTTGGTAAACAACATCATTTTCGGGGTTTTGTTGGTGGTAATCGTGTTGATGTTCTTCCTTGGCTTTAGAAATGCTCTTTTTGTAGGTTTTGCTATACCGCTTTCCATGTTAATGTCCTTGTTTATCCTTTCATCCCTAGGCTTTACATTAAATACTATGGTGCTTTTCGGGCTCGTTATGGGTCTGGGAATGTTAGTGGATAACGGTATTGTGGTAGTGGAGAATGTATATACGCTAATGAGCGAAGGAATGTCGCCCCGAAAAGCTGCAAAACAGGGAATGGGCGAGATTGCTTGGCCCATCATTGCCTCTACGGCCACAACGCTTGCGGCATTTTTCCCACTTGGTCTTTGGCCGGGAATGATTGGTAAGTTTATGATTTATTTCCCCATAACACTTTCGGTGGTACTCTCATCATCACTATTTGTGGCCTTGATAATAAACTCAATGCTTACTTCAGAGTTTATGAAAACTGAAGAAGAACCACTTACAAAGAAGAAACTTGTTCGCTGGAGTCTTATTTTATTAGGTGTTGGCGCCCTACTCCTTATTGCTGGTTTTGCAATGGATGTAGCCGCTTTCCGAGGTTTCGGAAATTTGGCAATACTGGCTGCTCTTTTACTTTGGCTATATAAATATGTATTAGCAGGTGCAGTAGATTACTTTCAGTATAAATCATTGAAGAAATTAGAGAATTTTTACGAAAAGACCTTAAAATACGCTTTGCGCGGAAAAAAGGCCTATGTATTTTTCTTCGGAACGATTGCACTTTTAATTATGTCTTTTGTTTTGGTGGGTCTTGCGCAACCCAACGTGCTTTTCTTTCCGGAAAATGAGCCGAACCAAATAATTACTTACATAGAATATCCGCAGGGCACCGACATTGAAAAAACCAACGAGCTTACAAAAAAAGTAGAGCAGCGCGTTTTTGATGCCATTGAAAAATACAATGACAATGGTTACAATTATATGGTAGAATCTGCCATTTCGCAGGTGGGGCAAGGAGCAGGAAATCCTCAGACAGATGGGGGCCAGAGCAACGAGATGCCGCAAAAAGGGAAAATAACCCTTTCCATGCGCGACTTCCAACTGCGCCGTGGTGTAAAGAGTAGTACGGTATTGGAAGAAGTGCGCAATGCCGTAAAAGGATTCCCTGGAGCATCCATTATTGTTGAAAAAGATGCCGCTGGCCCACCAGTGGGTTACCCAATTAATATAGAATTGAGCGGTGAGGATTATGAAGAAATGCTTCGTGAAGCAGAAAACCTACGCTCCTATATTGAAGGGCTTGGCATTAGCGGTATTGAAGAGTTGAAAATTGACGTTAATAAAAGCAAACCCGAAATGGACGTGACCGTGGATCGTGAAAAGGCGGGTCAATTGGGAATCTCTACAGGACAGATTGGGCAAACCTTGCGCCGCGCAATTTTTGGGGAGGAAGCTTCCACCTATAAAGAAGGCGATGACGATTATGAAATAAACGTGCGCCTTTCCGATAAATCCCGGTATGACGAAAGTGCCTTATTCAACCAGCCCATCACCTTCCGTAACAACCAAGGAAAAATTGTGCAGGTGCCTATTTCGGCTATGGTCTCAAAAAACAACACAGCTTCCTTTAGTTCTATTAAAAGGAAAGATTTAAAGCGGACCATAACCGTATATTCCAACGTGCTTGGAGGGTATAACGCAACAGAAATTGTAAATGACCTAAAGGTTGAACTGCAAAACTACGAGCTGCCAAAAGACATTAACCTGGCCTTTACGGGCGAGCAAGAAGAACAAGCAGACAATATGGGCTTCCTGCTCTTGGCGCTGTTTTATGCTATGGGTGGTATTATGCTCATTCTTGTAGCCCAGTTTAACTCCATAAGCAAGCCTATCATCATTTTGACGGCCATTGTATTAAGTTTGGCGGGCGTGTTTATTGGTCTGGTGGTTTTCCAGATGGATTTCGTAATTATTATGACCATGATGGGTATTATCTCGCTGGCGGGAATTGTGGTTAACAACGCCATTGTATTGATAGACTACACCCAGATTCTTATAGACCGAAAGATGCAAGAATTGGAAATGGACGATGACGATATGCTTACCAAGCGCCAGTATTTTGACTTGATCGTGGCAGGGGGAAAATCGCGTTTGCGCCCCGTATTGCTTACCGCAATTACCACTGTGCTTGGGCTTGTTCCATTAGCCATTGGTCTTAACATAGATTTCTTTGGCTTTTTTACAGATTATAGCCCAAATATCTATATAGGTGGTGATAACGTAATATTCTGGGGACCTCTGGCGTGGACGGTAATCTTCGGATTGATATTCGCAACTTTCTTGACTCTGATTGTGGTACCGGTAATGTTCTATTTGGTAAACCGTGCCAAAATTAAATTCAGAAAAAAGCGTAGGATGAAGGAGCTGAAGAAACAGAAGGCGAAAGAACTATTGATAAGCGAGAATCAATAGAGATTCTGTCACATCATATGACATATAAAATGCCATAAAAATATGGCAAAAGTTAAAGTTGTATTGCACAAAGACCTGTCGGATTTTAAAAAATAGGCAGGTCTTTTCTTATTTTAAAAATTTGTGTATTTGTAAACCCGCTTGTCCTAAATAATAATCCCTTCAAAACCATAACAATTCATTTAATACTTATTAAATTTGCCGTCTCAATTTTTTTTAGAATAAAATGTACAGAACGCACAACAACGGCCAGCTTCGCGCGGCAGACATAAATAAAACGGTAACTCTGGCAGGCTGGGTACAAAAAACCCGCGACAAAGGCTTTATGGTCTGGGTAGACCTTCGGGATCGTTACGGCATTACCCAACTTATTTTTGATGAGGAAAGAACTTCAAAAGAAGTAATGGAAAAAGCCACAAAACTGGGGCGCGAGTTTGTTATACAAGTAACGGGTACCGTAATTGAGCGTGAAAGCAAAAATCCAAACATGCCAACCGGCGATGTTGAGATTTTGGTTTCTGAACTAACTATACTGAATGAATCCCTCACCCCTCCCTTCACCATAGAAGATGAAACCGACGGCGGGGAGGATTTACGGATGAAATATCGTTACCTCGACATCCGCAGAAAACCCGTTCGTGAGAATCTTATTTTCCGCCACAAAGTGGCCATTGCCGTTCGTAATTATCTTTCAAATGAAGGGTTTGTTGAAGTGGAAACGCCTTATTTAATAAAATCAACCCCAGAAGGCGCACGCGATTTCGTGGTCCCTTCGCGAATGAATGAAGGNCANTTTTACGCCCTTCCGCAATCACCNCAAACNTTTAAGCANTTNNTGATGGTGGGNGGNTTGGATAANTATTTNCAAATAGTNAAATGCTTCCGCGATGAGGATTTGCGTGCAGACCGCCAGCCGGAATTCACACANATNGACTGCGAAATGGCTTTCGTGGAGCAAGAAGATATTNTNAATGCTTTTGAAGGTTTGACNAAACATTTGTTGAANGAAATTAATGGNGTTGAAATTTCCGAATTCCCGAGAATGACCTANGACGAAGCGATGGCAAAATACGGAAATGACAAGCCAGACATTCGTTTCGGGATGGAGTTTGGAGAATTAAATGCCGTNGCGCAACACAAAGATTTCAACGTTTTCAATCAAGCAGAATTGGTTGTGGGAATAGCCGTTCCCGGCGGAAATAATTTCACAAGAAAAGAAATAGACAATTTAATAGATTGGCTGAAGCGTCCACAAATTGGAGCAATGGGAATGGTTTACGTTCGCTGCAACGAAGATGGCAGCTATAAATCTTCCGTAGATAAATTTTACACTGAAGAGGATTTGGNAAAGTGGGCGGAAGCAACTGGGGCAAAACCAGGCGACTTAATTTGTGTACTTTCCGGAGCAAAAAACAAAGCGAGAACACAGTTGAGTGCTTTGCGCATGCATTTGGCTGAGCAACTTGGGCTGCGTAAAAGCAATGAATTCGCCCCACTTTGGGTAGTGGATTTCCCGCTTTTGGAATGGGATGAGGAAACCGAGCGTTACCACGCCATGCACCACCCCTTTACTTCCCCAAAACCCGGGCAGTTGGAGCTTTTGGCCACCAATCCTGGCGAAGTAAAAGCAAACGCTTACGATTTGGTTTTAAATGGAAACGAAATCGGAGGCGGATCGATACGGATTCACGATAAAAAAACACAAGCATTGATGTTTGATTATTTGGGCTTCACACCTGAAGAGGCAAAAGCACAGTTTGGCTTTTTGATGGACGCTTTNCAATATGGCGCACCTCCGCACGGCGGCATCGCTTTTGGTCTGGACAGGTTGGTAGCAATCTTGGGCGGGCAGGAGACTATCCGCGATTTTATTGCTTTCCCCAAAAATAATGCTGGNCGTGATGTAATGATTGACGCCCCTGCGCCAATTGATGAAAAACAATTGGAAGAACTTCATTTAAAAGTTGAAATAAAATCATAATAAAAAAATCCTGCACTTGCAGGATTTTTTGATAGCTTTAAAGATGAATTGGAAAAAACCCATAAAGATTACAGCNATAGTTNTTGGCATTNTTGTTTTAGCCTTTGTGGGTTACAGCAGCTATATTTATTATAATTTCTACGGAAAGTTTAAGACAGATGAAAGTAAATATCCGCATTATATAGGCTATATAGACCAAGAGACCGCGTTACTAAATGATAATTTTCAGCTTTGTGGAGATGGTACAATTTATAAAACCCACCACGGTGCACCGTTTGATGCATACCAAAACAACAAAAGAACATTTAAGGAAAATGTTCTTAAAACATATAAAAACGAAGGTTATACAGATTCAGGTTATGTAAATTTCAGATTTTTGGTAAACTGCGAAGGCAATCCCGGTTGGTTCGAGATTATTGAAATCAATAAAGATTATNAAGAAGTTTCGCATACCAAAGAAATGGTTGCACAGCTTTTAAAAATAACGTCAGATCCTTCACACTGGGCAATTTACACAGTTGATGAAATTCCTCAAAACTATTATCATTACGTATCCTATAAAATTGAAAATGGAGAAATTATCGAAATACTTCCTTAGTATATTCGCGCTAGTTCTGGCATTTTCATGTTCAGAAAAAAGCAAGGATTACAACGCACTTTCCAAAGAAGATCGCAAAAAATTATCTGTCGAAATTTTTGAGGGAGGAAGTCATCTCCCCCAGGGATCACCAAAAAGCATGACCCNTATAGAAGAAGCTATAGCGGTAGACCCAGATAATTGTGATGCTNTNCNTGAACTTTCCGTAGCCTATTTAAAACGAGGTATGCCGAATAAATGGAAAATTGAAATGGACAAAGCCGTAGCCTGTAATGCTGNNATTTGGCAACCTTACAGAGGCTACAATTATTTATGGTTTTATCGTGACTACAAAAAAGCAATTGCAGATTTTGATGCTTCCGATACTTTGACCCCCAATTTTACAGATGCTCCACAAGGCCACAGTGTAGATTATTGGCGTGGCATTGCCTATTTGGGATTAAAGGATTATGAGAAATCCATTAGTTATTTTGATAAATATTTAACCCAGATTACAGAAGAAAGCGGCGAGGATTGGGCAGAGCCAACGGCATTTCTTTACCGTGGAATTGCTTATTATGAAAAGCGTAATTTTGAAGAAGCNTTAAAANATTTNNACAAACTGCTTTATTACAATAGGAGCCATTCTGCAGACGGAAAATATTATAAAGCTTTAATTCTAAAGGAAAAATCAGATTGTGAAGCGGCGAAAAAACTGCTTGCAGATGCAACAATAGATTTCGCCAATGGTTATTATAACAATAGAGATTATGTGGAAACCTTATATCAAATTTTTCCACAGGATTTTGACAAATTAAATACAGAATTAGAAATCCAATGCCCACACAAAAAAGAACATTACTAACACGCTTTCTTATTTGGCGTATTAAATACATCTCGCAAACGCAGTTTGTGTATTTAATAGCTATTGTTGTGGGGTTTTTGGCGGGTGTTGGCGCGGTTATCCTTAAAAACCTTACGCACTTTATCCAGCATTTGCTTGAAGGGAATTTAATTCAGTATTATCATACTGCTTTTTATTTTGTGTTTCCCATCCTTGGGCTTATCCTTGTCTATATCATCATAAAATATGTAATACGAAAAAAGGTAAGCCACGGTATCCCTTCCACCCTATTTGCAATTTCAAAAAAGAAAGGCTTTATAAAGCGCTACCAAATGTTTGGTAGTATTCTCACAGCCCCTATAACTGTTGGTTTTGGAGGATCTGTGGGTCTTGAAGGCCCTACGGTTGCAACAGGNGCGGCATTAAGTTCAAACCTATCGCGCGTTTTACACCTTAATCAGGCAAACAGAACACTATTGATTGGATGCGCGGCGGCAGGAGCAATGGCATCCATCTTTAAGGCACCTATTGCAGCACTGATTTTTGCGATAGAAGTTTTTAGCCTTGATTTAACATTGGCATCTATGCTTCCGCTTTTGCTGGCATCAATTTCAGGAATACTTACATCTTATTTCTTTTTTGGAAGTGATGTTTTGCTACCTTTTAAAAATACAGATGCTTTCTACCTTAGTGACGTTCCCTTTTATATGATTTTAGGCTTAGCCGCCGGTTTTACCTCCGTATATTTCACTAAGGTTTATGCGAGCATACAAACTTTTTTCGAAAAAATAAATTCTCCCGGAAAGCGCTTACTTGCAGGTGGTTTGGGACTGGGGATACTCGTCTATTTTATCCCTCCGCTGTATGGTGAAGGGTTTGACGTAATCAACAATTTAGTAAAAGGAAATCCAGAAATAGCACTTCAGAATAATATTTTTCACTTGGAATTGAGCAATATTTGGATCGTTATTGCACTCTTGGTAGGATTGGTTTTTTTTAAGATTATAGCCAGTGCCCTTACTTTTGGCGCAGGAGGCGTAGGTGGTATTTTTGCCCCAGTACTATTTATGGGAAGCATAATGGGTAACGTAGTCGCAAAAATTCTGAACAACTGCGGGCTATTTCCAACTGGCGTTTCTGAAAGTAATTTTACATTAGTAGGAATGACGGGCTTAATGGCAGGAGTGCTTTATGCACCACTTACGGCAATATTTTTAATTGCTGAAGTAACCGGAGGGTACGAGCTCTTCATTCCATTAATGATTACAGCTGCCATTAGTTTTTCGATCACCAAATATTTCATCCCTCATTCCGTTTATGCAATGGAGTTGGGCAAAAAGGGCGAACTNATTACCCACGACAAAGATCACGCAGTACTCACCCTCATGGATATANAGTCTGTAATAGAACGTGATTTTGTATCAATTTATCCACAGATGAANTTAGGTGAAATTGTACATCAAGCCGTTGTAAAATCTAAAAGAAATCTTTTTCCGGTACTGGACAAAGAAACGAATGAACTAAAGGGAATTATCCTTCTAGACGATCTTAGGCCCGTAATGTTTGATCAAAACCTCTATGAGGAACTGAAAGCAAAAGAGCTTATGCACAGCCCTCCAAATATTATCAATTTAGAAGAAGATAAAATGACTGATGTTATGAAAAAATTTCAAGACACGGGGGCTTGGAACCTTCCGGTAATAAGCCATGGTAAGTACTATGGTTTTGTTTCAAAATCAAAACTACTTACTGCCTATCGCAGAAAATTGATTGACTTTTCTGGAAAATAAAATAATTTGAAATTAATAAAAAGGAAAAATGAAATACATTATTGGCGTTCTCTTTATTTCGGTGCTAATTTCTTTAGGCATCGGGTTTTACCTAAAACCTGAAGACGAAGCCACGGGCAATTTAATTATTGGTCTCTCCTTAATGGTAGGATTTCTCATACTCATGCCCCTCTTTATTTATTACCGCTGGAAAAACAAAAGCGTGAAAGACTATATGCTTACCAAGGAGAATATCAAAAAAATGCAAGATTATCAAAAGGAAAAAAAGATTTGAGTGTTAATCCATTGTCAAAAAATTTTCATTTTCTTAACAACTAAAATCATAAATATTATACATTTGCAACTTATTATTAATTTATTTTTTATTTAAAATGGAAGGAACAGTAAAATTTTTTAACGAATCAAAAGGTTTTGGTTTTATCACTAATGATGAAACTGGAAAAGACATTTTTGTACACGTAACCGGCTTAAACGGCGAAGCCCTTAACGAAGGTGACAAAGTAGAATATGTTGAAGAAGAAGGAAGAAAAGGAATGGTTGCGGCTCAAGTGCGCGTAATCCATGACTAAAAGATATACGTTTCGAGTTGTAAAAGCCTTTCAAAAATGAAAGGCTTTTTATTTTAATTTAAGTTCCTTTTCTCGATAAAGAACCGTTTTAGCAGTTGTGATGCTTCATCAGCCATAACTCCTCCCGTAAGCTGGGTTTTAGGGTGCAATTTAGTATTTAATGCAATACACCCACGCTGTTCATCTCTTGCGCCATATACAATCTTTGAAATCTGGCTCCAAAACAAAGCCCCTGCACACATTTGGCAAGGCTCAATCGTTACATATAGCGTACAATTCATCAAATACTTTCCTCCCAAATAGTTAGCGGCAGCTGTAATTGCTTGCATTTCGGCATGTGCGGTAACGTCATTCAGCGTTTCAGTAAGGTTATGTGAACGCGCAATAATTTGGTTGTTTACAACAATTACGGCACCAATGGGTATTTCACCTTTATCATAAGCAATTTCGGCCTCTTGCAGGGCCCTTTTCATAAAATAAGTATCGTCGTAGGGATTTATTATACTCAAGTTTTTTGATGTTTTTAATGATACTGAAAAACGAAATTACGAATTAACAAATTAACGAATTCATCAATTAACAAATTCGCAATAACTGTATCTTTACACCGTGCCGCAAAATATACTAAATACAATAAATTATCCAGCTGACCTTCGGAAGATTCCACAGGAAAAATTGCCGCAAATAGCGCAGGAGCTCCGTGAATTTATTATAAATATAGTGGCGACCAAAGAAGGTCACTTGGGGGCGAGCCTTGGCGTAGTTGAGCTTACCATCGGCTTACATTACGTTTTTAATACCCCCGATGATATTTTGGTGTGGGATGTTGGCCATCAAGCTTACGGACATAAAATCCTAACGGGTAGGAAGGAAATTTTTCATACCAACAGACAGTTAAACGGTATAAGCGGCTTTCCAAAAAGAGCAGAAAGCATTTATGATACTTTTGGGGTTGGGCATAGCAGTACCGCAATTTCTGCAGCTTTGGGAATGGCAATTGCATCAAAATTAAAAGGCGAAGAGGATAGGCAGCACATAGCCGTTGTAGGCGATGCCTCCATTGCCAGCGGGATGGCGTTTGAAGCATTGAACCACGCAGGAGTTACTGACACTAACCTTTTGATTATTCTGAATGATAATGCTATTGGCATTGATCCAAGCGTAGGCGCGCTGAAAAATTATTTCACCAAAGTAAAATTGAATGGCGCAAAAGAGGCAGATAATATTTTTGAAGCATTAAACTTTAATTATTCCGGGCCAATCGATGGGCATAATCTAGATTTGGTAATTGCAGAATTGGAAAGACTTAAAAATGTTTCGGGACCAAAAGTACTTCATATAATAACAACCAAAGGAAAAGGGCTTCGGCAAGCCGAAGAAAACCAAGTAGTATATCATGCTCCCGGAAAATTTGATGCCCTTACGGGAAATCTTCCACCGAAAAATAACGAATTGCAACCTCCCAAATTTCAGGATGTATTTGGAAAAACATTGGTTGAATTAGCTTCAGAAAATGAAAAAATTATTGGCATTACCCCCGCAATGCCAACGGGAAGTTCCTTAAAATTTATGATGGATATTTTCCCCCAACGTGCTTTTGACGTTGGGATTGCAGAGCAACACGCAGTAACTTTTTCAGCGGGAATGGTTACACAAGGTTTTACCGTTTTCTGCAATATATATTCTACTTTTTTGCAACGGGCTTACGATCAGGTAATCCACGATGTTTGCCTTCAAAAAATACCCGTGATATTTTGCTTGGACCGTGCCGGTATTGTAGGTGAGGATGGCGCAACGCACCACGGTATTTTCGATTTGGCATTTTTAAACTGCATTCCAGACGTAATTATTTTTGCGCCTCGTAATGAAACCGAACTCCGAAATATAATGTTCACTGCGCAAAAGGGCCTTGACTTGCCAATTTTTATTCGTTATCCGCGTGGGAGAGGCAATATACTTGATTGGCAAAAAGAATTTAATTTAATTGATATTGGAAAAGCCGAAGTGTTAAAAGAAGGCAGCAAAATACTTTTATTAACTATTGGCACTATTAATCAGAATGCGCTGAAAGCAATTGACTTGCTTTCCACCTCAGAAAGAGAAAAAGTGGGCTGCGTTGATATTCGATTTTTAAAACCTTTGGACGAAGAACTATTACACGAAGTTTTTCAGAAATACGAAACTATAATTACTGTGGAAGATGGAACTACCGTAGGTGGTTTGGGCGAAAGCATTACTTCTTTTGCTGCTATTCACAATTATCAGAAGAAAATTAAACCATTGGGCGTTCCCGATGTTTTTCCTGAACATGGTACTGTTGAAGAACTTCAAAAACAAGTGGGTATTTCTTCGGAAGAAATCCATAAAACCATTCAAAATTATTTATAAAAAAAGAGGCTCATAAGAGCCTCTTTTTCAATATAAAACTATTTCTATTTTAATTAATTATCAACTTAGATGTTTGAGAACGGTTGTCTCCTTCAATCTGTATCAAATAAATTCCAGCGTTAAGACCACTTGCATTTACATTTGCAGTAGTATGAAGTTCAAGTTGCTGTGTAAACACTTTTCTTCCGTTCATATCAAAAATTGATATTGTTGCATCTCCAACATCCACACGAGATTTGATTGTAATCTCTCCATTTGATGGGTTTGGATAAACTATAAAGTTGTTTTCTAGATTACCATTATCAGATACTCCTAGTTCACATCCTGCAGGCACGTCAAAGGCCTCAGCACCATCAGATCTGCTACCAGAGCTTCCTTGGCTTGCGCTCTCACCAAGACCTCGCTTTGCAAAAGCTCTCCAGATTAAACATCTGTTTGCTCCACCATAGGCAATTTGATCTGCTTCTAGTATTGCGTCACGACCGTCAACAAACCCTGGGCTACAAGGCTGTAACTTCATTCCATCAAGCACAAGTTGCAAAGCAATATTGTTACCTCCGGTTCCATTATATAGGTCTGGATCAAAACCATAAACGTCTATTAAATCCCAAGTTAAATCCCATAACATAGTTGCCCAAACCGATCCCACACCGTGTGGAACTGATTGGGTCTTAATATCGTCATAGGTGAAATCATTGACAGCAAAATCTGAACTATAGGCGTTGGTCCTTAGTCCTATCCCTGAAATTCCTTGACCCAAAGCATAAGTTCCCGTTCCTCGAGGATCGTTTCTGGTATCGCCAGGTTTCATTGTAAGTACAAATCCTAAATAATCACTCCAACCTTCACCCATTTGCTCTTGGTTTTGCAAGCATCCTGCTTGAAGACGCCCACCAGTTAAACGGTTTGAAACTCCGTGACCATATTCGTGAGCAACAATTACGTTGTCTAAATCGCCATCGCGCTGAAAGTTGTCAGTTCCTGATCCATCATCTACCAAAGTTGCATTGATTGTATCTCCATTTAAAAGTGAAGTAATTAAAGCTTCCCCATCAGATTGATAAATCATTACTGCAGGAATATTAATTTGAGCGCCATTTCCGCCCATTACAATTGGCTCTAAAGGCACATCGTTCACAATTATTACAGCTATTGCACCTTCATTTTGTGCATTTAATACTTTAACGGTGAAGTTACACTCACCTCTTCTTACAACAGCTATTTTTCCTGAAATACTTGATCCGTTTGTAATATTATCACATCCATCATAAGTATCTGTTGAATTACCTGAGTTATCGTCTTCAACCACTACAAGATCTGCAGTTATTGGAGTATTTGTCAATGGATCTGCGAAATTGGAATCCATTGCGTAATATTGACCTGACAACGGACCATTATTTACTGTCAAATAGGTTCCCAATACAGTACCAGGAGCAGTCCAAAGGTACATTTGCATTCTTGGCGCACCACCATCTGGAGGAGTACCAAAATTTGCATTGTTTATTCCGCTACCATCTTGGGCATCGGCAAAAACAAAATCACCAGCACCTGGAGCCCCTGTATAATTTTTTATTTGAAAGTTTCCACTAGCCTCATCAAATCCATAATGAAACATAACATCATGCATCATATTATTCATATAGAATAAATTGGTAATGGCTCCATCGGTAAATGAATTTGGATTTTGAGGTAAGTTAAAAGGAAAATCAAAAGTAAGTGTTGGACCGCCTTCGGCTTTTGCCCCTGATCCATTGTTTCCATTTTTGTCTTCTTGTGCAATAACATTATTACCACGTGTGTATGTGTATTCTGCCCCTGGAGCCCCATCAACATCATGCCATCCGAATGGAGAAGCTACAGGGTCTGCTGGATCATTCACTAATTGATCTGCGCCATCGTTGGGCCCAACTAGTGGTAAAGGAAATACGCGATAGGCTGCGGCGGCACTTGTAACAAGGGCACTAGCTTCACTTTTATTGGCAAATAAAACACTTTGCTCGTTTGAGTGCGAATGTGCTTCTGCACCAAAATTACAGCTTACAACCCAGTCCATTGTTTCCAACAACTCCCCAGTCATAGCATCAATACGAACACTGTAGTAATGCGATGCATCCAAAAGATAAATGCTCAAATTCCAAGCTAATCTCAAGTTGCCATTATTTTCCATTTTTTGGTATACAAGTTCTACTGGAATGTTTTCCAAAGAAATATTTCCATTAGAGAAAATGTAATTGTGGTCTGAAAGGGTTTCAATCAAATTCAAATTTGAAGGACTCTGCAAGCCAAGTGCGTTGGCTGCCTTTCCAATAGCACCCACTGCCGATATTGATGGCGCAGTACTATTAACCTTTGCCGAAACGTTTTCTGTGAAAGAAATTTTAGCACTATAAACAGCCCCATCCTTTATAACGAATGGAGAGGTTGAGTTAAAAATTTCAATGCCTTGATAACGTTGCTCAACATATACGTTATGGGCCTGCATACTTTTTGAAAAACTCTGCGAGGAAATAGTTACATCTGTAATATCCTGTGGCTGCAAAGAATGCATCGATCGGTTTTGCTGAAGATACGTTTTTACCAAATTGCTGTAATCCTGTGCAAAAGACACATTTACAGCAAAAATGATAATTAAGTAAAGAACTTTTTTCATAAGCTTTAAATTAAGTTTTTAGGTAATTAATGTGTAGATAAGATCTATCTATAAAATATTGATTTTTTATTCCAAAAAAAAGGATTGCTAAAAATATCATAAAATTGACAATATAACCCTCTAAATTTCAATTTTTAACATTTTTAAACCCTATAATCCTGATTTTACTACAAGTTCCCTTTTATTTTTTGGAAAATTTGAAGTGCATTCCCGTCAGTTAACCTTGAAATATAATTGCAACACTCCATTAAATATTCATATACAGATTGATTTTGAGGAGCATTGGAACCAATAAGTTGCATCATAATTTTATCATAGTGTCGAGCCTTTCCGCTTTGGTAGTTTTCATATGCAACAGTAAAAGTTTCCAGCAAAGTTGACAATATGGTATAACCAGCTATTTCCTTTTCCATCACCTCTGTACTTTGGTAAACTTTTTCAACACTAATCTTTATTATATCAGCAATCTGGGCTTTATATTGACTTTTATTTAACAATGCTTCGGAAAAAGTTCCTCTCAGAATTTTTTCTTCATT
Source organism: Aequorivita sp. (assembly GCA_002715485.1). Lineage (GTDB taxonomy): Bacteria > Bacteroidota > Bacteroidia > Flavobacteriales > Flavobacteriaceae > Aequorivita. The sequence goes on along the minus strand of PAZL01000036.1, from coordinate 20,827 downwards.
TTCAATAAAGATAGATGCTGCTTCGGCGATTAAAGTATTAATAGCCAAGGATCGCAGATAGGCCAACCTATCCTGTACGGTTTGCAAACGTGAATAAATTTCCTTTTTCAAACTATTGCGAACCAGATTAATCAAATATTCCAGCGCAATATCTTCTTCAATCAAACCTAAGTTTATACCGTCTTCAAAGTCAATTATTGTATAGCAAATATCATCTGCAGCTTCTACAAGAAATGTAAGGGGGTGGCGGGAATAACCGTTATTTCCTCTGTTTAAAAGACCAAGTTCCTGGACTATTTCATTAAAAAATTCAATGTCGCTTTGAAAAACGCCGAATTTTTTATCGGCAATGTGTGAAGTAGGTTTTTTGGGAAGCGATTGTTTGGGATATTTCATAAAAGCTCCTAAGGTAGCATAGGTCAATCGCAGCCCTCCTTCAACGCCGTTTTTGGACTCAGTTAAGATTTTAAATCCATTAGCATTTCCTTCAAAGGCAACCAAATCTTGATATTCCTTTTCAGTAAGTTGATTTTTAAAACGCTTGCCGTTTCCATTAAGAAAGTAATCGCCCATGGCTTTTTCACCACTATGCCCAAAGGGAGGGTTTCCAATGTCATGTGCCAAGGCTGCGGCAGCCACAATGGCGCCAAAATCGTTGAATTGATATCCGTGAACATTGTGCAAGTGCGGATGTTTTTTAAGAATTGCTTTGCCAACGCTCCTTCCAAGTGAGCGCCCAACTACCGAAACTTCCAAACTGTGCGTTAAACGCGTATGCACAAATGATGTTTTTGAAAGTGGAATGACCTGGGTCTTATCTTGAAGACTTCGGAATGCAGAAGAAAAAATTACGCGATCATAATCTACTTCAAAACCTAGGCGGGTTTCATTTTCTTCCTTTCTAAGCCTTTTGTTTTTATCGCCATGCTTTCTTAAAGAGAGCAACTGTTCCCATTGCATCATATTTCTAAAAAATTTTGGAGCAAGATACTATTTTCAGAAAGTAAAGCAATAATAATTTTTGGGCAGCTGCTTAACATTTAAGTAACCCTAAGATGACGAATTGGTAATAACCTATTAACACCCGCTTTACATTAGCCCAGTTTCTTTGCACAAATAAATCAAACGACAAAAATGAAAACTTTTTTAAAACTTTTTTTCTTCCTTTTTACAGTCTTGGCACTCGCGCAAGAAAGTGGCTCCATAGTAGGAAAATTAACTGATACAGACTACAATAATGAACCATTGCCATTTGCTAATATTTTTATAAAAGGCACAACTATAGGTGTAACCTCAGATATGGACGGGCTTTATGCCATTGAAAATTTAAAACCCGGTACGTATACTGTCGTTTTTAGTTTTGTAGGGTATGAAACTGTTGAAATTCCAGATGTACAGGTAGTTGCAAATAAAGTTACAAATATTGATGTTCCGATGGGTGCCAGTGCAGCAGCACTGGATGAAGTAGTAATAAAAACAACTACGCGTCGTGAAAGTGCTGTGGCGTTGCTATTAGAACAGAAAAAGGCAGTGGGCATAACACAAGCTATTGGTGCAGAAGATTTATCACGAAAAGGAGTAGGTGATGCGGAAGGTGCCGTTACCAAAGTAACCGGAATTAAAAAACANGCTGGCGTNAAAAACGTATTTGTACGTGGCTTGGGCGATCGCTATAACTCCACAACCTTAAATGAGCTTCCGCTTCCCTCAGAAGATCCGGAATACAAAAATATTTCCTTGGATTTTTTCTCAAGNGATATCATAGAAAGTGTGGGTATCAATAAAACATTTTCGGTACCGCTCTATGGTGATGTTGCGGGCGCAAATATAAATATCGTTAGCAAAGAACTTACGGGTCCTGGNAATTTGCAATTTGCTGTTGGCCCCGAAGTAAATTCTCGAGCTATCGGAAAAGATTTCTTGATTATGGACAATGCAAAATATATAGGAAATATCCATAATACAAACGTCCCAATTACAAATCTAGGCGTTCACAATTTTGATAACAATTTTAAGCCAAACACCCAAAATGCTCAATTAAACGGCAGCTATTCCCTTTCTGGCGGAAAACGTTTTAACCTTGGCAACAACAGTTTGAGTGTTTTCTTGGTAGGTAGTTTTGACAATAAATATGAATACAGACAAGGCACTTCAGACCGCATAAACGCTGCTGGAGGGTTCAATCAAGAATTTGAGCGTACGGAATATACTTATAACGTTTCCAAATTGGCGATGGCGAATGTAAAATTCAAATTTCAGGAAGGAGATTACATTGCCATCAACAGTATGTTCATTAAAAATAATAATCAAAGCGTTGCGGATTATTATGGACTAAAAGCCGGTCTTACCGAAAATGACGAACCCGGCAACCCCATACGTGCCTTAATAAGAAGACAACAGGAAAACGAAAACAACCTTTTTGTAAATCAATTACTTACTTCGCTAACACTTTCTGAAAAATTAAGTCTTGAAGCAGGCGCTTCGTACAATACAATCCGTGGCTACGAGCCAGACCGCAGAACCAACACCTATGTTATTGATGTAAACGCCGACGAGGCCCGCGCTGCTTCTGGGAGCGCTTTGAACAATCGCTTCTATTCAANTTTGGAGGAAGATGATCTGGCCGGAAAGCTTTATCTGGATTATGAATTGAATGGTAAAAACGAAGACAGCAACAATAGTCGAATCCGTCTAGGTTATAATTACAGGGATACAGACAGAACTTTCAATTATACACAATTAAACTANATCTTTGATAGTCCTGCTTTAGTTGATATTGACAATCCAGACACATCACTCTTCAACCAACAATCTTTAAATCAAGAAATTTTCAGACTTACCACAAACCGAGGTGATGGCCGCGATGGAAAAAATCCATTCATACCTTTTTCTTATAACGGCACAAGGACAATCCATGCTGGTCTGGGAGAGATAAGCTATGATTTTTCAGAAAGTTTCTCGGCTAATGTTGGTGTCCGTTATGAAATGGTAAATCAAGAAGTTCTGTTTGATACAAACCTTGCTTCTACAAACAACCCGAATACTGATCCTTCTATTATAGACGAAAGTTTTGTGTTGCCAAGTTTTAATCTAAAATACAACTTTAACGAAAACAGCATCATTCGTTTGGCTGGTAGCAAAACTTATACACTTCCCCAGTTTAAGGAAGTTGCACCTTTTCTATATGAAGATGTAAGCTTTAACAGTTTCGGTAACCCAGATTTATTGACTGCTGATAATTACAACCTAGATTTGAAATATGAATATTATTTCAGCCCGGGTGAAATCGTTGCGGTTACGGGCTTCTACAAAAAGATAAAAAATGCCATTAACCGNATTGAAGTAAATTCTGCTGCGGGTGAACTTTCGTACGTAAATACTGGTGATGCCAACATTGCCGGTGTAGAAGTAGAATTGAGANAGAATATCCTGAAACTTTCAAACGACAACGATTCTGAAAAGACCTTGACCTTTGGCATAAATGCTTCTTATTTATATTCAAACCAAAAGCTGGAAGATGTGCCTACAGATAATTTGACCGTTCGCTTTACAAACGATGAAGATGAATTAGAAGGTTCTTCTCCATTTATTTTAGGATCAGATTTGACTTTGAATTTAAAGAATAGAAATANGGGACTAACAAGTTCTGTAGTGTTCAATTACAACAGTGAAAGTATTTATTCCTTAGGAACAGGAGGCGATGATGCCGCCCCAGGCTCGGGTAAAAACAACATTGTACTTTCTGCAATTCCTACGTTAGATTTCATTAATAAAATACGCCTTAACGAGCACTTNAGTTTAAAGCTTAACATTAAGAACATATTAGACCCCGAATATAAACTNANCCAAAAAGTNAACAATATTGGTGTGCCAAACCCAACTTTGTCTGATGGAGAAGAGATTCCCGTGGAAACCTATAAAAGAGGGGTAGTTTTTAGCGCAGGGGTTTCCTATTCTTTTTAAAAAATACAATTAACAAAACCATAATATTTACCTAAGGGTAACGAAACAAGCCGATTGTTTCTTTGCACCAAACTTTTAAACTAAAGACAAAAAAATGAAAAAAATCCTTTTATCAAGCTTTGTAATCGCAACATTAGCCCTTACTGGCTGTAGTAAAGACGATAGCCCCACACCTGTGGCCGCTACTTGTAACGATGGTATCCAAAACGGTGATGAAACCGGAGTAGACTGTGGTGGTTCTTGTGAGCCTTGCGCAGTGCAAGCTGAAAAAGATGGTATAATTGCTTCCCAAGATGATCCAGATTTAGATCCTACAGATTTAAAAGGTGATGTTACTGCAAACGTAACACTTACTGCCGACAAAACTTGGTTATTGAATGGACCATTACACGTAAAGAATGGCGCTACTCTTTCAATTGACGCTGGTACAACAATTAAAGCTACCGCAGGTGGTACAGATGTTTATGTAGCTATTGAGCAGGGCGCAAAAATAAATGCTCCTGGTACTGCTGCCGCTCCAATTAAATTTACCTCAAACGCTGCAAACCCACGTTCTGGAGATTGGGGCGGAATTCTTATAATCGGTAAAGCGCCCATCAGTGGGGGCGGAACGGCTACAACTGAAGTTGTTGATCTTACATATGGTGGCACAACTGCCAATGATAATTCTGGTGTAATGAAATATGTAGAAGCTTCTTATACTGGCGCACGTATTAATGGCGATAAAGAATTTAACGGGATCACTTTTTATGCTGTAGGAAATGCTACTGTAGTTGAAAATCTCGCAGTATTCTATGGTGATGATGATGCTTACGAATTTTTTGGTGGTACTGTAAATGTAAAAAACTTAATAGCCGTTAACATTAAAGATGATATGTTTGACTGGACACAAGGCTACACTGGTACATTGACCAATGCATATGGCTTGAGAGAAGCCAGCTACACCCCAATTACTGAAGATCCAAGAGGATTGGAAGGAGATGGTAACTTAGATGGTAACAATCCAGGTGATTCGGGACAGTCTAACCCAACCATCAACGGTTTAGTATTGATTAATGGTGGAATTATTGAAATGGCTGATATGATTAAAGTACGTCGCGGAAGCGGTCTTACTTTAACCAATGCATACGTAAGTTTTGCAGGAGAAGATGCTAAAGCTGCAGACTTTATTGATCTAACTGACAGCAAAGGAGATGCAAAAGGCTCAGCCGTAAATATGACTGTAGTTGGAAATTCTGCATCAGGCCTTGATATTACAGATATCAAAACCACTGCCAACGCAGTTATCAATGTAACTGATGGCACTGTTCCTACAGTTGATAGAAACCTATTCAACTGGACAGGNTACGTATTNGAATAAAAAATTGAATTAGCAAAATAAAAAAACCCGGTTCATTGAACCGGGTTTTTTTTATTATTAATCTTTAAATTAATTTACTACCACTTGCGTATCTGAAGATTTCCAAGTAACTATCTTTGCTACACGGGCATCCATATAACTAACTTCTTTAATATTNTTGTNAGTAAAAAAATACCATGTACCTACCTTCTCGCCATTGTTGTATTGAGCTACGGCAGTTTTATTACCATTAATATCATAGCTTACCCACTCCCCGGTTAATTTATTATCGGGAGTGTAAAAACCAGTTTGTGCAACCATTCCGTTATCGTGATATAATGTTGCTTCAATCACATCGCCATCCAAATAAAATGTATTTTTCTTTTCATTTTGTGCAGAAGCCAAAGAAACCATTAAAAAGAATGCAATGAGTGAGATTATATTTTTCATAAGTAAGAATTTAAAAATTTTGGAATACTCAAAGTTACAAAATTAACTCTTACGAAACTATTTGGTAACGTTAACTTAACATTAATCTTNTATTTAATTAATTTTCAAGTATTTATATAATATTTTTTGTTCGTCGCAAAACCTTAATGATTTAATAAAGCTAAATTCACATTAAGTTAGTATCTAAAGATTTTCTTTGTAATTGCCTAATATAATGGGCAATTTTTGAAATCGTTTAGTTTTTGTCGACTAGATTTTCAAATNGGGCTGTTCAANTTGAACAGCCCTTTTTTATTAAATTTATACAAGCCAAGGAAACATAGCTTAACAATATGGAAACATACCATTAGTTAAAAATTAAGTCCTTTGCAGCGACAAAAACTATAAACGATTTAATAAATGTGCCTAAAGAAATTTTTCTTTTTTGGTTTTCTATTTTTATTCGTTAACACGGCCCATTCACAAATAAGTATTCCAAAATTTGGCGACGGAATGCTTAACGTAATAGGTAAAGACAGTACTTGGAGCGTCCGTTTTGCTCCCCGAATTCAAGTAAGGAGCAATACTTATTGGGATCATGACGGTACTAAATTTGGAAAAGCAGAACAAAGTTTTCTTATACGACGTGCCAGATTAAAATTTGACGGTTTCGCCTATTCACCAAAACTTCGCTACAAAATTGAACTGGGCTTATCCAACCAGGATATTTCCGGCGCATCTAAATTTACTGGCGATGCGCCAAGAATAATTTTTGACGCCGTAGTAATGTGGGAGTTCTATAACAATCTAGAACTATGGGCAGGACAAACCAAATTACCCGGAAACAGGGAACGTGTTATTTCTTCTGCAAACCTTCAGCTTATAGACCGTTCAAGACTTAACAGTTTATTTAATATTGACAGGGATCTTGGAGTACAATTACGCCATAGTTTTAAGGCCTCTGAAAATTTTCTTATTCGCGAAATGTTTGCCGTTTCACAGGGAGAAGGCAGAAATGTTATAACAGGAAATCTTGGCGGTTTTCAATATACAACTCGCGTAGAGCTATTGCCTTTTGGCGAATTTACCAAGAAAGGAGATTATATTGGCGGCGACATTTACCGTGAAAAATCGCCAAAGCTTTCTATCGGTACCACCTATGATTTTAATAATAATGCCGTAAAAACCCGAAGCAATCAGGGTAGCTATATGCGCAATGACATAGGTTTTTATGAAACCAATATTAGCACGGTCTTTATAGACGCCATGTTTAAGTATAATGGATTTTCCGTAATGGGCGAGTATAGTTTCCGTGATTCAGAAAACCCTATTGCAACAAATAGCGATGGCACAATCACAGAACAAGAGGTATATACAGGCCAAGGCTTCAATATACAGAGTGGTTATGTTTTTAAAAATAATTGGGAAGTTGCCGGTCGTTTTACCACCATTATGCCAGACAATACATATTCTTCCAACGAAACCGAGAACCAATATACCTTGGGAGTCTCAAAATATATCGTTGGGCATAAATTAAAAATTCAAACAGATTTATCATATTCAACCCTTGGAAGTGAAAGCAATTTCCTGGAATACAGGCTAGGTTTTGACCTCCATTTTTAAGAAAGATACAGATAACAATTTGGTAACAATCAATCTTATTTTATATAGGAAATTTGCACCAACTTAATTAAGACTAGAATGGATAACATTTATTTATTAATGATCGTAGCACTTGCAGCTCTTGCAATTGCAGATTTAGTGGTTGGCGTTAGTAATGATGCCGTAAACTTCTTAAACTCGGCCATTGGTTCTAAAGCACTTTCTTTTAGAACTATCCTAATAATTGCNAGTTTGGGTATTTTCATTGGAGCCGTTTTCTCTAGTGGAATGATGGAAGTTGCACGAAAGGGAATCTTCGTCCCTGGCGAGTTCTACTTTGATGAAATCATGATCATATTCATGGCAGTAATGATTACCGATATCTTATTGCTGGATTTTTTCAACACTATTGGACTGCCCACGTCCACTACGGTTTCCATCGTTTTTGAGCTTTTGGGTGCTGCCGTTATTATGGCGTTGATAAAAATTGGACATAACGATGCAGAAACAATTTCAGCAATTACAAAATATATCAATACCGAAAAAGCGGTAGAAATCATAACAGGTATTTTGCTTTCGGTAGCCATTGCATTTACTGTGGGTGCCGTAGTTCAGTACTTATCCAGATTGGTCTTTACATTCCACGTAGAGCGCAAAATGAAATATATAGGAGCCATTTTTGGCGGCTTGGCACTTACTTGTATCAGTTACTTCATCCTTGTAAAAGGATTAAAAGGAACACCATTTTATGGCGATTTTAAAGATATTGTTGAGAGTGACACATGGATGTTGATTGGCGGTAGTTTTATTTTTTGGACTATTTTTTCGCAACTTTTTATGATGATTTTCAAAAAGAATATTCTAATCATCGTAATTGCAGTAGGTACTTTTAGTCTAGCGCTGGCCTTTGCCGGAAATGATTTGGTAAACTTTATAGGCGTTCCTATGGCGGCGTACCACAGTTATATAGACTGGTCAGCTTCTGGCGTGGCCGCTTCAGAATATACTATGCAGAGTCTTGCCGAAAAGGTTCCCGCAGAGCCTATGCTGCTCTTTATTGCTGGCGGTGTAATGGTTCTTACCTTGTGGTTTTCCAAAAAAGCACGTACTGTTTCTGATACCGAGATTGATCTTGCGCGCCAAGGGGAGGGACATGAAAAATTTAGCCCAAATATGCTTTCAAGATTCTTGGTAAAATCAAGCACCCAGATAGCTACCTATTTTGAATATATTATCCCACAATCACTTCAACAGAAAATAGATAAGCGTTTTGAAAAACCGGTTGTAAACCTTCCAAAACATAAAACCTACGAGCTACCTGCTTTTGACATGATTCGAGCCTCCATAAACCTTATGGTTGCCGGAATTTTGATTGCTACTGCTACATCTATGAAATTGCCCCTTTCCACCACCTATGTAACTTTTATGGTTGCAATGGGTACATCACTTGCTGATAGAGCTTGGGGTCGTGAAAGTGCCGTTTATCGTGTTGCGGGCGTAATGAATGTAATTGGCGGATGGTTCTTTACCGCTTTTGTAGCATTTGTTGCTGCTGGTACCCTTACCTATCTAATATTTATTGGTCGTGGCGCAATGATAGCCGTATTGTTATTGTTGGCCATTCTTTTATTGGTTAGAAATTATCTTTCACACAAAAATAAAGTGAAAATGAAACTGGACAAGAGCGGTTTAAAGAAAACCGAGAGCAAAACTGTTCAGGGAATTATTCAGGAAAGTGCAGAAAACATCAGTAACGTAGTTTCACGTTCAAATAAAATTTATACTGACATGCTTCGTGGCCTTGCAAAACAGGACACTAAAAAACTGAAGAAGAGCAAAAAAGGTGTAAATAAATTAAATGATGAAGTTGAAGAGCTGCGCGATAATATTTTCTATTTCATCAAGAATTTGGATGAAACCAGCGTTCGAGGAAGTAACTTCTATATTGTGATTCTTGGTTATTTGACCGATGTGGTGCAGTCTTTGGAATTTATTTCCAAAGCGAGTTACAAACACGTGAATAACAACCACAAAGCACTTCGCTTTAACCAAATAAAGGATCTACAGGAAATAGACAACCATNTGGAAGAGCTATTAAATGAAATTGAAGATATTTTCCATAAAAAGGAATTCCAACGCATAGGGAATGTACTTGAGAAAAAGGATGATATTTTTGCAAGTCTTTCAAACAAAATTGAAAAGCAAATAGCCCGTACTCGTACCGAAGAATCAAGCCCTAAGAATACCACCTTGTATTTCAGCCTACTGTTGGAAACAAAAGATTTGGTTACAGCCTTGATGAATTTGATGGAGGAATATTACACAAGCTATAAAAAAGCATAATAAATTTCATTATATTTTTTAGAAGAAGGAGTCCAAATCGGGCTCCTTTTTCTTTTGAAGACACACAGACACCTTTAATCTTCATAGGGCATCTGCCGTATTTTGATGTCTTACGAGCGGATTTTACATTAAAAAAATTCTTCGTTTAAAATTAATGTTGGAATATTGTTTCAGCAACCAATAAATCTTAAAATTATGAAACTAAAATTATTATCTATTTTATTTATGATGGCCTGTGGTTTTGTCTTTGCACAGGACAAAGTCAAATATAGTGACGAGGAAAAGGATATGCTGAAAGCCTATTATTTCAATGAGGGTTTTGACCAACCTGCTACTAAAAAAGTATCAACCGTTATTATGAAAGACGGTTCAGAACACAAGGGGTATTGCAAAGGAGTGGTAACCAAAAAAGGACAGATTGCCCAAATTGTTTTTAAGGACAGTGTTACAGACAAAAAAGAAACCTATGATGCATCACAGATTGCAGAAGCCTATCTTTATGCTAGTGGTTGGGAGAAATTCGGAAAGGTCTCACAAAAGTTCAGTAATTTCGGGATGGGCAGAAGAAACAGCACAAAAAAATTGACGAGCAACGATCANATTTATTTCGTAAACCAAAAAGTTTCCCTAAAGAACAAAAAGGACGAAAAAGAATTTTTAATGCAATTGATCAATCCAGAATTCAGCCAGATAATTTCGGTTTACCACGATCCATTNGCCAAAGAATCTAAAGGCTTTAAGATGGGTCCAGGCCCTACTATTGGNGGTGGTGTTGTTAAATCGTATTATGTTCAAAAAGGCGACAAAGTATTTTGGTTGCCAAAAAGTGATTTTGAAGAAAACTATGAATTCCTTTTTGGGGATAATGCCGAGTTCATGGCGAAATATCCTTACAAATCAATCAACTGGGACTGGTTAAGTGCGCTTGTACTGGAATATACCAGAATGTCTATGCCTGCAGAACAGGAATAGTTTTAAAACAATTTAAAACAAAAGCCCTTGTCTTAAATAGCAAGGGCTTTTCCATTTATTATTTTTAAATAAAATTAAGAACCACACATCAAACAATCATCGTCTGCTGCATTCTTGGATTGTGCCAACATTTCTCGCAATTCCTGAGGCGTCATTGGTTTTGTAGAAGCATCTTTAATTGCAATGGCTTCAATTTCAGCGCCAACTGTTTCTTTCTTCTCTTCTTTTTTAAGTGTGAATTTAATGGCATCCACAGCACTTTTCGTTCTTAAATAATACATTCCGGTTTTAAGACCGCTTTTCCAGGCATAAAAATGCATTGATGTTAGCTTTGCCATATTTGCATTTTCCATAAACAGATTCAACGATTGACTTTGGTCAATGAAATAACCACGATGGCGGCTCATATCAATAATATCTTTCATAGATAATTCCCAAACGGTTTTATAAAGTTCCTTCAATTCTTGTGGAATTATTTCCACATCTTGAATGGAACCATTGGCGCGCATGATTTCTTCTTTCAAATCCTCATTCCACAAACCAAGCGCTACCAAATCTTCCAAAAGATGTTGGTTCACCACAATAAATTCTCCCGAAAGTACACGACGGGTGTAAATATTTGAAGTGTAAGGCTCAAAAGCTTCGTTATTTCCAAGAATCTGCGAAGTAGATGCCGTAGGCATCGGCGCTACCAAAAGTGAATTGCGCACGCCGTGTTTTTTTACATCTTTTCGGAGTTTGCCCCAATCCCAGCGGCCGCTTAATTCCTCGTCTTTTATTCCCCATAAATTGTGCTGAAATAATCCTTCGGAAATTGGCGATCCTTTATAGCTTTCATAGGGCCCATCAGCTTTTGCCTCTTCCATAGAAGCGGTAACGGCTGCAAAATAAAGGGTTTCGAAAATCTCCTGGTTTAGTTTTTTAGCTTCATCACTTGTAAACGGCAAACGGAGCATAATAAATGCATCAGCCAAGCCTTGAATTCCCAATCCAACCGGACGGTGACGGAAGTTTGAGTTTTGCGCTTCAATAACCGGATAATAGTTTCTATCGATTACGCGATTCAGGTTTTTGGTTACGCGTTTGGTTACTTTGAAAAGTTCTTTGTGGTCAAATTCTCCGTTTTTCACGAACATAGGCAGTGCGATGGATGCCAAATTGCAAACCGCCACCTCATCTTTGGAAGTGTATTCCATAATTTCGGTACATAAGTTTGAAGAACGGATTGTGCCCAAATTTTTCTGATTGCTCTTACGGTTTGCTGCGTCTTTGTACAACATATATGGGGTTCCTGTCTCAATCTGCGATTCCAGGATTTTTTCCCAAAGCTCACGAGCCTTCACAGTTTTTCTGCCTTTGTTTTCGGCTTCATATTTATGATAAAGCGCTTCGAACTCGTCACTATGGCAATCGTACAGCCCAGGGCATTCATTGGGACACATAAGCGTCCACTCGGCATCGTCCTGCACGCGCTGCATAAACAAATCTGGAATCCACATGGCATAAAACAGGTCGCGTGCACGCATTTCTTCCTTTCCATGGTTCTTTTTCAAATCCAAAAAGTCAAAAATATCCGCATGCCATGGCTCTACATAAATTGCAAAACTCCCCTTTCGTTTTCCGCCGCCTTGGTCAACGTAACGTGCGGTATCATTAAAAACGCGAAGCATAGGCACAATTCCGTTTGAAGTTCCATTGGTTCCGGAAATATAAGAGCCCGTTGCACGCACGTTGTGTATTGAAAGACCTATTCCACCAGCCGATTGGGAAATCTTTGCGGTTTGTTTCAAGGTATCGTAAATGCCATCAATACTGTCATCCTTCATTGCAAGCAGAAAGCAGGAAGACATTTGTGGCTTTGGAGTTCCACTGTTAAAAAGCGTTGGCGTAGCGTGGGTGAAATATTTCTTGGACATCAGCTCATATGTTTCCTTAACTGCTGCCAAATCATTCATATGAATTCCCACGGAAACACGCATCAACATATGCTGCGGACGCTCCGCAATTTTTCCATTCAATTTTAGCAAATAAGAGCGTTCCAAAGTTTTAAAACCGAAATAATCGTAACCAAAATCACGGTTGTAAATGATGGTTGAATCGAGTTCTTCGGCATTGTTTTTAATAACTTCATAAACTTCATCACTAAGTAAAGGTGCTTTTTTTCCTGTGCGCGGATTTACGTATTCGTAGAGATCCGTCATCACTTCTGAAAATGATTTTTTGGTGTTTTTATGAAGGTTGGAAACAGAGATTCGAGCTGCCAAACGTGCGTAATCTGGGTGCGAAGTGGTCATTGTTGCGGCAATTTCAGCAGCCAAGTTATCAAGCTCACTGGTTGTTACCCCATCGTAAAGCCCTTCAATTACACGCATTGCAACTTTTACTGGATCTACCAACTCATTCAACCCATAGCATAGTTTGCGCACGCGTGCGGTAATTTTGTCGAACATTATGGGCTCTTTCCGGCCATCTCTTTTTACTACATTCATAATTGTTTTATTTAAGTGGTTAGTAATAGTAGCTGAAAATCCTGTTATGCAATGAAAATTGCACACAGTCAACTTTTACATTTTGAAATAATATATTTGTGGGAAAGCTATTGCTTTCTAAAAATCTGCGTCGAAACTGATTTTGTTTGATTCCTTGTCTTTGTTGGTAACGCCTGCTTTTTGGTATTCGCCCACGCGCTTTTCGAAGAAATTCGTTTTACCTTGAAGCGAAATCATATCCATAAAATCAAATGGGTTGGTAACGTTGTATTCTTTTTCGCAATCCAACTCAACCAAAAGTCTGTCAGTTACAAATTCAAGATATTGCGTCATCAATTTTGAATTCATCCCAATCAAACTTGCGGGAAGCGATTCAGTAATAAATTCGCGCTCAATGTTTAAAGCGTCCACAATTATTTCGCGAATGCGTTCTTTTGGAACTTTGTTTACCAAATGGTGGTTGTGAAGATGCACGGCAAAATCACAGTGAACACCTTCATCACGTGAAATCAATTCATTGGAAAAAGTAAGCCCGGGCATTAAGCCGCGTTTTTTCAACCAAAAAATAGAGCAGAAAGCTCCTGAAAAGAAAATCCCCTCTACTGCCGCAAAAGCAATCAAACGCTCGGCAAATGAATCACTTTCAATCCATTTCAGCGCCCAATCTGCCTTCTTTTTAATTGCTGGAAAAGTTTCGATGGCGTTGAAAAGTTGGTCTTTTTCCTTTTCGTCTTTAACATATGTATCAATCAACAATGAGTAAGTTTCACTGTGGATGTTCTCCATCATAATCTGGAAGCCATAGAAAAATTTTGCTTCGCTGTACTGAACTTCGTTTACGAAATTTTCAGCTAGATTTTCATTTACAATGCCATCCGACGCGGCGAAAAAGGCAAGAATATGTTTTATGAAATAACGCTCGTCATCATTCAGTTTTGAATTCCAATCGGTAAGGTCTTGGTGCAAATCAATTTCCTCGGCTGTCCAAAAACTGGCTTCGCTCTTTTTATACCAATCCCAAATGTCGTGATGTTGGATTGGGAATATTACGAATCTGTTTTTATTTTCCTGTAAAATTGGTTCAATTGCACTCATATGTCCTTTGTTTTTAGATTAAAATTTGTCGCTACTCGGGACTAACAAATATGAAGAAATTAAAAGGTTATTTTGGAAAAATCTCCCTGTCTTTTTCAACAAAGTTTTCAACATGAAAAATGAAATGTTTACAAAAAAAATAAAAACTTTTTTTGCAAAGCACTTATTTACAGTTTTTTAAAAAATTTTTACTGACCTTACGAAGTAGAAAAGTTTACAAAAAATGAAAACAATAATTATATTTTTTGAAATTGCTGAAAAGCGGGGTAATGACGAAGATTATGAAGAAAATGAGCCGCGAATATGCAAATAATCATTAGAAATTATTTGCATATTCGTGACCGAAAATTAATTTATAAGGTCAAACCCACAGTAAGGAACCAAAACTTCCGGAACCTTTATTCCATCCTCGGTTTGGTAATTTTCAAGGATTCCTGCCAAAACGCGCGGCAAAGCCAAAGCGCTTCCGTTTAAAGTATGCGCAAGTTTGTTTTTACCGTCTTTGTCCTTAAAGCGAAGCTTCAATCTATTGGCTTGAAAAGTCTCAAAATTTGAAACAGAAGAAATTTCCAGCCAACGGTCCTGTGCGGTTGAAAATACTTCAAAATCATAGGTTAACGCCGAAGTGAAACCCAAATCGCCGCCACAAAGTCGCAGGATTCGATACGGCAATTTCAGTTCGCGAAGAATTCCCTTTACATGCTCCACCATTCCATCCAATGCTTCATAAGAATTATCGGGGTGTTCGATGCGGACGATTTCAACTTTATCAAATTGGTGCAAACGGTTCAAACCACGAACGTGGGCGCCATAGCTTCCCGCCTCGCGGCGAAAACAGGGTGTATAGCCCGTGCAGGTAATCGGCAAATCTTGATGGTTCAACAAATCGCCACGGAACATATTTGTAACGGGAACTTCAGCCGTTGGGATTAAATAAAGATCGTCAATACCAACGTGGTACATCTGCCCTTCCTTGTCTGGCAATTGCCCAGTTCCGTAGCCTGAAGCTTCATTCACCAAATGCGGAACCTGGTATTCGGTGTAGCCTGCGGCTGTGTTCTTATCTAAAAAATAAGAAATCAACGCTCTTTGCAAACGCGCACCTTTCCCTTTATAAACGGGAAAACCTGCACCGGTAATTTTTACACCGAGCTCAAAATCTATTAAATCGTATTTTTTTGCAAGTTCCCAATGTGGAAGCGCGCCTTTAACCAGTTTGGGAACTTCACCTTCTTTGTAAACCTCTTCATTATCGTTTTCATCGGTTCCGGCCGGCACCAAATCATTGGGGATATTAGGAAGTGTATAAAGTAATTGCTGCAGTTTTTCGGCAGCGGCAAGCATTTGCTCATTCAATAGTTTTGAAGATTCCTTCAAGTCAACTGTTTTTTCTTTTAGTTCGTTTGCTTTTTGTATTTCACCGCTTTGAAAAAGTTTCCCGATTTCCTTTGAATAGGAATTGCTCTTTGCCAAAACATCATCCAATTGCGCTTGCGAAGAGCGGCGTTCTTCATCTAAACTTAAAACTTCTTCAAAAACCGAAGAAGCATCAACGCCACGTTTGGCAAGGGCTTTTATGTATTTGTCTTTGTTTTCGCGGATGTCGGTTACTTGTAGCATTTTCCTATTTTATTTTGAAGCGCAAAGTTAGGAAAATCGCCTTATTCTTTCACTGGCTTTTCACTATAATCGTTCGGTGAAGGCAAAATCCATTTACTATGCTTAAATGGGTGCCATTCTTCAGAAGCCAAATCTACCTTAGGGTCTGTAAAAGGATGATAATACCCACCGTTGACGCGAACGGAAGCTTCCATATAAACGGCCACATCCCGTCCCTTTTTCTCTTCAATGGCTTTTATTTTTTGGGCCAGTTGCCACATAATATCTGGCTTTGTAGCTACTGAGCCCTGCTGTTTAGTTCCTAAAAGCTCGCTATAATTATACCGTTTCCTTTCTCCATCTGCTTTGTTTTCTACCCAAACCGTAAGACTTCCGCTTTTGGAACGCAGCATCATGCGCCAGCTAAGGCGGTGGCCTTCTTCGGTCCAGAGCACATCATCTTTAAAGAACCAATGGCGCAACGGCAAACCTATTTGAAAGGCAAAATAAATTCCGAAGACCGCAATCAGCGCACCTTTATATTTGGGGACACTAACTTCATTGCCTCTATATAACTTTTTCTTCGTAAGAAACCGTTTTTGAAGAATTTCCGGAGAAAAGAAAAATAGTGCAAACGCAATTGACATATATGGAAAAATACCGATCTGAAAGACTATTGAATTGAAGAGATGAAAAAATACGGAAACTATAAACCCCAATAGACGTGTGCGTTTCCAAAGCATTAAGGGCACAATGAGCAGATCAAAAAAGATGCCTGTATAGGCAATAGCCCAATGCACCCAGTTTTGCTGCAATAGATCGCCAATGAGCCAATAATGCTTTCTACTCTCCATTAACAACGCAGCCATAGAAGCATTTAGCCAATCTGGATATAACTTTGCAATTGAGGCATAAGTATAAACAATCCATACTTGCAAAATCAAAATTAAAAGTACCCAACGGGGCATGGAAGGCGATTTAATTTCAGGATTTAGTTTTGCATCCACAGAAAACCATCGGTTGGCAGGCAGAAAAGCCATAATCCAGCAAAGCAACATCATTAAATAATAATGGTTATTATAGCTGCTTTTCTGCATTAAATAAGCGCCTGTCCACATAATTGCATAAGCAATCATACTGAAGCGATATTTGAAACCCAGCATCACACCAATACCGAAAACACCCATTATCACAAAGTAATAATACATTCCCGGCCCTTGCAGCTGTTGCAAAAAATCAAACCCTATAAAGTTGAAAGTAAAGGGGGGCTCAACCAAAGTTCTTCTTAGCCAGCCCGTGGCTATAGCACCAAAAGCTTCAATTGTTATCAAAAGACCAAAGACGGCACGAAAAAGCACCAGCCCAATATTATCTATTTGTTTGAAAAGAAATTTATTCACGGTCTTTTAAAAATTGCTTTGCGAATAGTTCGTCCTTTTCAATTTCCCGCTTTAAGGTTTCTACGGAATCGAACGTTTCTTCGTTGCGAATGTATTTCAAAAATTCAATAGTTATTTGCTTTCCGTATAGATCTTTGTTGAAATTGAGAAAATGCGTTTCGATTGTTTTTTCGGTACCGCCGACTGTTGGGTTGGTCCCGATGCTGGTTATTCCGAAGATTTTTTCGCCATCAATTTTTGACTGTACTATATAAACACCATTCTTTGGAACCAGTTTGTATGCCTCTTTAAGTTTTAAATTGGCAGTGGGATAACTAATGGTTCTTCCAATTGCTTTTCCCTTAACCACTTCCCCGGAAATCATAAAATTATAGCCTAAATAACTATTGGCAGTTTCAATATCGCCTTCGTTCAAGGCTTTTCTAATTTTTGTGGAACTTACGGCCACATCTTCTATTTCCTTGGCGGAAATTTCCTCAACTTCGAAATTATAGGTCTTCCCAAATTCCTTTAAATCCTCAATATTGGCATTGCGGTTTCTTCCAAAACGGTGATCGTAACCGATGATTATTTTTTTTGCCTTTAAACTATTTACCAAAATATCGCGTACATATTCCAAAGCTGTCAATCGGGAAAAAGCATGTGTAAACGGATGGACAACAAGATGGTCGAGCCCTGTATTTTTAAGTAGTTCCGTACGTTCGTCAATCGTATTTATAAGTTTGATATCTACATTTTGCTGTAAAACCATCCGCGGATGTGGGAAAAAAGTGAGCACCGTGGAGTCTAAATTTTCCTTTTCCGCAGTTTCCACCAACCTTTTTAAAATAACTTTATGACCAATATGAACTCCATCAAAAGTGCCGATGGTAACGACGCTTTGACGGTTATTTTTATAGGCGGAAGCTGAGGAATATTTTTTCAAAATTATTTACCGTTATATGTATTCATTGTAATATTCATTCCTGCGAGGCCAAAAGACTCAATAATTTTGCAGCTAAGCTCCAATCGTTCAGGCAGCTGCTTTTCTTCTTCGGCCTCCCATTCGCCCAAAACGTAATCTACCTGTCGCCCTTTTGCAAAGGCATCGCTTATACCGAATCGGAAACGATTGTAATTGGTGGTTTGCAAAGTATTCTGAATATCCTTCAAACCATTGTGGCCGCCATCGCTACCTTTGGTTTTAATGCGGATGGTACCAAAGGCTAAATTTAAATCATCAGTTATAACAAGCATGTTTTCTAAAGGAATTTTTTCTTTGTCAAGCCAGTATTTTACGGACTTTCCGCTTAAGTTCATATACGTGCTCGGCTTTAGTAAAATAAAGGTTCTTCCTTTTACTTTATGTGAAGTAACGTCGCCAAGTTTGGCCGTTTCCCACGAAAGCGAGTTTTTTTCGGCATAAAAATCCACCACTTTAAAACCGATGTTGTGACGGGTGTTTGCATATTTGGGACCGATATTTCCAAGGCCTACAATTAGAAATTTCTTCATTGGATCTTTTTCTTCTGAAATAGCATCGACAGTCTTTGCCGAAAAAAGTTTTTTGAAAAATGAAAACATACTGCTGTCAATCTTCCGTAAAAATAAAAAAAGCACCCCGAATTAACGGGATGCTTTTGGGTAATCTTCTTAAAAAGAAATTTATTCCTTTACTGCAGCAACATCATCAGTTTCTGTAGCTGGAACTTCTTCTCCTTCTGCACCTTCTGCAGTTTCATCTTCTTCTTCCACTTCGTCCACAATGGCGGTACGTGAAGTTCTAACTTGACAGATAACGGTGTTATCTGGGTGCATAATTTTGTAATTGTCTGTTTTAAGTGATTTTGTGTACATTTTGTTACCAATACGCATTTCGGTAATGTCTGCCTCAATAAAATCTGGAAGATTTTCTGGCAAAGCCTTCACACGAAGCTTACGGTTAACAATACGCAAAACACCCCCGTTACGAACACCGCGAGAGTTACCAACGGTACGCACAGGAATTTCCATAGTTACTTCCTTATCATCAAAAATTTGGTAAAAATCGATGTGAAGAATACGGTCAGTCACTGGGTGAAATTGTATATCCTGAAGGATGGCATTAATTTTTGTGCCTCCCAGGTTGATTACAACCGTGTGTACGTCTGGAGTGTAAACCAAGTCTTTAAATGCAATTTCTTCTGCTGAAAAGCTAAGTGGCTCATCCCCTCCGTAAACTACGCAAGGAACCATTCCAGCATTACGTAGGGCTTTCGTTGCCTTTTTGCCCACGCTTTCTCTTTGTGATCCTTTAATTGTAATAGATTTCATTTTGTTTGTTTTGTTTATTTATTAAAAAACTCCCTAAAAAGCTGTTTTTTAGGGAGTGCAAAGATAAATTTTATTTTGGATTATCTCTTTAGGAAATTTGATTTTTTCTTTGGGAAGAAATCTACATTAAAAATTTACCGCTGATAGACTTGTTGGCATTTACGCTAAGCATAACATCGGCAAATAATTTTGCGCAGCTTATTACTCTAATTTTATTACTCGGTTTGGTAGGAATAGAATCTGAAACAATCAGTTCCAACATTTGCGATTTTTCAATTCGCTCATAAGCATTTCCTGATAGAAGTGGATGCGTACAAACTGCGCGAACACTTAAAGCACCGCGCTCCATCATCAAATCGGCAGCGGTAGTAAGGGTTCCAGCAGTATCTACCATATCGTCAACCAAGACGACATTTTTCCCTTTTACATCACCAATCAATTCCATATGCGAAATTACGTTCGCTTTCTCACGCTGCTTATAGCAAATTACCACATCGCTTTCCAAAAATTTTGAATAAGCATAGGCGCGTTTTGAACCACCCATATCCGGAGAGGCAATCGTTAGGTTTTCCAAATTTAGACTCCTCAAATACGGAAGAAAAATAGTAGATGCGAAAAGGTGGTCCACTGGTTTTTCAAAGAAACCTTGTATTTGGTCCGCATGTAAATCCATAGTGATTATTCGGGTTGCCCCTGCAGTTTCAAGCATTTTTGCTACCAATTTTGCGGCAATCGGTACACGAGGCTTATCTTTTCTGTCTTGGCGTGCCCACCCAAAATATGGCAATACTGCGGTTATATGTCTTGCAGAAGCACGCTTTGCAGCATCAATCATCAATAAAAGCTCCATTAAATGGTCACTATTTGGAAAAGTGGATCCAATCAAAAAAACGCGGCTTCCTCGAACAGATTCTTCAAACGATGGTTGAAATTCGCCATCGCTATAATGAGATGTTATTACTTTTCCCAAAGGGATTCCGAAGGCATCTGCAATATCCTGCGCGAGTGCTTCACTTTGTTTACAGGCAAAAATCTTTGGTTCGGGAACAGCGGTTGACATAATTTTTGGTTTTGGTTTATTGAGGTTGCAAAGGTAAAAATTAATAACCAGCGATTTTAAAAAAAATAGCTGGATAAAATTTTAAGTAAATTATAAATAATTGTTTATTTTTGCCTCCCGTTTGCTCGAGTGGCGGAATTGGTAGACGCGCTGGATTCAAAATCCAGTTCTTTCGGGAGTGTGGGTTCGATTCCCACCTCGAGTACAAAAGCCCCAACAATTGTTGGGGCTTTTTTTTATTTAG
>PAZL01000035.1 GCA_002715485.1 Aequorivita sp. | reverse complement strand
ATTTCAAAGGAAATAGAAAAAAGGTTTGGATGGGAGGTTTCCGTTTTGGTGAAAACTGCGCATGAACTGACCAAAATTTTAAAGGATTGCCCTTTCGATAAAGTAAAGAAAGCTGAGGCTTATTTCATGTTGCTTGCCACCCCGCCAAAAGAGGAACTTATTGAGGCGATCCGTGAAATTAATTACCCGAATGAAGAATTTGTGTTAACTCCTGAGTGTGTTTATATATACTATAAAAATGGCGCGGGCAAAGCCAAATTGAACAATAACTTCTTTGAGAAAAAGCTACAGGTTGCTGCTACTACACGTAATTTTCGAACGCTTGCCAAGTTGGTGGAGTTGGCGAGATAGTGTAGATATCTTATTTCAGATATTTGTTAATATATATTTCTTCATTTTTCACATTTATGTTTCCATTCATATAAAAGGGCCATAAGTTTTTTAGGTTTTAATCCGTAAGTATCGGGAAGTGCGCCATCGCTTTTGGCCAAGAATTGAGAGATTTTTTTTCCTGTTTTGTGTTTTGTATGGGAGGATTTGTAGGTGATGGAAACCATAGTTGTATAATGTATATTAACGAGTCCAAAAGATTCTATATCAGACCATTTGGTAAATTCTTTTTGATAGAGGGAGCAGACTTCAAAACCTTCCGGAGTTAATTTTAGATAGCTTGCACGTGGAAGTAGTATTAGTGCAAACACACATATGCACAATCCGAAAAAAAGAATGATTCCCCATTTTATAAACGAATTTTGTGGTTCTATCAAAAACCCTATAGTAACGAATGCCGTACAGACTACTAATAGTATTATGGTTTTTGCTTTGCTGGGGTTTAATATAAGTGTTTCGGCGCCCATATTTTTTGGAAGTATTTTTAAATACAATTATTAACCCACACTGTATTTGTATAGAAAATAAAATAAAAGGACAATTAAACAAATTTGGAAAATGGTACCCAATAGTGCGTTCTTTTTAAGTTGTTTTTGATTGTAAAAGGTGTTAAACTTACGTTTGCCAAAATAGAAGACATACCTAAGGATTGCCCCAAACCATTCTGAAGTATTTAAAGCATTGTCGGCTTCATTTGCCCAGTCCATGTCGTTTTCTGAACTGGATTTAAATATTTTAAAGTTATTGTCATAGGGATATTCTGTATATTCTTTTCCGATGTATTTGTTATTATCCGAATCGGTAAGGATGGCTGTGCAGCGTAAGCGATTTTCTACTTCGAATAATTTAATGTGAAATTTTGCGTCTATTATTAATTCAGGCGAAAACCCTTCCCTTTCCAATTGTTTGTTTATCGTTTCTTTTAGTTTGGGAAGAAAAATGACAAGGGGTTTTAACTGTAACTCTCTTGGGTGGATTTTATAATTTAAAATATCTATAGTCAATTCGTTTATGCCTTTTTCTGTGGCAGCGTTCCAAATCCAATCTGCCATATAGCCTTTTTTGTAATAGCATTGTTTTCCAAAATAATGTGGGGCAATACTATTTGCAATTTCGCTAAAGGTTTGATTATTCACTATACAATGTTGAAGGTTTTTAAATATACCAAATGTTTTTGATCGGAGGCTTTTTTATTCAAAAAACAAATACATACCCCGTTCATCAGTATGGATTATGGGCTCTAGGCGGTAGGCGGTTTTCATATTTTTAGCATTGAGCACTTCTTCTTTACTTCCAGCGGCTAGAAGTTCGCCATGGTTCAGCAAGACTAAATGATCGGCAAATTTGGCGGCGAGATTTAGGTCGTGCACCACGCCAACAATAACTAAGTCCTTTTCTTTTAAAAGTTCGCGCAGCTTGTGCATAAACTGGAATTGGTAATACACGTCCAAAAAGGTAAGCGGCTCGTCCAAGATCAAATACCTACAACCATTTTCCGAAGGATACCAAATTTGCGAAACCACCCGCGCAAAATGCACCCGCTGTTTTTCGCCACCGCTCAAGGTTAAGTAATCGCGGTCTGCCATTTCATCTACATCAAAAAAGCGCATCGCTTCCTGTATGGCATTTTCATCTTTTGTGGTCGGATTCACAGAAAAATGTGGGTAACGGCCCATCATTACCACTTCTTTTACCTTTAATGGAAAAGCGAGCTCGGTGTTTTGTGAAAGTACCGCACGCACTTTGGCCAGTTCTGCCACCGAGGTCTTCCTGATATTCAAACCTTCATAAAAAACAGTGCCTTCCTGTGGTTTCAATTGGTTGCAGATAACTTTTACGAGCGTTGATTTACCTGCGCCATTGGGCCCTAGAATAAGGTTTATTTTTCCTGCTTCAAAATTTACCGAAATATCCTTCAGAATTGTTTTGCTACCAATTTTGTATGTTATGTTTTTAGCTTGAATCATTTATTAGAAAAAATAATTTTTACGTTGAAGCAAAAAGATAAAAATAGGAACGCCCACAACTGAAGTCACAATGCCAATAGGTAATTCCGCCGGACGAAGTACCATTCGTGAAATCAAGTCTGCTACGCAAAGAAGAATTCCTCCCAAAAGAGCACTGTTGCGAATCAAAAAGCGATTGTCACTGCCATTAATAATTCTTAACAAATGCGGCACTATCAAGCCTACAAAACTGATAACCCCTACAAAGGCAGTAGCAACCGCCACCATTATTACATTTATGATAAGAATTTTCCATTTTAGACTTTTAATGTTTACACCGAGAAACTGCGCTTCTTCCTCGCCAATCATCAGTGCGTTGAGGTGTTTCGCGTAGCGGAGGGAAATCAAAATAGTTCCAACAGTTGAAATTCCAACAATTAAAACGGAAGTCCAATTCGCACCGCTCAAGGTTCCCAAATTCCAAAAAACGATAGACCTGGCTTGAGGATCACGGGCTATATAACTTAAAAATCCCACACCGCTTAAAAACAAAGCATTTATGGCAATACCCGTAAGCAACAGTGCTACAATGGAACTTTTACCGCTATTGCGCGATTGAGACAGAAAAAAAACCAATCCTGTTGATAGTAAAGCGCCAAGACAAGCCGCTAAAGGCAATGTCCATTTGCCAACGCTGAAACCAAATGTTGCACCCAAGGCAAAGTACAGGGCAGCTCCAAAAGCTGCACCGCAGGAGGTGCCGATGAGCCCTGGCTCTACAATTGGGTTTCTGAATAATGCCTGCAATAAGGTTCCGCCCACGGCCAAACTTGCCCCAACGAATATGCAGAGAATGGCCCGTGGCAAACGTATTTCCATAAAGATGCGTTCGGTGAGATCCATATTTTCAGAGGAGGAAAAATAATTCTTGAATGAAGAAAAAATTTCATCCAAAGAAATACTTACCGCCCCATACCGAATGGAGAAAAAGGCAATGACCACTAATAGTATTGCCAGAATTGGGAATGTGGCGCTATAGCGATTGTGGTTCTTCACCCTCGTGTATCAATTTTTGCAGTTCTATAATATTCTTTCCGGTTCTTGGTCCTAAATACACCATATCGTGTTCCTCCACACGATAAACTTTACCTTCCTTAAACGCACGGGTACTGGAAATGCCGGGCAATGTTCCCACTTCTTCTGTGGAACCTAATTTATCGTACCCAAAATCAGTTAATAAAATAACATCCGGATCGCTTTGTGCTACTACTTCAGGAGAAAATTGGGTCATGCCCCGTCCGCCGTCCACGGCCATTTCACCGCCTGCCCAATCGATTAATTTTCCGGCGGTGCTGTTTTTTGTCATTACCAGATAAATGTTGTTAGCCTGCCCAAAATGGATTACCAACACCTTTGGTTTTTTTTCATACCAAAGGGCTTGCTGTTTTGCATAATTCATGTCAGAATTCAGCTTTTTGGTAAGTTCCTCGGCTTTTTCTTCTTTGTGAAAATAGCTGCCCATTTCTCGAATTAAAGAATCTGTTCCGGCAATAGTATTTTCATAATGCCCAAACTGTTTCATCGGAATTTTTAAATCTTTTAATTGTGTTACCACATGTTCAGGACCAATATTGTTATCCTCCAGAATTAATGTCGGTTTCATGGAAAGAATGGGTTCCGCTGCCAGCGCGCGATGGTAGCCAATGGTTGGCAAGTCTTTGATTTCTGGTGGATATGTACTGGAAACATCCACGGCAACTATATTTTCTTCTGCGCCGAGCGCATAGATAATCTCGCTGTATTGTTTTGAAATACACACAATGCGCTCTTCACTTACCTTCTTTTTGTCTTCATTGCCAAACCTTCCACAAGAGTAAGTTGTAATGATTGCAATGGAGAGAAAGATTACTTTTTTCATATTAATTTATAATTTTTGTTTGTTTCATTGCCCCTATGAGCGCAGGAGAGAACTTTTGGCTTGCACTACGCTCTTTAGGACAATATCAACACTAAACAATCGAGTTAAAAATTATATTTAAGGTTTAGACCGCCATAAAAAACGGTATCCAATGGAGCAGGAATGTATGCATCATCCAATTGGTTCAGGAAAAGCATGATGTAATATTTTTCACCTGTAATATTATCAGCGCCTGCATAGGCATCAAGATCAAAGTGCCCAAAACTCATTCTGTAACCCAGTTTCGCATTGAGCAAACTGTAGCTATCTGCCACGTTTAATCCATCGGATGTGAAGGGAACCGGGTCGTGATACGAATAATTTACAGTTCCGTATAAGCCAGGATTAGTACTGAAGTCAATACCAGCATTTACTACCCAAGGTGCAACCCCCGCAACAGCTTTCCCGCTATAATCAGAAGTTGACAATTCTCCTTCTCTTGATACGGATTGATAGACAAAATCTTCATACTTAAAATCTGAATACGCCACATTTGCATAAGGGCTTATATTATTAAAGAATCCCGTGGGAGATTCGTAAGCGGTGTATTTCACCAATGCTTCAACCCCTTTATTATTCAACTCACCACCATTCGCTATATAGGAATACAAGGTTGTGCCATCGCCAGCTGGAACAGCAACTGAAGTAAACTTGTTTTTGAATGTAGCCTGGAAAAGTGCTACTTCATAATGTAATTTGCTATTCATTACATTTCCTTTTGAACCGATTTCAAACTGGTCGCCTTCCTCTGGCTCTAAACCTGTATTCAATTCGCCAGTAGCACCAATAATTACGTTACCGCTAACGGGAGCTTTGTAACCTTTGCTATATGAAGCATAAAGTGAAATGCTATTGTTGAAAATTTTGTTCACGGCAAAGTGCGGCGAAAACAAATCTTCATAATTTGCAGAAACTACTTGGGGCTTCCCGCTGGTGGGGTCAAAAGCGCGATCTTCCAAGTCGAGATTCATCGAGCTTTTGCCAATACCGGCGGTAAAGGAAATATCATATGGCATTTTCAAAATCCACTCTGTGAAAAGCGATTTGTTTTTCGATTTTGAATATTGGTTGCTTCGTATGGCGCCAATTATATTGTAACCTTCGGGATCGTTAGGGTTTTCAATCATTCCATAACTAATGGATTGGGAACGTTGCTCCTGAAACTCAAGTCCTGCAATTCCTGAAAGGCTGAAGTTTTCGCTTAAATCAAAATTTAGGTCAAAAGTAATTCGCGTTCCATAGTTAATAGGGTCTTTATCTGTCCAGCCACCGGCAGAGCTGGCATTGGTATTAAGGCCAGAGCCATAAACCGTAGCGGTATTTGAAAGCCAATTGGTAAATCTGTATTTGTGGCTCAACCCCGCTCTAAAACTTATCACTTCGCTGTGCGCATTGTTTTTTATATACCGGGCGTTTCCACTGTAGTCCAAAGTATCGTATTGCCCAATGGTAAGCTCACCCGCACGTTCGTCATAACTATTGCTGAAACCAAAATAGGTGCTAACTGTCTGTTTCTCGCTTGGATTAAAATCCAAAACTGCATTTAAGAAATCTTTGGTTGAGGCATTATGGTCTAGATACCCATCTGAAATTTGATGGCCGTAGTTTAATAAAACTGAAGATTTTTCCATGCCCACTTGCAATTGTGTAGTAAAACGCGCCAGACCATAACTGCCCACGGTAACTTTTTCACTTAGTGAAGTTTCGCCATTTTTGGGACGAATGGTTGTAAGGTTTACAACTCCCGCAATTGCAAATCCATATAATGATCCTGCAGGCCCTTTAATAACATCTACACTGCCCACGGAGGCAAAATCTATATCGTCTAAGATTGTGATTCCTTCCGCATCTGTAAGCGGGATGTTGTTGTAGTACACTTTGTAGCCTTGACCGTCAAAGTTGTTATTCGCTCCGCGAAAACCAACCCCGTTTCCATACCCACGAATATTGAATTGCTGCCCAGACGAAACACCCCTTCGGTTCATCGTTACTCCAGGAACATTTGCGTTTATTGCATCGTCAAGATACAAGCCGGTGCCACGATCCAATTCTTTTTCTTCCAAATGAATTACGGAAAGTGGCTTTTCAAGTACTTTTTTGTTGTTGTCCAATGTCCCGCTAAGTTGTACTTCGTCCAGAGAACTTATAGCTGTTTTTAAACCGATATTTAGTGTTGCGGAACAATTTTTTACTTTAATAACCGAAGTTTCAAAACCAATGTAACTAATGCTAAGTGTTTGATTTTTAGCACAGGGAATGGAAAAATTTCCATTGGTGTCGGTGCTAGAAACTTCGGTGCCGTTAACTTCTATTTTTGCTCCTGCAAGCGGAGCGTTGTTGGCTGCATCATATATATTTCCGGAAAGTTGTTCCTGCCCAAATACGGATACAGATATAAGCAATCCCAAAAGGGAAAGATAAATTTTTGTCATTTTTATTTAAAGTTTTATAATTGAAATATATGCAGTTAGGCTCATTTTGAACCAAATGCATTTTAAGGGAAGCGAAAATGCTTCAAAGTAAATTATAAAACTTGTTTGGGTGGAGGACTGGAAATTTCTAGGGAAAGGGGAATGTAACTGTTTTGATATAGAAAGTTGGGTCGCTTAGACACTTCCGATATTACCAATTCATTCTTCTGTGGAAGTGTATTTATTTTCTCAATAAATTTAACAGTTTTAACGCTGTTGGTTCGGTTGTTTTTGTTCTTCTGCTTTTTGTTGAGCTCTTTGTTGTATTTGGCAATCAAATTGGTTTCCTGACTGTCTGAAATGCAATGGTAAACTTTTGTGCCTCCATTCAAAATTTCAACGTGAACAATGTCATACATTGTTCCTTTATAGCTAAATTCTTCACGGTCTTTCCAAAGAAGTTCGTTTTCGTTTTCAGAAGAAACAGTTATGCTAATTAAATCCTCTTCAGAAACACCTTTTTTTATTTGATGCACAATTTCCCGGCGTATTTGATGCTGTTGAATTCTTAAAATAACATAAGAGCCCCCGAGGTTGAAGGCAAATACAAAAAGAAGAAAAATTACAATTGCATTTTTCAATGCCAATTTTTTTTAAGGAATAGCTAAATTAAATAAAATATGATAAGCAATAGCAGTAGAAGCCTATTTAACACAAATTATTGTGGATTGCATTGAATATAAACTTCTGTGTTAACAGCCTGTTAAACCAAATCTGTTCTGCTTCAACGCAGTATAAATTGTTTAATTTTAGTAGCCATAAAATTTTCAACCATGCAGCAAGATATTTACAACCTCAAAAAAACCCTCGACACTTCCAAAAAAAAACTTACTTATTATAGCCTTTCGGAACTCGAAAAACAGGGACACAGCATAAAAAAAATGCCTTTCTCCATTAGAATTCTTCTGGAAAATGCATTGCGGAACTATGACGATTTTTCTGTAACAAAAGATCATTTGGATGCAATTCTTAATTGGAACCCAGCTAAAAGCGATAAAGATGTTGCTTTCAAGCCTGCCCGTGTATTAATGCAGGACTTTACAGGTGTTCCAGCCGTTGTTGATATTGCTTCATTACGGTCTGAAATGGCCAGAAAAGGTGGCGATGCCTCAAAAATAAACCCTTTGATTCCGGTCGATTTGGTAGTGGATCATAGTGTGCAGGTTGACTATTTTGCCGCTCAGTATGCCTATCAGCAAAATATGGAAGAAGAGTACAAGCGCAACAGGGAGCGCTATACTTTTTTGAAATGGGCGCAGAAATCATTCAATAATTTTAGTGTGGTGCCGCCCGGAATGGGCATCTGCCACCAAGTGAATTTGGAATATTTTTCCAAAGGGGTAATTGCGAGGGATGGAATGGCAATTCCAGACACCCTAGTGGGAACCGATAGTCATACCCCCATGGTAAACGGAATAGGTGTAGTGGCTTGGGGCGTTGGAGGAATCGAAGCCGAAGCCGCTATTTTGGGCCAACCCATTTATTTTATTAGTCCCGAGGTTATTGGGTTACGGCTTACAGGAAAACTTCCCGTAGGTTCCACCGCAACCGACCTGGTGCTTACCATTGCCAACCTGCTGCGTAAATATGGGGTGGTGGGCAAATTTGTTGAGGTTTTTGGTCCCGGTTTGGACCATCTTTCGGTGCCGGATCGAGCTACAATAGGAAATATGTCGCCTGAATTTGGTTGCACGATTACTTATTTTCCCATTGACGATAAAACCTTGGAATATATGCGCAGCAGTAACCGCAGTGAGGAACAGATTCAATTGGTGGAAGACTATTGCAA
The DNA here is from genome assembly GCA_002715485.1 of Aequorivita sp. GTDB lineage: Bacteria > Bacteroidota > Bacteroidia > Flavobacteriales > Flavobacteriaceae > Aequorivita. Next base: position 55,163 of record PAZL01000035.1, on the reverse strand, counting down.
GGCGAATATGCTATGGCGTGCAGATGAAGATAAGATTGAATATACCGATGTGCTAGATTTGGATATTTCAACGGTACAACCTACTGTAGCAGGACCAAAACGTCCGCAGGATAAGATTGTTTTAAAAGATTTTAGAGGTAAATTCATAGAGTTATTAGACACTGGTTTTGACAGAACATACATAAAACCGTCGGAACGGGAAGAGGCCATAACGCGATGGAAAGAGGAGGGCGGCAGCCAGCCGGTAGACCAGTCCAAAGACCCAAAACCCGATGTGGAAATAGAGGCAAAAACTAAAAACGGACTCAAAACAGTTTGGGTTTCTAACGGAAGTCAAAAGTATATGCTTTCTGATGGCTCAGTTGCCATTGCTGCAATTACTTCGTGTACCAATACTTCCAATCCTTTTGTGATGATAGGTGCTGGTTTGGTGGCAAAAAAAGCCCGTGAAAAAGGAATTGATGTGAAACCGTGGGTAAAAACCTCCCTGGCACCCGGCTCAAAAGTGGTGACAGATTATCTTGAAAAAGCAGACCTTTTAAAAGACCTGGAAGCTTTACAATTCCATTTGGTAGGGTATGGTTGTACTTCCTGTATCGGGAATTCGGGCCCGCTTCCTCCGCAAATTGCTAAGGCTGTTGAAGAGCAACAATTGATTGTGGCTTCTGTGCTTTCGGGTAATCGAAATTTTGAAGCCCGAATCCATCCTCAGGTTAAAATGAATTTTTTAATGTCGCCTATGTTGGTAGTTGCATTTGCCATTGCCGGGCGAGTGGATATTGATTTAACTTCTGAACCATTGGCTACAGACCATAATGGCAAGGATATTTTTTTAAAAGACATCTGGCCTACCGATGATGAAATTCACGAAGTGATGAAAATGGTGCTTTCGCCAAAAGATTTTGAGAAGAATTACGGTGAAATATTTGAAGGCAATGAAATTTGGCGAAACCTAGAAGTGCCTGACGACAAGATTTACCAATGGGATGACGAGTCAACCTATATAAAGGAGGCACCTTTTTTCCGTGATCTTTCCGAGGAGCCAAAAGACCTAAAAAATATTGAAAACGCACGCGCGCTTTTGGTTTTGGGAGATAGCATCACTACAGACCATATTTCGCCGGCAGGGGCTTTTTCAGAGAATTCCGCTGCAGGACAGTATTTAAAGTCGCGAGGGGTGGAAAAGAAAAATTTCAACAGCTACGGTTCCCGCCGCGGAAATGATGAGGTGATGGTACGGGGCACCTTCGCCAATGTGCGTATCAACAATCAACTGGCAGACAAAGAGGGCGGGTACACCACACATCTGCCGTCGGGAGATGAGATGACGGTTTATGATGCCGCCCAAAAGTATATAAAGGACAAAACGCCACTAATTGTTCTCGCTGGTAAGGAATATGGAAGTGGTTCCTCTCGCGATTGGGCTGCCAAAGGAACTTTTCTTTTGGGAATAAAGGCCGTTTTGGCAGAAAGCTACGAACGTATCCATAGAAGTAATTTAATAATGATGGGTGTACTGCCGCTTCAGTATTTGGAAGGTGAAAGCGCCAAATCGCACGGGTTAACAGGGAAAGAACATTTCACAATTACCGGTATCGAAAAAGATTTGACCCCTTCAAAAAAAGTAACGGTGACTGCCAAAAACAAGGATGGCAAGGAAATTGAATTTAAGGTAGTAGCAAGACTGGATTCGCCTATTGAAGTTGCATATTACCAAAACGAGGGCATACTTCAATACGTGTTACGCCAGTTTTTGAAAGAATAAACCTGTGATTTTAATCGTTCGCCCAAAACTTCTCCGTAAAAATTTTAACGGAATAACACTTTGGCCTTTCGTGGTTTTAAAACACCATTCCTTTAAAGAGGACGCCGTTTTTTTGAACCACGAAAAAATTCATCTGCGTCAGCAAGCGGAATTGCTAATAGTATTTTTCTACTTTTGGTATGCTCTTGAATTTTTGGTTCGGTTGATGCAATTCGGAAACCGTTATAAAGCTTACAGAAATATTTCCTTTGAACGCGAAGCATATCATTACGAACAAAATTTCGATTATTTACAAAAACGAAAGCCTTACGGATTTTTAAAATTTTTATAATCTACAACCTACAGCCGGCAACTGATAACTGAAACCAACAACAAAATGAGCCTACTCTTTTCTCCATTAAAAATTAAAAGTACAACCTTCAAAAACCGGATGGTCGTTTCGCCTATGTGTATGTATAGTAGCGTTGATGGCTTTGCGAATGATTTTCACCTTGTGCATTTAGGAAGTCGTGCCGTGGGGGGAATGGGCTTGATAATTCAAGAGGCGACCGCCGTTTCGCCCGAAGGCAGAATTACCCACGGTGATATGGGTTTTTGGAAAGACGAACATATTGAAAAGTTGAAACAAATTGTTGATTTTGTCCATACCCAAAACACTTTGATTGGAATTCAACTTGCCCACGCAGGTAGAAAAGCCAGCTACCAATTGCCAAAGGATGGCGCGAGGAAAATTGCTCCCGAACTTGAAAACGGATGGCAAACGGTTTCTTCTTCGGCCTTGCCTTTTAGGGAAGGAGAGCCTGCACCACTTGCAATGGATTTGGCAGCAATCGAAAAATTGAAAAATGATTATGCTGCAGCTACAAACCGTGCCGAGCAAGCCGGATATGATGTAGTAGAAATCCACGCTGCGCACGGGTATTTATTTCATCAGTTTTATTCGCCTTTGGCAAATGAACGCACGGATGAATATGGAGGGAGTTTCGAGAACAGAATTCGTCTTTTGTTGGAAGTTACCGAAGTTGTACGAAAGGAATGGCCAGAAGAAAAGCCTTTGTTCGTTCGAATTTCGGCAACAGATTGGACCGATGGTGGGTGGACGATTGAAGATTCTGTGAAACTTTTAAAAAAATTGAAAGAATTGGGAGTTGATTTAATCGATACTTCTTCCGGCGGAAACGTTCCCAAGGCAACCATTCCCAGTGAACCGGGTTATCAAGTTCCCTTTGCAGCACAGATAAAAAAAGAAGCAAATATTTTAACTGGAGCAGTAGGACAAATCACAACAGCCGAGCAATCGGAAGAAATTCTGAAAGAAGGAAAAGCCGATTTGATTCTCTATGCCCGCGAAAGCTTAAGGCAACCGTATTTTGCATTGCATGCCGCAAAGGAATTAAATGTGGATGTTAAGTGGCCACTTCAATACGAACGTGCTAAACAATAAAGTATGATCAAAATCCTAGGGAAAAAACCATCAGGCGATAGACTGAAACGTATCCACAACTCGCCTAATTTTCGTGATGGTGCGTTTCAAAATATACACAATACGCCACAGTTGGCTGAAGGATATCATTTTGGCAAAGTCATGTTCGATTTCTTTTTTAGAAAACCGGAAGACATAAAACCTCCGAAACCAATTCCGTATTTAAAAACAGATTTGAAAACACTTCCGCTGGATACCGATTTGCTGGTTTGGTTTGGACATTCCTCTTATTATTTTCATTTGGCGGGCAAGCGTTTTTTGGTTGATCCCGTTTTCAGCAACAGTGCCTCGCCAATTCCAAAGACCAATAAACCCTTTAAGGGCAGTAATGATTATTCTGCAGAGGACATACCTGAGATTGATTACTTGTTGATTTCGCACGACCATTACGATCATTTGGATTATAAAACCATAAAAAATCTAAAGCCTAAAGTAAAGCAAATCATCACGGGCTTGGGGGTTGGAGCACATTTAGAAGCTTGGGGATATTCTGCCGAAGCTATTAACGAATTGGATTGGAACGAAACCTTGGAATTGGAAAATGATATTACGTTAAATACAACTTCGGCACGTCATTTTTCGGGAAGGGGTTTTAAAAGAAATCAAACACTTTGGCTTTCCTTTATTCTTCAAACAGAGAACTTCAATTTGTTTCTCGGCGGTGATAGTGGGTATGATACCCATTTTAAGGAAATAGGAAATAAATTTGGTCCGTTTGATTTGGCGATTTTGGAGAACGGACAGTACAATTTGGCTTGGCATTATATTCACATGTTGCCAGAAGAAGTACTTCAAGCTGCACAAGATTTACGTGCAAAGCAATTGTTTCCGGTCCATTCAGGTAAGTTTGCATTGGCGCTTCACTCATGGGATGAGCCTTTAAAAATGATAAACGAATTCAATAAAGATTTGAAGTTTCCTTTAGTAACACCACGTATTGGTGAAGTTGTTTATTTTAATAATACTTCGCAACAGTTTTCACAATGGTGGAAAGAAATTTAATAATCGAACAATCTATAGTACCTTCGCAAAAAAATTAGAGAAATGCTAAAAGCTGTACTTTTTGATATGGATGGGGTTATTGTGGATACCGAGCCCTTGCACCGTAAAGCTTACTTCAGAATGTTTGAGGATATGGAAATTGATGTGAGCCAAGCTATGTATGACTCTTTTACGGGGCAGGCTACGCTTCCCATCTGCAGAACACTATGTCAGCATTTTGATCTTTCACATGCTCCAGAACATCTGGTTTCCACAAAAAGAAAACACTTTAAATATCTTTTTGAAAACGATTCGGATTTAGCGCTTTTGGATGGAGTCCACGATTTGATAAGAGATTATTATGAAAATGGTTTGACCCTTGTTTTGGCTTCTTCCGCTTCCATGCCAAACATCAATCGTATTTTTGAGCGGTTCGATCTCGACCAGTATTTCAAGGCGAAAATTAGCGGTGCCGATTTAAAAGCATCAAAACCGCATCCCGAGATTTTTATAAAAGCTGCCGAGCTTGCTGAGGAACATACAGACCATTGTATGGTGATTGAGGATTCCACCAATGGAATTGCCGCTGCCAAAGCTGCAAATATTTATTGCGTGGGTTTTAAAAGCCCCCATTCAGTCAATCAAGATTATAGCAAAGCGGATAGGGTGATTACGAGTTTTGATGAAATCCTGTTTTCAAAACTAACAACTAACAACTAAAGTTTGTAGGCTCTTTTCCTTTGAAGGGAGGTCGGGGAGGGGGTGTTTTTCACCTCCATTCAGAGAAAATATCGTCTTTCGGGGCGCTTTTCTTGATTGCCTTTACTCTATGCGTTGCGAGCCGCAGGGGTTTCTCAAAACGAACCACATTTCGCTCCCCATTCTTTTTTAAATGACTTCGAATGATGGCGTGCGTATGATAGCTTGCGGGCTGCAATTTTAAAAAAGGTTCGTAATCTTCAATATTGCAAATGGCTTCGCTTCGGTCAAAAAAGCCGAAGCCTTTATATTGTCCTTCGGCTACCAAGGCAAAGGCAATTTCGTCCTTCGTTCTTCCTTTGCCTTGTATTGCAAACGTAGGTTTGTTTTCTTTTAATGATTGAATGGCGGCTTCTACTTTTAGATTATAGCTTTCTACAGTTTCCGTTCCTTCGCAAACACCTTCACAATTTTTTATTCGGTAGTGTGAGCATTTTTCCGAAGTACTCTGTAACGCACAAAACCGTGGGCACAGTCTAAAAGTATCGCATATTTCTTCCAGCTTTTCGGTGGCTTCGGTTCGGTTGTAAAAAGTGCTTACGGAATCATGAAGTGCCTTTGTTTTTCCCAATGCCAATTGGATAATACCGCGTTGGTTTACATAACTGATTATCTGGTACGTGGTGGCGGGCCATTTCTGTGCCCTGTTGAATTTTGGATAGTGCTTTCTGATGTGTTCCGATTCCACAAGCAATGCCACAAGCTCATTCCCCGTAAGCTCATAATCTATAAAGTGTGTTTCCTGCCCCAGTTGATATTCCTTTGTTTTTTTATCGTAAAAATGACTGAGCACCCGTTTCTTTATATTTTTCGCTTTTCCGGCATATACCACTTGGTGTTTTTGGTTTTTGAAAAGATAGATACCAGGCTCTTCGGGTAATTCGTTTATCTGCTCGGCGGGAATATGTGGCGGAAGCGTTGCCTGCTTTGAACGCGGGTTTAAAAAGGAATTGATAATACTGAAATCTTCATCCAAAGAAAGCAAACGCTGAAAAAGAATAACAGTGGCATCCACATCGCCTTCGGCACGGTGACGGTTAAGGTGCGGAATATTGATAGTGCTACAGAGCCTTCCCAAACTATAGGAAAGCATTCCGGGAATCAATTTACGGGATAGGCGAACAGTGCAAAGTTTTTTTCGATTGTAATGCTGCCCCAAAAGCCGAAATTCACCGCGGATTACATTGTAGTCAAAACTAACGTTATGTGCTACAAAAACGGCATTCTGCGTAAACGCTTCAATTTTTTCAGCAACTTCAAAAAATCGGGGCGCATCGGCAACCATTTCATTGTCAATACCTGTTAGGGCAGTAATGTGCTGGGGAATGGTACGCTCCGGATTGATAAGTGTAGTATACTTATCCACCATTTCGCCATTTTTCATCAATGCAATACAAATTTCAGTAATACGATTGCCTGCTATTCCACCGCCAGTGGTCTCTACGTCTATAACTGCGAAAAGTTGTGATTGCATTTATTTTTTTGCTGGGAAAACAAATGTAGGAAAAGAATTTTTAATATCTGGAATATTTCCCGTTAAATGGAAATATTCCAATGTAAAAACAAACCATTCTTACCAATTAACTCAGAAAATCTCTGCATTATCAATATCTTTGGGCAAATATTTATAGTCTTACATGAGCCTTGAAAAAAATCTTAAGGAACGAATAAAAGAGCTTACCTGCCTGTACGAGGTTTCTTCTATTATAGTAAACAATGATTATAAAGAGCTCGACAAAACCTTGTATTCCATTGTGTTAAGTCTTCGCAAATCTTTGCAGTACAGTAAGTATGCTACTGTTGAAATCAATTCAGAACCTTTTCACCTTTTTTCTTCTGCACTTCCAAAAAAAGGAGTTTTTATTGAAAACAAAATATCTATTTTTAACGAACCCAAGGGATTTATAAAAATTCATTATCCGGTTAATAAGTTTACCAAAAAGGATTTTTTAAAAGAAGAAAAAAAACTGCTGAAGAACGTTGCAATCAATGTTGGCGATTTGTTGGAACGCGTTGCCATTCGTGAGAACGAAGCAATCGTAAAACGAAAGATGGAACACGCAGACCGCTTGAGTATTTTAGGAGAAATAACAGCAGGGATTGCGCACGAGCTAAATACACCGCTCGCCAATATTTTGGGCTTCGCTGAACTGTTAAAAAGCAAGGAATCTGATAATATCCAGAACAGTCAAGACCTCGATAAAATAATAAACAGTGCCATTTTTTCGAGAGAAGTGGTAAAAAAACTGATGTTCTTTGCCTGCGAGATGCCACAAAACCTAGGGCATACAGATATTGTCCCCGTCATAAACGACGCGATGAATCTACTCGAGTCTACATTTAAGAAGAACGAAGTAAAATTTAAGGTGAACCTCCCAAAAAGCGAAGTATTGATGAAGGTTGACACCATTCAATTAACGCAGGTAATCTTAAATTTGGTGCTGAATGCCATCTACTTTTCACCAAAAAATGGATTGATTCAAATTACTTTGGAAGAAACCAAAAAGAAAATTACACTTAAAATTTCTGACGAGGGTCCTGGCATTTCCGCAGAAAATGTTCAGAAGATATTTCAACCATTTTTTACTACAAAAACCGTTGGAGATGGTTCTGGACTTGGGCTTAGTGTAGTTCACGGAATAATACGTAGCCATCGTGGAACTATAGATTATCAACCCAATCATCCCACGGGCGCCATTTTTATTATTACATTTCCGAAACAATAAACCCGATGTTACAAAAGGAAAATATACTGATAGTAGATGACGACATCAACATTTTGGAGTTGCTCCAGAGGCACCTTCATTCGCTCAATTATCACACTTATAAAGCAGTTTCAGTAAAAGAAGCCGTTACCATTTTGCGCGATACCGAAATAGATTTACTGATTACAGATCTAAAAATGCCCGAAGTGGACGGTTTTCAACTTATTCAGTTTGCTTCGGAACATTACCCAAATATGCCAAAGCTAGTTGTAACTGGCTATCCATCTGTGCAGGATGCACTTTCCGCAATAAAATCGGGCGCGGTAGATTATTTGGTAAAACCATTTACAAAGGAAGAATTAAAACAAGGTGTGTTAAAATCGCTTTCCACAAAAACGAAAAAGAAAACCATAGCCGAATCTTCTGTAACAAAAAAGTACAATGAAATAATAGGCGAAAGCGAAGCAATAAAAGACGTAACCCAAATTATAGATCGGATAAAGGATAACAAAGCCACCATTTTTATAAGTGGCGAAAGTGGCACGGGGAAAGAGCTCGTGGCACGATCCATTCACTACAGCGGTAAGTTTTCACGTAAACCGTTTATTGCGGTAAATTGTGGCGGAATTCCCGAAAACTTATTGGAATCAGAACTTTTTGGATACGTTAAGGGGGCCTTCACCGGGGCGAATGACAACCGTGAAGGTTTTTTCCAAGCTGCAGAAGGCGGAACCATTTTTTTAGATGAAATAGGAAACGCTTCACTTGCAGTTCAATCTAGACTTTTGCGGGTTTTGCAGGAAAAGGAAGTGATGAAGGTTGGCGAGCGAAAAACTGAAAAAATTGACGTACGGGTCATTGCCGCTACCAACAGCAATTTAAAGGAAATGATTGCGAAGAAAACCTTTCGTGAAGACCTCTTTTATCGTTTGACGGTTGTAGAAATCAACGTTCCGCCCCTTCGGGAACGGAAAGAGGATATTCCCCTGCTGGCGGATAAATTTCTCTTCAAATACGGCAACGAATATAAAGATCGCTATATTACAGTTGATACCGAAGCGCAGGCACTTTTGCAACGTTACGATTGGCCTGGCAACATCCGTGAGCTTGAAAACGTAATTCAGCGCGCGGTAATTATGTGCGACCGCACCATAGGCATAAAGGACTTGCCCGAAACCTTAAAATATCAAATTGATTTTCCAAAAGATGAGCTTCTTTCATTAAAGGAAATGGAAAAAAAATACATCCAAAAGGTGCTCGCTGCTACCCTTAATAACCAAACCAAGGCTGCTGAGATTCTCAATATTGACCGCAAAACACTGCGCTCAAAAATTAAGGAATAGCCCTAAAAACCATCAAAATTGTAAAATTCCAAATCCCGAATAGAGTTTTGGAATTTAGAATTTCTCCTTTTTGGAATTTGAGTCCTCTGGGTAATTTCTACCCACAACAGAAAATATACCCCAATTACTTCCCATTAAAAATTTCACATAAAATTTTATAAATAACTAATAATTAAATAGTTGTTGTGTTTGCTGAATATTTTTTATGCCAATGGCACACACCTTGTCAATAGGAACTGCAAACAATAAACACCTATGATTAATAACCCTATGAACCTTTGCATTGAATGTGCACACGCAGCCTATTGTGTGTTAACGCACAATCACTCAGCGGTGTTTTCCTGTAGCGAGTTTGATGCATTACAGCACCGCGCCCCAGAACCTTTACTGAATATAACCCAAAGAGAGCCAGAAATGGCAACTATTTAAAACAAGAATTAAAAATGACAAATACACAAACCTTGGAAAAACCACAACCTGTAAAAAGAGGAATGTTGGACAACGTGTTGGAACAATTCAACAGCGCTGCAGACAAAATTGACTTAAATCCAAACGTTCGCAAAATTCTTAGCATCACAAATACTGAAATTATTATTCACTTTCCGGTCCGTATGGATAATGGCAATGTGGAAATTTTCACAGGTTACCGTGTGCAGCACAACAATGCTCTTGGTCCATATAAAGGCGGTCTTCGATACCATCCAACGGTAGATATTGACGCCGCACGAGCTTTGGCCATGTGGATGACTTGGAAAACCTCTTTGGCGGGGTTGCCTTATGGGGGAGCAAAAGGCGGAATCCAGATTGATCCCTCAAAATATTCTAAAAATGAATTGGAACGCATTACACGAAGATTTACCTATGCTTTGGGTGAAAACATTGGGCCAGAGCATGATATTCCTGCCCCAGATGTAAACACCAATGACCAAACAATGGCTTGGATAGCCGATACGTATATGAGTACCAAAAGTACCAGCGAACGTTCCAAGAACCAACACGTAGTTACAGGAAAACCTGTAGGCAGTGGCGGTTTGGAAGGCCGTGACCGTGCCACTGGTTACGGTGTGTTCTTGACCATTAAATTTTGGGCTGAAAAGAACAATGAAAGCCTAAAAGGAAAAACATTCATCGTTCAAGGTTTCGGTAATGTAGGCTATTGGGCGGCACATTTCTTAGAAAACGAAGGTGCAAAAATGGTAGGTGTTCAGGATGCCTACGGAAGTGTTCAAAATAAAGATGGAATTACCGTTGAAGACCTTTTTAATTATGGCAAGGCCAACAGCGGCAGTATTGTAGGTTACCCCGAAGCTAGGAATATGGAAGGCAAAGATTTTTTCGGATTGGACTGCGATATCTGTATTCCTGCAGCCTTGGGCAACCAGATTACGAAGGAAAATGCACACACAATAAAAGCCTCCCTCATTGCTGAAGGCGCCAACGGCCCAACCGATGTGGAAGGTGAAAAAATATTGTTGGAACGCGATATCGCCATCATCCCAGATATTATGTGCAACTCCGGTGGCGTAATAGGGAGTTATTTTGAATGGCTTCAAAACCGTAACGGTGAACTTTGGCAAATGGAGGAAATTTTGGAGAAACTGGAGAAAAAACTTCGCTCAACTTTTAAAAAAGTCACTGCCTATTCTGAAGAAAAAGGAATGGATATGCGTACGGCAGCTTTTGCAATCGCTATCGAAAGAATTGAAAAAGCCTATGTGCTTAGAGGGATTTTTCCATAATTAATTTGAATCCATAAAGATGGAACATCGTTCCTCAATTGTCAACGACAATGATGTTCCATCTTTAATAATACAGAAATAGAAACTATGAAATATGGAAATTTGATATTAGAAAAAAAGGAGTACGTTTTTTTAAAACGACTACTCAATGTAACAGGGTATTATAAAGACGAAAACACTAAGGTTTCCCTTAAAAAATTAAGTGGTGAACTTAACAGCGCCATAATTTACGACCATGAGGAAATGCCAGCAGATGTAATACGCTTTAACAGTGTGGTGACTGTGGAATCGGGCACATGGAAAACGGAATTTCAATTGGTGATTCCCACCGAACGCGATATTGCAGCAAATAAGATTTCTATTTTGGCGCCTATGGGTTCTGCCGTAATGGGCTATGCCGAGGGCGATTCTGTTATCTGGAATTTTCCAAATGGCACCAAGGAACTAAAAATCAAAAGTGTTAAGCAGGCTGAAAGACCCATTGACATAGACGTACTTTCATAGGATTTAATAAATATTTACATAAGTCATGCAGATTTACGATCACGATTCCCCCGAAGCAATAGCTTTTAAGAACAATTCAAAAGAACTGGACAATTGGATTGAGCATCTCAATTATATCGAAAAGGAGATCGTCAATCTCTTGAACCTAGGTAAAGCAGAACTTTCAAAAGTCTTTGATTCTCAAACCACACTTGATAAATTGGTTCGTGAAAAAGAAACAAACGCAGCTACAATAGATGCTTTTTTAAAGTATAGGGAAAGCCTGCCAAAAGCGGCAGAGTGTGAAGATGTGGATTGCGATATGTTTTATGTAACGGAACATGAGCGGTTCAGAAAAAGCTATTTGGCACATTTAAAAAGATACAGGGAAGTGAAGGAAGAATACTTCAGTACTCTAAGTAAATTATATAAAGAGAAAAATTCAAGAAAATTATGAGCGAACAGCCGCAGCCCAATACCATAGGAATTCTTAAAACCCCAAACGATCCGCGGGTTTGTTTGTTGCCCAAGGAAGTAAAGAGACTTACCGGGGAGTTGAAGCTCAACATCCTTTTTGAGCCAGGGCTGGGCAGTTCGCTACAAATTGAAGACGTTGAATATGTGCAGGCTGGCGCTAGCTGTCAAACTAGGGAATCAATTTTTAAAAATTCGGATACCATCGTATCCATAAACCATACTTTTAGCGAAGTGGAAATGAAGGGGGGTTGTTGCTTCATTGGTATTTTCAACCCCCTCTTTCATGCTTCCAAACTGGCTATTTATAAAAAACACTGCGCTACCGTATATAGTCTGGATTTGTTGCCCCGAACTACCTTAGCACAATCTATGGATGTGCTTTCATCTATGGCTTCACTTTCTGGATATAGGGCTGTTATAAAAGCCGCAGAAATATGTAATGGGGTGTTCCCTATGTTTACAACTGCCGCGGGAACACTTACGCCCGTAAAAATTTTAGTGCTCGGTGCAGGCGTAGCAGGCCTTCAGGCCATTGCCACTGCCCGTCGTTTAGGCGCTGTGGTTGAAGCTTTTGATGTCCGCAAATCTGCCGGAGAGGAAGTGCGAAGTTTGGGCGCAACCTTCATAGAAGTAGAAGGCTATGCCGAATCTGCAAATGCGGGAGGTTATGCGGTGGAGCAAAGCAAGGAATACCAAAAAAAGCAGAAAGATTTGATACACAATCATATTCTAACTGCCAATATTGTTATAAGTACAGCCAATATTCCGGGCAAAAAAGCACCATTGTTAATAGAAAAACGTTCTGTCGAGGCCATGCAGCCTGGTAGCGTTATCATTGATCTGGCCGCCGAACAAGGAGGAAACTGCGAACTTTCAAAAAATGAGGAGACATTCCATTACAACGGAGTTACTATTGTAGGAAATTCGGGCCTTTCGGGAGAAATACCTGCTGCAGCTTCAAAACTGCTTTCAAATAATTATTTCTCGTTTTTGAAATACAAACAAAAGTCAGAATACCAAGCCGATGATCCATTGCTCACAGCTTCCCAAATAATGAAGGAAGGCGAATGGACGCATCCATATTTCAGCAAACAACTTCAACCAGCATAAATTATGTATTTCATAAATCAACACATTCAGGAAATTTATTTTGTTATTTTTTGTGTCTTCATCGGCATAGAAGTAATTGCCAATGTCCCGGCCATTTTGCACACCCCATTAATGAGTGGCGCCAACGCTATTAGTGGTGTTATTTTGGTGGGAGCAATCATTGTTATGCTTCGGGTGCCAGCAGATGATTACCTCAATCTCACTTTAGGGGGAATCGCGGTTTTTCTCGGCACCCTTAACATTTCAGGTGGATTTTTCGTTACTGGGCGCATGCTGAAGATGTTTAGCCCTAAAAAATAAATTCAGATGTACGCAATTATTGAAGTAGGCTATTTAGTGGCCACCCTTTCCTTTTTGGGAGGATTGAAATTTATGAGCTCTCCCAAAAATGCAAAAACAGGAAATTTAATCGCGGCGTTGGGCATGGTCCTAGCAGTTGTACTCACCTTTATTGCTGCTATAACGGCCACAGTTCCATACACCAATTTAATAATTATGCTTTTGGCAATTGCCGTGGGAACGGTAATAGGCAAGAGGCTTTCGGACAAAGTTGAAATGACTGGAATGCCACAGCTAGTGTCGTTGTTTAACGCAACCGGTGGTGGCTGTGCCATGCTCCTTGGCTTGGTAGAAGCCAATCAAATGGATCCCTTTGCTACAATACTTGGTAATAAAATACTGCTTATAGCAGGTTTGATAACGGGAGCGGTTGCCTTAACTGGAAGTATTATTGCAGAGCGAAAACTTGCCGGAAAAGTGAAAGACAGACGCAGTAAAACTGTCATCTTTTCCGCAAGGATACTTTTGGGATTGATGGTTTTGTTGCCGTGGTTTTACTTTTTAGGAATCATTCCCATTGGCTTTACTGCTTTTATGTATGTTTTGGCTACCCTTGCAATGGTTTATGGGGTACTTTTCGTTCTTCCAATTGGGGGGGCAGATATGCCCGTGGTAATTTCACTTTTAAATAGTATCACGGGTATCGCCACCGCTTTTGCGGGTTTCGTTTACGGAAACAAGGCGATGATTGCAGGGGGTATTTTTGTAGGTGCAGCAGGAATTCTGCTCACTATTTTAATGTGTAAGGCAATGAACCGTTCCTTGATGAAGGTTCTTGCCGGAACTTTTAAAAAGAGCAAGACGGCTGCTGTGGAAGAGGAGCAGGATATAAAGGAAACTAGTGTTTCAGAAACAGCCCTTTCACTTTCGTTTGCGCAGAAAGTGGCTATCGTTCCCGGTTATGGACTTGCCGTTGCACAGGCTCAACATATTTGCGGACAATTGCAACAATTATTGGAAAAACGACATGTTGAGGTAGATTACATCATCCATCCCGTGGCTGGCCGTATGCCCGGCCATATGAACGTTCTACTGGCCGAAGCCAATGTGGAATATTCCCACTTAAAGGAAATGGACGAAGGCAATGAAAACATGGAGCGCTACGATGCTGTTTTGGTAATTGGAGCCAACGACGTGGTAAATCCAGCTGCCGAAAACAACCCCGGCAGCCCAGTTTACGGGATGCCCATTATTCGTGTGTACAAAAGCAAACAGGTTATAGTAATGAAACGCAGCAGGGGAAAAGGATACGCAGGGGTTCAAAATGATCTTTTTGGATTGGACAATTGCAGCATTCTTTTTGGTGATGCCAAAGTCTCTTTGCAGGAGATTGTGAATCAGTTGAAGCTAGTTTAAATCACCCTATTTCTTACTTTTTTGCGTATTTAAGCAGTGCTAAATCAAACTTCTATTTCGGTAGTTTGGGGAATTAAATTATATTTATTCCCCCCAAACTTAGTTATGAAAAATTTTATCTTTCTAATTCTTATCTTTTGCATATTTACTGACCTACAAGCCCAAAACCCTGAAATAGAGAGGCTCAACAAAAAGATAGAAAGCCATTTGCGCAATCCAGATTCTACCAAGTTTTATTTATTTCAACTTTTAAAGTTTTCTTCAGAACTGCACGATACCATAATTGGTAAATCGTACAGTACTATAGGCATACAATACAATAAACTGGCGGTTCCCGATTCGGCCGAGTTCTATATGAAAAAGGCACTGGGCTATACTAAAAGATATCCTTTGGAGCACGCTAAAATGTATCTCAATCTGGCCATTAACTACAGGATCGGTTCCCGTTATAAGGAGTCGTTGGAGGCTAGCGAAAAGGCTATTGAACAGTTTAAAAAAGCTGGCAATCAAGAAGGGGTAGGGAAAGCCTATGGCGAAATGGCTTCCAATTATAATTATATGAAGAACAGTGAGAAGGCACTGGAATACCTAAAGAAAGCAATCGCAATTTTAAAAGAAGCGGGAAGCGAACGGGAATTGAGCATTGTAAAACAAAAGCTGGCGAACTTATATTATAACAATGGTGACTTTGCTTTTGCCCGTGATATTTATGAAGAGGTTTTGCCGGTTTTCGCAAAGGAAAATGGCACCAATTATTACATTACTTTGTTGAGTTATGCCGATTGCCTAATTCAATTGGAAGAGAACTATAAAGGTGCGGAAGAGGCCTTAAAAGAAGTAGAGAATGCCTTTCAGAGAATGAACCAAAAGGAGTACATGTGGATAGCTGTGAGCAATCTTGCACAGGTATATGTGGCTACAGGCAAAACACAGCAAGCCCAAGAGGCATTTCAGCGAGCTTATTATGGTATGTATGAAATAAGTTCGCCTCGTTTTTTGGAAACTAGCGTTCGTTATCTTGAATTTTTGAATAGTCAAAAACAGTATGCAAGCGCCCAAAAGGTTGTTGATAGGGTAAAAGCTTCGGCAAAAAGTACACGGCTGAAAATGAACGCCGATAACGAAATAGATTTTTTAAAACAGGCCGTATCCACTTATAGCCAAAACGGAATGGTGGAAAATTCATTGCAAGCTTTTGAGCGGTTGGATTTTTTAAAGGATTCCCTCAATACTGCATTAAATCATACTAAATCATTGGAGCTACAGGAAGCATATCAAAACGATTTACAACGCGAGCGAAACCTTGTGCTTAAGAAAAACAATGAGCTTTTGGTAGAGAACAATAAGAAAAAGGATAACATCCTTCTCTTGGGCATTCTTAGTTTTATTCTCATCCTAGCCATTGGATTGTTGCTGTTTAAGGCCAATAGAAATAAACTGAAGTTGCAACAGGAACTGGTAGCGAGCTTGGAAACCTCGAAGAAGGCATTGGAAGAGAAGCATACTATTGAGGGAGAGTTGCGCATGGAGCGGGAGCGGATTTTAGTAAATAAGGAAAAGGAATTGGTGCAGGTTAGTATGGAAATCTCTAACCTCCAAAACAAGATTATCGAGTTGATTGAAAATAGGGATAATCCGGAAAGCTCCACAGCATTGGCAAAAAGTATAAAGAATCTATTGGGCCAAAATAATTATTGGAAGTATTTCAAAGGCAAATTTGTAGAGGTTCATCCCGGCTTTGCTTTAAAAATCGCGGAAATGTTTCCCAATTTATCCGATAACGACATAGCCTTCTGTTGTATGTTAAAACTCCAACTTTCCCTTCAAGAGATTGCATCCCTTATGGGCATCTCTAAAGAGGAAGTAGCGTCAAAAAAGGCTACCCTACGCAGAAAAATTGGATTGGGAGATGATATCCTAGGCTTTGAAAAATTGATAGATCATTTGGAGTAGTGGCAACTGAGCTTTTGAAGCAACGTATCAGGGCTTACGCAATCGAGATTATTATATACACCATCAATATTAGTCATTTAGTGCTAATTATATCTTATTCTTTAACCATTGTTCATCGGGAAGACTATCTTTGAAAATGGTAATCTAAACGAACCCATTCACTTGAAAAAATCCTATAAAACTGCTGCGCTCATAGGTTTTGTCTCCAAAGGCATAGTCTATTTGGTTATAGGCATCCTTTCCTTTTTGGCAGCATTGAATATGGGCGGTGAAAGCTCTGGCACCAATCAGGCGCTCGCATTCCTTAAAAAACAACCCTTTGGGCAGATACTTTTGCTGCTCTTGGGCGTGGGCTTGCTTTGCTATTCCTTTTGGATGTTTGTACAAAGTATAAAAGACCCAGAGGAGTTAGGCAGTAGCAGAAATGCAAAACTGCGCCGTTTTGGTCTTTTTACTACGGGCTTGGTCTATACTTTTGTGGCCGGGCTGGCTTTTTTCCATGTGTTCACTTATATGCCCGATGGCAACTCCGGTTCCCGCTATCTCAACTTCTTGGGCCCCTCCACCTTGTCCATTATTTTTATTATGGTAGGTATTATTTTGGCTGTGCAGGCTTTTGTTTTAATAGTGGGGGTTTTTAAAGGGGGGCTATTGGATCAATTCAATTTGGAAGGCCATAAATATTACAGGTTCATTCGCCTTATTGGTCAGTTTGGTTTCTATTCCCGTGCCTTTGTTGTCGTCATAATTGCCTATTTCTTTCTTCGGGCAGGCATTTATACCGGCAATCACGATATAAAGGGCATACAGGACGCCTTTTCGTTTTTGGATCAATCTCTTGTGGGCAGGATACTCATGGCGTTTACTGCCGTAGGCTTTATTTCCTATGGGGCTTTTTATGTGTTGCTTACGCGGTATCGAAACTTTAGTGCTAATTAAATTTTTATTTATTTTAATAGGCCATTAATAGTTTTAAAAAAAAAAATCAGCATTCAATGATTCACGTAAAAAACATCCTTTAAATGATGTAATTTTTTTTCATTCTATTTAAAAAATCTAATTGAAAGTATATCTTGCGGAATATTAACCCCTCACTCTTAAGTGCTCGTATTTTATGAAGAGTTTTCTTAGCACATGTATTTTAATAATTCTTATTTTTTTCAATTCTGTTGGTTTTGCTCAGAATTTCCAAATAAAATCGAAATCGGAAAGTATTGAAATTCAAGATGATTCTTCTTTTGTGAATGAAATTACAATCCTGTTTAAAAAAAGTAATGAAACACGCCTTTATCCAATTTTTTATGACACGGAATTAGAGCATATCTCAGATGTTCAACTTTTTGAAATAAAAGGTAGGCGTGAAAAAAAGCTAATTGTAAAAAACAGAAATGATGAAAATGTTAAACTGGATTATATCCATAGCAAAAAAATTAAAGTAGTTGAGATTCCACCTAATCTCGACGTTAAGCTGACATATATAATTTCCTGTAGGGAATTGATGTATTTCTCAAGTTTACAATTTTTTTCTTATAATGAAATAGATACTTTAAAATATCAAATAAAAGTTCCAAAAAGGTTTAAATTTTCGCATAATACCATTTATCAAGATTCGCTTCCCTACTTCACCATAGACTCCACTATTACCGAAACCAATTCAGTTTGGAATATAAAAGCTTTGCCAAAAAAAGTTGAACCAGATCCACTACAGTTTTTTGGAATTTACAAGAATATGAAAGTTCCATTAATGCGAACTCTTGTGGTGCCTAATGCATATAGCGGTCAACCAATTAATTATATGAACAATTGGTACTTAGGAAATATAGCTCCAAAGCAAGGGCTGAACAATGAAGTAAGACAAAAAATTGATGAATTAACTGCTAATATTACTGAACCATTACAAATTGCAACCATACTATATAATTATGTAAAGACCAATTTTAAGTATGTTGCTATAGAAATTGGAATGGGTGCATTTATACCATCACACGTAAACGAAGTATTTCGAAATAAACAAGGCGATTGTAAAGACCTTTCAAATTTTTTATCGGAGGCGTTGAAATATAAAGGCATTAATAGCGATATTGCTTTAGCTGCAACTTTTGATCATATAAGTGACTGTGATTTCCCTTCCTTAAGTTCAGCAAATCACGTTATTTGCATTGTCTATATAAATGGTGAAACCATACTGCTAGACCCTACAGATCCTATTCACAAAGTAGGGACCCCAGTAGAAAGCCTACAGGATCGTACTATATTAATTGTGAACTCTAAAGGAGGATCTTTTTATAAAGCAGCAGGTTTCAGCCCCCAACAGAATGAAATTCTTTATGAATTAAACCTAAAAACAGACCCAATTGATAAAGTGATAAAAGGGACGTTTGAAATTGACTACAAAGGAATCTCGGGAAACTATTTGCGCCGTATCAGAAAAAATGAAGGTTCCGAAAAGTTTGCCGATTTTGCCAAAACTTTTTATGATGAGATTTTTGGGAACCAGCAAATCTCAGAATTAACTATTGATAGTGAGTCGAATAAATTCCATCTTCAAGGAAATCTTGCTGTATCCGGTAAAACCTACGATGACAGCGCGCATACGTATTTATTTATTGATTTTTTGCCAAGGCTCATTGAATCTGAAAAAAGAGAGACCTTGATAGAAGGTACTTACCTGAACAATCCCTATAAAAAAAAGGTTCTTGTTAAAATAAAGTTAGACCAACCAATTGAACCTTTCATCCCTATTGAGCATAACTTTAGTGGTGATGGAATATCCCTAAATGTATATCTAACCGCAAAATCTGAGATGGAAATAGAATGTAAATATGATTTTATATTTGATCATATTTTTATAGAAAAAGATAATATTGAAAAAATAAATCAAATTTTGGAATCATTTAAAACAATAATCGATGCGCCAATTGTTCTCACAAAAGAAAAAAGCTAGTATTGCGGCCATTATTCTTGGTGGGCTTTTTCTTGGTTTTAAAGCTTCTGTTCCCGGCAAAGCTGAAGATCCATTTTTAACTCTTTGTAAAAATTCAGATGCCTATTTTACGCATTCGTATAGAGATATCACATATGAAAAATATTGGGGAAATTATAGAAAGCATATATCCATTAATAATAAACTGGTAGTGAACAATCCCTCTGGAGTGGAAAAGTATGCTTTTTTAAGGCTGGATGAGTTTGAGAGCAATACTATTGAAAGTATCAAAATCAGAACCTTGAAAGCTAACGGTTCCATCGTCGAGCTAGATTCCAGTTTGGTTTTTAAGCGAAATTCCAAAAGAGAAAAATTTGGTCCAATAAACTATCCGATTCCTGCAGTAGAACCTGGAGATACCATTGAAACAAGTTACGTTTACTATGAGCGAATTGAAGAATCTAATCTTAACGGTTATGTAAACCTATATTCAGCTGTACCCAGTATAAATTCACAATACACTATAAAAACAGGTCCGCAACTCACTGTTCGTTATAAAACCTATAATGATTTTCCTAATCCGGCAGTTATTGCTAATGATACAATTGTGTACCTGCAATTTTCCATGGATAATGTAATTGGATTAGAAGAAAACGAATATAGTTGTTTGCCGTGCGAGAAACCCTATTTATACTATTCTTTGGAAAAAAATGATAGTGAGTTAAGATCTTGGCGAGACGTTTATAACGAAGAGTTTAACTTTCTTACACAACCAATGGCTTTGGATACTGAAAACTCATCCTATTATAATCGTTGGAAACGCCGGGTAATTGGCGAGGCAAAGGATAGCACCAAATATTATCAGCTGGAATTATTGCACAATGAAGTATTAAAAAACTTTAAAATATTGCCCGTACAAGAAAATGAGTTTATAAAATCAACAGGCTTTTTTTTAAAAGAGGAACGATTTGATCCAATAAGCATCCGAAGATTTTATAGACAATTATTAGAAGATCTAGAAATTGAATATTGGGCCGTGTTTGGGAGAAGTAAGCGCTTTGGTACCATTGATACTGAATATATAAGAAAAGGTGAATTTGATCACGTTTTCTTTGCTTTTGAAAATGAAAAAGGCACGGTGCAGTTCTTATATCCCCATGAAGAATTTTATATGTACCTAATCGATGAGATTCCAACATCTTTATACGATACTAAGGCCGTATTGGTTAAGCCACAGACAAATAACAAAAAGAAGAAAAAAGATATTTTTATAGATAGTAAATTAGAGTTGGCAAAGGTTGACTCGGTTTCGGTCGCAACTATTAACTTGCCTGGAATGGATTCAAATTATAACTATATTAACCAGATGATCTCTAGTGAGGTAGATACTAAAAATAAGAGAGCCACATTACGATATAGATTTGAAACTTCTGGAGGAATGTCAACCGAAATGCGAAGTTTCTTCGATATGTTAAGTCAAAATGAAGAAGCCAGTAATTTCTACAGTGCCTTGACAGAGTTCGAAGGTATCGATAATACATTACAAATTGATTCCGTTACCACCAGAACTCAAAAACTAAGCAAGCCTTTTGCATACATTTTGAGTGCAGAAGGAACATTAAACAACGCCATTACATTTGTAAATGATAGCTTGATAAGTGTCTCTTTAGATAAATTAATCCAGCATTATCAGCTAGAAAATACTTCAGAATCATCACAATTAAATTATTACTTGGATTACAATTACTCTGACTATTTTACTTTTTATCTGAATTTTCCCTCTGATATAGAAGTTCTGGGACTTGAAAATGGAAATGTAAATCTGAAAAACGAGCTGGGCGAATATTTATTCGAAATAACGAAGAGCAAGGGGAATCAGCTTAAACTTCAATCAAACTATATCATTTTAAAGAATTTGATTTTGAAAGAAAAATTGAATGAATTAAAGCTACTAAACGAAGGTGTGAAAAATGTAAAAAGTAAAAGATTGATCGTTAAGCTAAAAAACGATTGATTTTCACTTCTTATGAATTGTTTTCAAAAAACTAAAAGTTGCAAATACTGAGGTAGCTTTAAAATCAAGCAAAGCAACAGAAATAAAGAATTAAGCAAAAAAGCCTACCTGCATCTCCAAACTTTACTATAACATAGAGTTATACCCATATTTAATTCAGAAAAAATAAGATGAACAAATTTGATATATCTTGTTTTAAATAAAAAAACTAAAATAAATAATAGTTGCCCATCCAACTATTTTTAAATAAACTATTCAGCACACTCCCCTTTAGTCCAAGAGATAAGTCCCGCACGATCTGCGGCACAGGGGTTGCTATAGGTCTTGCCATCACAACCGCACACGGGGTTATATTCCATAGTGCAGGGACCATCGCTTATCTTTGCAGGTTCTATGCAAGCTCCTGAGCGGGTTACGCCACAAGCTGCTACGCCCACAAAGAGCGGTAGGGTGACCACAACTAATTTTCGGTTGAAGTATTTCATAAAAAGCCAGTTTTAATAATACTAAAATAAGCGAAAGTTTGCTACTATAAGAAGTACGTTTCTTAATTTTTGTTGAATTATTTAATTGTTGGCTCTTGGTTTTTGGCATGATTTGTTTTTAATCTCAATCTACTGAATCCTATATAAATTTTATAGTAACTCCTCACAATAAAATCCGTGGCTCATCAGCGTGCTGGAGATGTTCTCTGGTTTCAGCAATTGGGTTTCCACCCGGAGGATATTGTCGCAATCCTCCAGGTCGAAATTCCAAGTGCCGTTTTGTCGAATTAGTTTGTTCAGCAAGGGTTGAAGTTTTTTTACTTCGTCATTCCTTGAAACCGATGTTTTAAAAACCAAAACAGTGTGCATACTATCTTTCGTAAAAAGCAGGGGGTTCAATGCCAAGGGAGCGCAAATACACAAACCCTTGCCCACGATGGTGGATTTCATTGTCGATAAAATAAAATATAGAAGAAATTACCGTCCCTTCATACATTCCAAAAAGCAGAATGTTTTCCTGAAAACGTTTCACGGGAATTTGTGGCCAAAGCGTATTTATCTGTTCGGTAGCCTCATCCCAAAGTTCTAATATTTTCGCCTTGCTGTTTCCGTGTTCCACCTGCTCATTTAGAGGAGCCGACTTTCCCGAAACTATTTCCTGAATTCCCGGCCCGGCAATGCCCAAAAGCTCCATAGTCATTTCGGCAAAGGTTCGCATTCCTCCAATTGTGTGACTGAAAAATTCCTTTTCTGGAAAGGCTTCAATGGTTCTTCTGGTTAGGTTTCTGTGCCCTTGTAAATGTTTAAGTAATTCTTCCGAAGAAATTACCTGTGCGGCCTTGTTTGCTGTTGCATTCATAATGATAGTTTTTAAGTGATTATCGTTTCTGAAACCAAAATTAAAGGGGGCAGGTGACAGCCGTTTGTCAGCAGTAAAAAATAAATTTCATTTTATTTGAAATAGTATCTTTGAGCTATGAGCGATGCCCCCCTAAACCGTTTTGATAGAATCGTTGCGATTCTTATACAGCTTCAGTCCAAAAAGATTGTAAAGGCACAGGAATTGGCAGATAGGTTTGATGTTAGCCTACGCACCATTTATCGCGATGTGCGCTCCTTGGAAAGTTCTGGCGTGCCTATTATTAGTGAGGCCGGAGTGGGTTATTCCATTATGGATGGCTACCGTTTGCCGCCAGTTATGTTTACCCGCGAAGAGGCTAGCAGCTTTGTGGCTGCAGAAAAACTGATGCAAAAGTTCACCGATAAATCCTTTGGAGCCTATTATGAATCGGCGATGTTTAAGGTAAAATCTGTACTTCGTGGAAAGGAAAAGGATTGGATTGATGCGCTGCAGTCTCAAATAATCATAAATCCTACGGAAACGCTTTTTAATGAGAATATTCCGAATGCCCTGGAAATTCTTTTTGAAAGTATAGCCGAAAAGAAGCAGGTTTTTGTGAAATATCAATCCATGGAAGCTGAAAACCCTTCCGAAAGGCATTTGGAGCCCGTTAGCATTTTTCACGAAAACAATTACTGGTATATCCTGGCCTACTGCCATTTCAGAAAAGATTACCGTCAGTTTAGAACCGATAGGTTGCTTCAAATACAGCGAACAGCTCTTCCATTTATAATGGAACACGGCACTTTGGATGATTTTCGCCAAAAGGAAGGTAACGCCCAGAAAACAAGCGTTAGAATCCTCGTGGATAAAAGTATTGTGAAATACATTAAAAGCGAGCGAAACCACTATGGTTTTGTTTCTGAAGAAATCAAAAAAGAAGGTGTGGAAATGACTTTTCTCACCCACAGCGTGGAACACGGCTTTGCGCGCTGGTATCTAATGTTTGCCGATTATGCCCAAATTTTGGAACCGGAAAGTTTAAAAATTCGGCTTTTGGAAATAGTTGAAAAAACGAAGGTTCGACTTCTAAAATAGTGCGATCATCACCCTTAAAATGTCGTAATAACCCGTTGTTTCGAAATCGTTTTTCTCTAAATTAGCCACCAATTTGTTTAAAAGATGGCAACACGGTCCGTAAAATCATTTTTCAGTCTATTAAGGGAAGCCATAGCGGGCAAGGAAATTGACCTTACCCAAGCGAGTATAAAGAAAGCCATCTTTCTGCTTGCCGTTCCTATGATTTTGGAAATGAGCATGGAATCCATTTTTGCCTTGGTAGACATCTTTTTCGTATCCAAGGTAAGTACCAATGCGGTAGCTACAATAGGTTTAACCGAATCGGTTATTACACTTGTGTATGCCTTGGCCGTTGGTTTGAGCATGGCTGCCACAGCCATTGTTGCTAGGCGGATAGGCGAGAAGGACCCAGAAGGGGCAAAGCGGGTGACGATACAGGTTATTTTCTTGGGAGTCCTGGTTTCTTTGATTGTCAGCGTGATAGGAATTGTTTTTCCGAAAGAGATCTTAGGGTTGATGGGGGGTGAGCAATCGTTAATTGAGGAGGGGTATCGCTACACACAAATTCTTTTAGGCGGAAATTTTACTATTGTATTATTGTTTCTCATCAATGCAGTTTATAGAGGGGCGGGCAATGCCTCCATGGCAATGTGGACGCTTATTCTTTCAAACGGTATCAATATTATACTTGATCCGATTTTTATATTTGGTTGGGGTCCCATTCCGGAATATGGGGTTGCGGGTGCCGCAATTGCAACCACAATAGGCCGCGGCACTGCAGTGCTTTTTCAACTGTATATTTTATTTTATGGAAGTACGCGCATTCGGTTGGCATTAAAGGATTTTGTGGTAAACATAGGGGTAATGATCAATCTTATCCGAGTTTCTCTTGGTGGCATTGGACAGTTTATTATTGGCACGAGCAGTTGGATTTTCCTAATGCGGATTATAAGTGAATTTGGTAGCGAAGTGCTGGCCGGATATACCATTGCAATAAGGGTAATTATGTTTACAATGATGCCTGCTTGGGGTTTAAGCAATGCTGCGGCCACATTGGTTGGACAAAATTTAGGTGCCAACCAACCCGAACGTGCAGAAACTTCCGTTTGGAAAACCGCCAAATACAATGCCTTTTTTATGGTTTCGGTTTCCATCATCTACCTTTTGTTTGCAAAAACAATCGTGGGTTGGTTTAGTGTAGATCCCGAAGTTTTAAAATATGGAGCGCTTAGTTTGCAAATTGTTACCATAGCATATTTTCTATTTGCTTATGGAATGACGGTAACCATGGCTTTTAATGGAGCTGGCGATACTAGAACCCCAACAATCATTAATTTCTTCTGCTTTTGGGTTTTTCAGTTGCCTTTTGCCTATTTCACTGCGCTTTTACTGGATTGGGGGCCTATTGGTGTCTTTCTGGCTATAGCTTTAGCGGAATCCCTTATCGCAATTATTGCCATTATTTGGTTTAAGAAAGGGAAGTGGAAAATGATAAAGGTTTAGTTTTATAAGGCTTTATCGGCTTAATGGATTATTTTTGCACTCCCTTAAACAATTCAATATAATGAAAAAGACTTTTGACGTACTGATAGAAATTCCCAAAGGCAGCCGCAACAAATATGAATACGACTTCAAATTGAAGAAAATCCGCTTTGATAGAATGCTTTTCAGCAGTATGATGTATCCTGCAGATTATGGTTTTATCCCAGAAACCTTGGCATTGGATGGTGACCCGCTTGATGTTTTGGTTTTAGGAGGTGAGCCTACCTTCCCTATGTGTGTAATGGAAGTAAAACCCATAGGCGTTTTCCATATGGCCGATGAAAAAGGACCGGATGAAAAGGTGATTTGCGTTCCTATGTCTGACCCAATCTGGAACCAATTGAACGATTTAAAAGATGTAAACCCACATTTAATTAAGGAAATAGAACATTTCTTTAAAGTATATAAAGATCTAGAGCACAAAAAAGTAGATGTTGAGGGCTTCGGCGATGTAAACGAAGCCATCGAGATCTATTGCCAATGCGTAAAGCGTTATAAGGAAACCCCAGAGGTTCAAGGGCATTTCAGTATATAATTAAAAGACATAAGACGCTAGGACTTAAGACGTAGTATAGATATAGTAGGTATTCTTTGGTCTTATGTCATAGGTCTTGTCGCCCTATGTCATTTTCTTGTTTCGTATCCCAAACCATTTCCCTATTTTTGCAGTCGCAAATTTGAAACCAATCTAAATTAATTAAATAATGGAACAGAACATTATATTTATTCCTATTGCACTTGCCGTACTAGGCCTTTTGTTTATGCTCGTTAAAATGAGTTGGGTGAAAAAGCAACCCGCCGGTAGCGACCGTATGAAGTTTATATCAAAAAGTATTAAAGAAGGTGCCTTGGCATTTCTAAATGCAGAGTATCGCTTGCTAGTTGTATTTGCTGTGATTGCTGCGGTACTTTTATTTGTGGTTTCCCAATTGGTTCCATCAACCAGTTGGATGATTGTACCCGCCTTTATATGTGGTGCTATCTTTTCTGCATTGGCCGGAAATATCGGGATGCGTATTGCAACAGATGCAAACGCGCGTACTGCTGAAGCGGCAAAGACCAGCCTTCCGCAGGCCCTTA
Organism: Aequorivita sp.; assembly: GCA_002715485.1. GTDB lineage: Bacteria > Bacteroidota > Bacteroidia > Flavobacteriales > Flavobacteriaceae > Aequorivita. Next base: position 28,705 of record PAZL01000035.1, on the reverse strand, counting down.
AAGTTTCCTTCGGCGGTGGTACCGTTATGGGTCTTGGTGTTGCAGGTCTTGCAGTATTGGGATTGAGCTTGTTTTTCCTATTCTTTATCGGTCAATTTATTGGTACCGATCCTTTAAATTTTTATGATGAAATGACCATCGTACTCGAAGCACTTGCAGGATTTTCCTTAGGTGCTGAAAGTATTGCGCTTTTTGCCCGTGTGGGTGGTGGTATCTATACAAAAGCTGCCGATGTAGGCGCCGACCTTGTGGGTAAGGTAGAAGCGGGTATTCCGGAGGATGATCCTCGTAATCCTGCGACCATTGCCGATAACGTTGGGGATAACGTAGGTGACGTAGCGGGAATGGGTGCTGACCTCTTCGGAAGTTACGTAGCAACCGTACTTGCCGCAATGGTGTTGGGTAATTACGTAATCCGTGATATGTCTTTGGATATGCCGTTTACTGATGGTTTCAACAATATGGGTCCAATCCTTTTGCCTATTGTAATAGCGGGTGTTGGTATTCTAGCCTCAATCATAGGTACGTTTTTCGTGAGTATTAAAAACAACGAAGCAAAAGAATCCCAAGTTCAAAAAGCTTTGGATACTGGTAACTGGGCAGCGATTATCTTAACGCTTATTGCTAGCTGGTTCTTAATAGACTGGATGCTTCCAGAAACTATGAATATGAAATTTTTCGGTGAAGGCTATAAAACCATCGCTTCCATTAATGTGTTCTGGGCTGCCTGTATCGGTCTAGCTGTAGGGGCACTTATTTCTTTCGTAACTGCATACTATACAAGTCTTGGTAAAAAACCAGTACTCGATATCGTAAAGAATTCTTCTACTGGAGCAGCTACCAATATTATTGCTGGTCTTGCAGTAGGAATGAAATCTACCTTTGCTTCTGTAATTCTTTTTGCAGCTGCAATTTACGGTTCGTACGAACTTGCAGGTTTCTACGGGGTTGCCTTGGCCGCTTCGGCAATGATGGCTACTACAGCTATGCAGCTTGCTATTGATGCTTTCGGTCCTATTGCAGATAACGCAGGTGGGGTTGCCGAAATGAGCGAACTGGATCCACAAGTACGTGAGCGTACAGATGTACTGGATTCCGTTGGAAATACTACTGCAGCCGTTGGTAAAGGTTTCGCAATTGCTTCTGCTGCATTGACAGCTTTAGCTTTGTTTGCTGCTTATGTAACCTTTACAGGTATTGACGGAATCAACATTTTCCGTGCAGATGTTCTTGCTATGTTGTTTGTGGGTGGAATGATTCCGGTGGTATTCTCTGCAATGGCAATGAAATCTGTGGGTAAGGCGGCTATGGAAATGGTACAGGAAGTACGTCGTCAATTCCGTGAAATTCCAGGTATTATGGAAGGTACGGGAACTCCTGAGTACGCAAAATGTGTTGATATTTCTACAAAAGCTGCTTTGAAGGAAATGCTCCTTCCAGGTTTGCTTACTATTATTACTCCAGTTATTATCGGTCTTGTATTTGGTGCCGAGCCGCTTGGAGGATATATGGCCGGAGTTTGTGTGAGTGGCGTTATGTGGGCTATTTTCCAAAATAATGCCGGCGGTGCTTGGGACAACGCTAAGAAGTCTTTTGAAGCAGGTGTAATGATTAATGGCGAAATGACCTATAAAGGTAGTGATGCTCACAAAGCTGCTGTAACTGGTGATACTGTGGGAGATCCGTTTAAGGATACTTCGGGACCTTCAATGAATATCTTGATTAAGCTTACCTGTTTGGTTGGTTTGGTAATTGCCCCGATCCTCGGAAACCACGGTAATGTGGAAATGGCTACTGAAACCTCGGCTGAAGAAGTATATTTTATTGATGCCGAAGGAAATAAAACCATTCTTACCGAAAAGCAGGTTGAATACCTTGAAAATGGTGAAAGCAATGCTATAGAAGGAGGTGAAAACCTGAAAAATAAAACCGAGACTGTAGTTGAAATGTTGAAAAACGATAACAATGATCAAGTAACTGCCAACGTAACCATCATAAGAACAGTTGATGGCGTTGAAACTACCGAAACTAAAACTTTCACTGGTACCGAAGAAGAAGTTCGTGCCCAATTGAAAGACGTAGAGGGGATGAAAATCAAAATAAAGGATAAAGAATAATTTCTTTTCTTAAATAAAAAAACCCTGCCGATAGGCGGGGTTTTTTTATTTAAGAAATTTACTATCTTGGTGCTGCTATGAATTATCACGACATTGTTACTTTGGCTATTGCCTTTGGGCTGGGAATGCTCGTAGGGCTCCAGAGGCAGAAAAGCGACCACGAAATGGCCGGTGTGCGTACCTTTACCCTCATCTCGGTTATGGGGGTTATTTCGGCTTTTTTGGCCCGCGACTTTGATAATCCATTTATTCTGCCCATACTCGGCATATGTATTACTGCTCTCTTGGTCACTGCCAATGTCATAAAACTTAAAAAGCTTAACGATATAGATGTAGGTCAAACTACCGAGGTTGCCGCCTTGCTTATGTTTGCCGTGGGAGCTTATTTGGTTATGGGCGATAGGATGGTGGCAGTGATTGTTGGAGGATCTATGGCCATTCTACTTTATATAAAGGAGCATCTCCACAATTTTATTGAAAATCTAAAGGAAAAGGATCTTGCCGCAATAATGACATTTGCTGGGATTTCCTTAGTGATTCTTCCGCTATTGCCCAATAAAACCTATGGCCCGCTCGATGTGCTAAATCCACAGAATATCTGGCTCATGGTAACGCTGATTGTTGGCATAAGTGTAGTGGGCTATTTCATCTATAAATTTGTCGGGAAAAAAGTTGGGATAATTTCCAACGGAATTTTGGGCGGCCTCATTAGCAGTACCGCTACTACGGTAAGCTATGCACGAAAGACAAAAGATGCCGAAACTATAAATAAAATGGCAGCTTTTGTAATTACCGCCGCCTCTGCTATTGCCCTAGTGAGGGTTTTGGTTGAAGTAGGCGTTGTAATTCCGGAAAAACTGCCAGAAATAATTCTTCCATTACTTGCGGTTTTTGTCCTTATGGCCCTGCTATGTATAGGCCTGTTTTATATAATAGCTAAAAATGGTGGAAACGAGAAAATGCCTGAGCCCAAAAATCCGGCGCAATTCAAAAGTGCCTTGATTTTTGGACTTTTATACGGAGGTATTTTACTGGCAGTGGCTTTTACCAAGGAAGAATTTGGAAATAAGGCGCTATACGTAGTCGCAATAATAAGCGGTTTGACCGACGTAGATGCCATAACGCTTTCCCTTTCGCAATTGATGAAAGGAGGCGGTCTAAATACCACTACCGGATGGCGACTTATTTTATTGGCATCATTGTCTAATTTACTTTTTAAGGGTATTATGGCCGCGGTTCTCGGTACCCGCCAATTGGCAAAGTGGGTAGGTATTTCCTTTGGAATAACCATCGCGTTTGGATTATTGTTAATGTGGCTTTGGCCAGAGGCGTGGCACTTATAATTGCTTATGTTTAAAAAAGACCCGATTCAGATTGTTACTTTCCACAGTTATGGTACTGCGAACCATCTTTACGTGAAAGGGAGGGCAATACAGGATGAAGGTATCGACCTTTCCAAGACTGGTTTTTTCAATCTGCTTTGGAACAGTTGGAAACGTTTTGAAACTGATAAGATCAAAAATGCCAAACTCCTCCTTTCACTCGCAGATGGAAGAACACTGGAAACAGTTACAGATTCCCAAGGGTATTTTTTAATTGATGCAACAATTAAAAACTTACTTCCTTTGACAGATTCTGAAGGTTGGCTTCATTATTCCATTTCATTCGAGGAAACTATTCAGGGACGAAAAATTCAGAAGAACAATAACTTTAATGGCGAAATCTTAATTCCTTTCGAAGATGCCAAGTATGGTATTATCAGTGATATTGACGATACCATTCTCCACACGGGGCTCACTTCATTTTTTAAATGGGCGGTGGTTAAAAACACTTTTTTTAAAAGAGCCGAAAAGCGAATTCCCTTGGAAGGCGCAGCAGCATTTTACCATCAATTGCACGATGGAAAATCGGGAAGCGATTGCAATCCGGTTTTCTATGTAAGTCACAGCCCGTGGAATCTATATCGGTATTTGGAAGTATTTCTTCAGAAGAACAATTTTCCGAAAGGCCCCATTTTGCTACGCGATTTTGTAAATCCCTTTGCCAAAAAGTACAAACCGGAAAAGCCGCAAAAACAAAAGGAAATAATCAACATCCTTAAAACGTATCCCAAATTGCCTTTTGTATTGATAGGTGATAGCGGTGAACACGATCCCGATATTTATATTGAAATTGCCGAAGCGCATCCAGAACGTATTCTTGCAATCTATTTGCGAAACGTTAATCACAAAAAGAAAATGCTTCGCGTAAAGGGTCTTTTTGAAAAGTATGAAACCGTACCCGTACTATTGGTTGAAAACAGCAAAGCAGCCGTTGCCCATGCTAGAGAATTGGGTTTTATTCAGTAAGGCTTTTAAAGTAATCATAAATAGCAAGTTGCGACTGCACTTTTTTTTCTGAATTTTTCACATATTCATTCTTTTGCTCGGCATCAATTATTCGGGCTTTTACGTTGTCGTTCAGCTCAATATTTATGATCTCCCATACCGTTTTTTTGTGGCTTTCATCCAAAATTGGTGTAACTACTTCTATGCGGTGGGTCAAGTTTCGCGTCATCCAATCGGCCGAGCCAATGTAGATTTGTTCGTCGCCATCGTTTCCGAAAATATAAATTCTCCCGTGTTCCAGAAAACGGTCAACAATACTGGTAATGTAAATATTTTCACTCTGACCTTCTATCCCCGGAACCAATGAACACATTCCGCGTATTAGCAACCGCACTTCCACTCCTGCATTGCTGGCTTTGTATAGTTCCTTTATCATTCCATGGTCTTGTAAGCTATTCATTTTTAAAATAATCAAACCTTTTTTACCTGCATTTGCAAGAGCAATTTCCTTTTCCACAAGACTGGTAAATCGTTCACGGCTTGTAAATGGAGAAACCAACAGTTGTTTAGTTTTGGGAACAATCATATCGCGTTCTAAAACCATAAATACTTTTTTGAGGTCTTTGGTTATTTTCTTATGTGCAGTCATCAAGCCAAAATCTGTGTAAAGGGTAGCGGTATTTTCGTTGAAATTACCGGTGGCAATGTAGGCGTAGCGTTTGGTTTTTTCACCTACTTCCCTTTCCATATAGAGTATTTTGGAATGCACCTTAATATCTGGATAGCTATATATAACACGGGCACCATTTTTTCTGAAAATAGCGCCCCATTTCAAATTGTTGTGTTCGTCAAATCGCGCTTTCACTTCAATAAAAACGGTTACGTCCTTTCCGTTTTTTGCGGCAAGGGCAATGGCATCGTTCAAATCAGATTCATCCGCGGCGCGGTAAATAGTAATTTTTATGATTTTAACTTGTGGGTCAGTAGCGGCTTCCTGCATCAATTTAATGACCGGTTTAAAACTTTGATATGGATAATGTAGCAATTGGTCATTTTTATCGATTGCCTCAAACATAGAGTCGCAGTTTGCCAAAACAGGATGGGGTAGCGGCGAGAGCTTTTCGTTGGAGAGTTTCTTCTGTGTCGGGTTGGGAAACTGCATAAAATCCTTAAAGTTATGGTAGCGACCGCCCAAGACTACATCAGTATGGTTTACGTCTAAAGCTTTTTTCAATATTTCCCTAAAGTCTTCCGGCATTTCGGGATCTATTAATACCCGGGTAGCCTGCCCAGTATCACGCTTGGGGAGTGCTTCCTTAATTTTCTCCATCAAATTGCCCGAAAACTCATCTTCAATATAAAGTTCAGCATCACGGGAAATTTTAAGGGAATGGAAAGCCGTATCCCTTTCTTTAGAAAACTCTTTTTGAAGGTTGTATTTGAGAATGTCATCAATAAAAGTGATATTAAACTCTTTATTATTTTCTGAAGGAAATACAAAAAAACGTGGCTCTGTATCCGGAATTTCCACCATTAAAAATTCATCTTCCGCGGTTTGGGCAGCCAAGTAAAGCCTTTCGTTTTTAACAAATACAGATTGCGTTTCCGTACAGGGGTTGCAACTTATTTCGGTAATTTGTTTAAGACTTTCCTCATAGTATTTGGTTGCAATTTCTTTTTGTTGTTCCGAAAAATTTTCGTGGCGAATAAGGTGTATTCCTTCGGAAGCTAATTGTGGGATTATTTCTTCATTAAAAATTCTTCCGAATTCGTTTTGCTGAATATCAACCTGTTTTTTTATTTCCTTTAAAACCTTGTTTGGTTTTGTAATGAGTTTTTTCCGAAGCGGTTTTTCAATATTTTTTATCTGTCGAATATCGGAAACCCGAACACGAAAAAATTCATCCAGATTGGATGAAAATATTGCTAAAAACTTGATGCGCTCGTAAAGTGGATTGCGCTCGTCTGCCGCTTCTTGTAAAACACGGTGATTAAAGCGAAGCCACGAAAGGTCGCGGTGATAAAATTTATTATTGTAGAGTGATGCCATAGTGTTATGGCAAAATAATGGTTTTACAGATAGGATACTGTAAGGGAAACGTTAAGGTTTCCTTGAACTTAATCAAATAAAAAACCCCACAATTAATTACGGGGTTTTTAACTAATAAAATAACATTATTTATTGCTTTGTGAAACTTAAGGTAACATCTGTAGTGGAAGTTACTGTAAAACCAGAGCCAGTATTTGTTTCCGTTTCTACAACATTTAGTACCAAGTTGTTATTGGTTAATTCTACAATTGTTGCATCATCAGTTTCATTATCAACTGTAATTGATAATGTATTGCCATTAATACTCCAATCTCCGCTTGAAAGTAATTCCAGGTTTTCTACATTTTGGGTAGTTGATTGTCCATTAACAGTTGTAGTCAACTCAATACTGTAACTTCCATCAGAAACAACCTTTTTAGGGTTTTCAGTAAATGTTAATGTGTAATCCACATCATAAGCTTCTCCAACATAATCTGCAGTTATAGATTGTCCTTGCGCAGTTGTTGTAGTTGAGCCTGTGTAATTTACTGTGGTGCCTTTCCAAACACCAATGATATTGCCATTATTTTCAGGTGCGGGATTGTCATCATCTTTGGAACAAGAAATAGTTAATGAAATAAAAGCAGTAAAAAGGATTAATTTAAAAATTTTCATAGGTAATATTTTACGTGTTAATAAAAAGTTAAAGCGCGCAATATATAACTTTTATTAAATGTAATAAAGAAGAGTTTTTTGTTTTTTTTGCTTGTTTAAAACAGCCCGTGAAGTTCCGCATCTATCTTGTTGATTACCTGGCCTAAATGCTCTGGGTCGTCCACAAAATTAATATTGTCCACATCAAAAATAATGAGGTTGCCTTTATCGTAACCATGGATCCAAGCTTCATAACGTTCGTTCAAACGACTTAAATAATCAATACTAATAGAGTTTTCATAATCGCGACCGCGTTTGTGTATCTGGTTCACCAAATTCGGAATGCTGCTGCGCAAATAGATAAGCAAGTCTGGCCCTTCCGTAACACTTTCCATTAAATCGAAAAGCGAGCGGTAGTTTTCAAAATCGCGATTGGTCATCAAGCCCATGGCGTGTAGGTTTGGAGCAAAAATATAGGCATCTTCGTAAATAGTACGATCTTGAATTACGTTCTTTCCTTTTTCACGAATTTCGAGAATTTGACGAAAGCGGCTGTTCAAAAAGTATATTTGAAGGTTGAAGGACCACCGCTCCATTTGGTTGTAAAAATCGTCCAAATAGGGGTTGTCTTCCACATCTTCATAATGGGCCTGCCATTTGTAATGTTTTGCCAATAAACGGGTAAGGGTGGTTTTTCCGGAACCTATGTTTCCTGCAATTGCAACGTGCATAGCTATTCTTTAGTTGGGGTGGTTAGTTTAAAAGTGTGCAAATTTTCGCCGTCATAAATATACAGGAAATCATTGGTAAGCTGCAAGTCCTTAATTGTTATTTCGGGCAATTTCAGCTGCACGGTTGTGTGGTCTACTGTTTCGTTCCGCCTGGCAAAGTCTGGAAGGTAATAAAGTGCGTTTTCCTTTAAAGCGACCAAATTTTCATTCTGCTGAACAATTTTTTCATAGTCCTCTGAAGGTGCTTCGTTCAGAATACTTCCGTAGATATTGAAAGCGCGCAGTTTCTTTTCGGTCAATGTGAAACAGTAATTGAAATTACTCGCCTGCGAAAGCAATTTTCCCGGAAACGGCTGCGATACTACGGTCTGCAACTTGGAGCCATAATTATACATTTCCAATTGCTGCGTATCCACATTAAAAAGCCACAAGCTGTTGCTGCCAGCGTTGGTTGCGGTGCTTACGTTCAAAAACTGCGGTAGATTGTTAAAGTTGATACGTTCTATTTCGTTGAGTTTGTTGTCCAGCATCACTACTGTGTTTGTGTCCTGGAAAAAGGCAATTACTTTCAGTGGATTAATTATATCTACCGAAGTTATCCGCCCTAACTGTATATCATTAAAAAGAAAGTTACCATCGGGGCCCTGTTTTTTTATTACGCGGTCTTTAATAAAGTAAGCGTTTTTATAATTGTCAAAACCAATAAACCTATCGGCAACAAAGGGAACTTTGCTCTCAAAGGTAACGCTTTGGGCAATGCCCAATTGGCAAAGGAGCAGAAAAAGAAGGAAAAGCTGTTTCATCAGTATAAAATATTTGAGGAATAGGAAGGTGGAATGCCCCAACATACACCTTCATTTGGTTTACAGTCTGTTAATGGCATTTCATAAAGTTGGCAAGTTACAAAATGAAGGTTTTATTTAAACGAAAAATAATGTAACAGATTATAACTTGGTTCGTCTTAAAGGTAGTAGATAGAAATTTGTTCAAACAAATTAAACTTATTTTAAACATTTCAGTCGAAGTGTCTTAACTTTGACATTTACCATCAAAATATTATTTATGATACGATATACCCTCATATTCTTATTATTTTTCTCTTTTAGTATAAATGCCCAAAACATAAGCGGTCAAGCTTATTATGAGTCAAAAACAACAGTTGATCTTGATGCTTTTGGCGGCAATCGTGAAATGACGGAAGAAATGAAAAAGATGATTGCCGAACGTATGAAAAGTATGCTTGAAAAAACATATATCCTTACCTTCAATAAGGACGAATCAATTTATAAAGAACAGGAAAAACTGGATGCTACCCCTATGAATCCTGGCTTTAAAATGATGATGAGCAGCTACACTCCGGGCGCCCAGTATAAAAACTTAAAAACGGGACAGATTGTTGAAGAGAATGAATTTTTCGGAAAGCAATTTTTAGTTACGGATTCCATTCAACCTTTGGATTGGCAAATAACCAAGGAATCCAAAACCATTGGACAGTACATAGCATTTAAGGCTACGGCGATGAAAAAGGTTGACCCTAATGATTACAGCATGGCGCGTCCAAAAAAGAAAGACGAGATGGAAAGCGCCGAAACAAAAAAAGATACTACCCAACCACAAGACCCGATGGATATGATTGAAATTCCCGAGGAAATTGAGGTTACGGCCTGGTTTACACCACAAATTCCCGTGAGCAACGGGCCAGGTGAATACGCAGGTTTACCTGGGCTTATTTTAGAATTGAACGTTTACAGAACCACACTTCTCTGTTCCAAAATAGTAATGAACCCAAAGGAATCCGAAAAAATTGAACCACCCAAAAAAGGAAAGGAAGTTACACGCGAGGAATACATTAAAATTGTAAAGGAAAAAACAGACGAGCTTCGTGAGAATTTTAGAGGTCGTGGTGGTAATGGAGGTCGTCGAGGCGGAGGGTTTTAATTTCTTTATTAATTTTTCCGATCACTTTAAACTATTTGTCCGGTCGAGCGCAGTAAATATCTTCTTCCTCTAATACATGCTATGAAAAAATTCCTTTGGTTATCTATACTTCTTTTCAGCATTTCCCTTTCCGCACAAAGTATAAAGGTTAAGGGAACCATCAAAGACAGCATCGGCAATCCGCTGGAATTTGCCAATGTAATTGCCAGCATTAAAGCTACCGGCGCTACTGAATCTTATGGAATTACCAACTATCAGGGGCGTTATCAGTTAGATCTTCCCAAAGGAAATAACTATGTTTTAAGAGCAAGCTTTCTGGGATATGAAACAAAGGAGCAAATCTTGAATGTTCCCGCTGATGCGGAAAATATTGATTTGGACTTCATTTTAAATCCACAGGAAAACCAATTGGACGATGTGGAAATTGTCTACGAAATGCCGGTAACCGTAAAAGGCGACACCATTGTTTACAATGCTGATAGTTTCACAAACGGAGATGAAAGAAAGCTGGGCGATGTAATGAAGAAACTTCCCGGCGTTGAGGTAAATGATGAAGGTGAAATTCAAGTAGAGGGCAAAACCGTGAGTAAAGTAATGGTAGAGGGAAAAGATTTCTTTGATGGCGATAGTAAGCTAGCCACAAAAAACATTCCCGCCGATGCCGTTGATAAAGTGGAGGTTTTAAGAAATTATAACGAAGTAGATCAAATGCGTGGCCTTGGCAACGATCGCGATAATGTGGCCATAAACATTAAACTGAAAGAAGGGAAGAAAAATTTTTGGTTTGGAGAAGTTACTGCCGGCGCAGGGATTGCCGATGAATACGGCGATGAGAATGGACGTTATTTGGTGCATCCTAAGCTCTTTTATTACAGCCCAAAATACAGTATAAACGTAATTACGGATTTCAATAATATTGGGGAGGTGCCGTTTACGTTTCGGGATTATTTCAACTTTACAGGTGGTTTTAAAAACTTCAATAAAGGGGGTGGAACCAGTTTTAGAATTAGCGATAGCGACCTCGGTTTTGCTGTTTCACAGAACGATCGTGCAAAAAGTATCGATGCAAAATTTGTTGCTGGAAATTTCAGTTATGCGGTAAACGACAAACTGGATATTAGCGGCTTTGGAATTTTGAGTGACAATAAAACAAATATTGTCAACAACAGTATTCGGCAATATATTGATGAAGGAATTACGGAAAACACAAATACTGAAAACGACCAGCGCAACCAACTGGCGATGTTAAAATTAAGCAGCAGCTATAAACCAAACACAAATTTTCAGTTGGATTATGACGCTTTGGTAAAGACTTCAAAACAAACTGAGGACGATGCTACCATTTCAATAGTGGGCGGTAATCAAAACGACATTGAAGAAGTAAAGGAAAACAAGCCGTTTTCAATCAATCAAACGGCAAATGCTTACTATACTTTAAACAATAAAAACATATTTGCCGCAGAGGTTCAGCATTTGTACCAAAACGAAGATCCATTTTATCAAGCTGCACAGGATTCCATTCCGTTTCGTGGCGTTTTTACGCAAATAAATCCCTTGGATCCTTTTAATAGTGATGCTGATACGTTTGATCCTTTGGAACGATCTGATCGATACAACGTGAATCAAAACAAAACCGTAAAGAGCAACAAGTTGGATGCAAAGGTAGATTATTACTATGTACTCAATAATGTGAGCAATTTGAATTTTACGGTTGGAACTACCTATAGCAATCAAAAATTCAATTCTTCAATTTTTCAGATTTTGGATAATGGCAACCAAAATAATTTCACTGATAATGATTTCAATAATGATGTAACCTACACTTTTACCGATGCTTTTTTCGGGCTTCACTACAAATTGAAAAGTGGCAAATTCATCTTTAATCCTGGCGTCACGCTTCACAATTATAATCTGAAAAACGAACAATTGGGTACAACCGCAACCCAAAACGAGTGGATGGTACTGCCCGATGTAAACGTGATTTTGGAACTGAAGAAAAGTGAAAACCTGCGCTTTAATTATGAGATTACTTCAGAATACAGCGATGTTAACGATTATGCCCAAGCTTACGTTTTCAATAATTACAATAGGCTTTTCCGTGGAAACCGCGAACTTGAAAACTCCCTTTCACACAGTTATAACTTAACTTATTTCAGTTTTAATCTTTTCAACTATACCAACATTGGTGGTAATTTGAGCTATACCCGAAGAATTGACGCTATTAAAACAAACACACAATTGGTGGGTATTAATCAAGTGAGCAGCCCCATAAATTTTGACAGCAATTTCCCCGATGAAACTTTTTCAGTAGTGGGAAGATTTAGCAAAACCGTTAAAAAAGTGCAGTTCAAGCTTGATGCGGCTGTTTTTTTGACCAAAACAAATAATACTATAAATGAAGAAATTCGTGAGAGTCAAAGTCTCACGCAAAACTATAATGCTAGTGTACAAAGTAATTTCAAAAACTTTCCAAACTTTGAAGTAGGGTATCGGTATATTAAAAATGACTACGACAACGGCGGGATTGAGCAGACTTTTTTCACAAACCAACCCTATGCCAACGTGAATCTTCGCTTTTTAAAAGATTTCAATCTTTTTGCCGAATGGGATTATTACAATTATACAAATGATGCAAAAACGGTTGAAAATAGTTATTCTTTTTTCAACGCAAATCTTTACTACAAACACGGCGAAAGTCCGTGGGAATTTTCCGTGCAGGCAACAAATATTCTCGATACCGAATCCATTAATAACGATAGTTTTAATGATCAATTCAACACAACTTCGCAGTATTTCGTAATGCCACGCATTGTGATGTTTGTTATAAAATATGATTTGTAGTATTTAATATTCCGTTAAACTGGAAACCTCCACAATTAACTGCGAGTCAAATTTCATATCTTTCCCATAAAAATTGCTCCCATGCGAAACATCCTTCTCGGAATAGTCATTGCCTTTGTAATCGTCTTCGGCCTGCGTTATTGTGAAAACCGAAAAGACAACCGCGAACAATTGGAAGCCAACACGGCACTGATTCAAAAAGAACTTAAAAACGTTGGCAAATTGATCGTTACTGAAGGGAGTTATGCACAGGTTTTTACCTATAACGACAGCAAAGATTTAATGTATGGACTTTTTGACGCACGAAAGAAGGCCTTGATTGTTGTCAATGCCAAGGCAAGCATTGCTTATGATTTAAGCAAAGTGAATACCGAAATTGATGAAACTAATAAAACTGTGACCATTACAAATATTCCCGAGCCTGAACTTTCCATAAACCCAAACATACAGTATTACGATGTGACCCAAGATTATCTCAACCAGTTTACCGCTTCAGATTATAACAAGATAAAGAGCCGGATTGAAAAATCATTGCGTAAGAAAATTGAAGCTTCAGAATTGCGTACGAATGCCGAAAACAGGTTAATTTCTGAACTTCAGAAAATTTATATTCTCACCAACTCAATGGGGTGGACCCTGAAATACAATTCCACCATAGTTGAAAATGAAGCGGAGCTCCAAAAGCTCAAACTATAGCATATATTCCTTCGCATGCCCGTTCTGCACGAGCCATTGGTTCAAATCAACACCGTCTATAATAATGTTTGCGAGATAGCGACCGTATTTTTCCTGCTTGTCCTTATAAGAATTTATGGTAACCTCCTTATCCAGAATCATAGCCCGTACAATATCGCGAACCACTAATCCCTTTTCTCTTCCCTCTCCTCTAATTTCTGGAGTGTCTATTCCATAGAGTCGAAATTTCATTTGCTGAAAATGGTAAAACCCTAAATCTACCATCGCGGTAATGGTATCGCCGTCATAAACATCTATAACCTTTGCTTTGTATTGATACATAATTTCAATTTTTTGTTAGTCATTATAAAACTACAAAAATCTGAAATTCAATACATTAAAAAGAGGTTTAATTTTTTCTTTCCTATTAAAGACGGGTGGAAAGTAACGTTAAAGTTTTTGGCTCAAACTAAACCAGCCACCACCATTCATTGCTTCAATACCATTACTTTTTAAAATGCCTGCGGCACTGGCGCTACGCATACCACTGGCACAGCAAGCAATTACAGGCTTGTTCCATTTTTTAATTTCGCCAATTTTCGAGGAAATATTTTGAAGCGGAATATTTTTAGAGCCCGGAATAGCTCCAGTTTCATATTCGCCTTTGCTGCGAACATCCACAATGATGGCGCCACGGCTTTTAAAATCTTGTATTTTCTTTGTTTTGTTTCCGAATAAAAAATCAAATAGTCCCATTGTTTGTCACCTCGAGCGCAGTCGAGAGGTTTTTAGTTAATAATTTCTTTAGTCCTTGTTGCTAGGAGCGACAATCCACCTTCAATCAAATGTGCAACTTTTGGCCTTTCTTTTTTCAAATTTAAGAGATTATCCAATACTTCTTCTGAAAAAGCCGAATCGGTGCTCGAAACAAGTTCATAGATTTCCAGAGAAAGCAACCAATCTGTTGGATGGTTTTGTTTTAAGGTTTTAAAAACTTGCTGAAGCTTTGTCGCGTCTATTTCTTCAGAATTACGAATAGTTCTAACTTCTTTATAAAGCGAATTCAGTTCAATTTCTATTTCCGAAAGGCGCGGACGAATGGTTTCGCTGGTAGCATTGTGCGTCACTAAATTAAAAGAATGATAATCTGCAGCGCCCGCAAAGGCGGAAACAATTTCTTTGCCCACCGCCATGTCAAAATCACCCATTTCTGGAGAAAACAACACTTCTTCTTTATATTTTACAGTGCAGTCCGTAAATTGGATGAGCATCAGTTCACCGCGAAGGTTTCGTATTCCCGTAACGTTCAAACCAGCAACTGTTATTCCGCTTTCAAACTCAAATTCAATAGGTTTGCCATCGTAAAAATTATAGGCCTGTAGATCACGTGGCCCCATGTTTTCAATAGCCAGATTTATTCCTTTTAATTTCCCCAATGGAGATCGAAACCCTTTTTTATGACGGCTAATCCCATGGCCAATCACTTCTTTTTCGCGATAAGAAAGCGCAGTTTCGCCTTCGGTTTCAAAATACACCACCTCATTGTCCTCATTTTTTATCATTCGGCTAAAATGACCACTAATCTGAAGCCCCGTACTGATTTCAATCGTGCCGAGCTGTTTCGATTTTATAAGTTTTTTCAAGCCGCGCCATCCGCCTTTCCGAACGGCCATAGTATTTGCAAATTCCTCCAAAACTTCCTGCAAATAGGCGAAATCTGGTGTTACGTAAAGCTGTGGCTGCGGTTTCGTGATGTCGAAATCTTGATATGCTGCCTCAATAGAGTAGGGAATTTTCTTCACTTCTTCTTTCATGCACCAAACGCTTTCGCCAATGGAAGATAGCAATCCAGCACCATAAATCTTTGGGTTTTCAACCGTGCCAACCATTCCGTATTCAACAGTCCACCAATGCAAATTTCGAATCAGGGAAATTTCCGAAGGTTTCACTTTTTTATTTTGAAGTTCCTCCACACGGGCTTCGGCCGCACTTATCAATTCCTGTGAAATACCTTCTGCTTCCTTTAAAATCGAAAGCTCACGAACAGCTTCATACATATCAATATCGTGCGCACTGGAAATTGCCTTTGCGCCCACTTCCCCAAAACGCCGCAGATATTCGGCATAATCGGGACTTGCAATAATGGGGGCATGGCCCGCGCCTTCGTGAATAATATCGGGGGCTGGAGTGTATTCTATGTTTTCCAGCTGGCGGATATCGCTCGCAATTACAAGAACTTTATACGCCTGAAATTCCATAAAAGCATTGGGCGGAATAAATCCGTCAACAGCAACGGCAGCCCAACCTATTTCTTTCAAAATACGATTCATCCCATACATCGATGGAATTTCATCTACGGAAATCCCCGTTTTTTTCAAACCCTCTACGTAACTTTCGTGTGCCACCTTGGCCAGATAATCCACGTTTTTTCGCATTACATAGCGCCACACTGCTTGGTTTATGGGCGTGTATTGCTCATAATTCTGTGGCTTTATATATTGTTTTAAATGTGGCGGTAACCGGTCCAACAATTCGTTGGTTTCAATCTTGCTTTCCATAGTCCAAAAGTACTGTGTTTACTTTTAAAATTAATGGGAAACCTTAAAATTCCTATATTGCATCATCTATGAAAACAATCTCCCGAAAAGAGGAAATAATTGCGGTAGCCTCCCGTCTTTTTAAGGACAAAGGCTACAAAGCTGTTTCTATGAGAGACATCGCAAAAGCAATGGACATAAAGGCTGCGAGTCTTTACAATCATATTAACGGGAAGCAGGAAATTCTTTCTGAAATCATTTTAAAGGTTGCTGAAGAATTTACGGTCGGAATGAAAAAAGTGGTTTCTGAAAACAGTGCTGCAATTGATAAGATTGAAAAGGTTATTGAAATGCACATTGATATTACGGTAAATTATTCCGAAGCACTGGCGGCATTAAACAATGATTGGATGCATTTGAATGACACAGATTTGAAAGCTTTTGTGAAGATGCGGGAAGATTACGAAGAAAATTTTCGAAGCATTATAAAACAAGGTGTTGAAGCTTGCGAAATAAAGCCATATCATCCCGAAGTGATCCTATTCTCGATACTTTCCACATTGCGAACGCTGTATTTATGGTATCAAAAGCGCGGAAAATTGGACGTCAATATCTTGAAAAAAGATATGGTTTCGGTATTGATAAAAGGGCTAATTTAATTGACGTTCCCACCTTTCGGGAGGGGATTTAGGGGTGGGCCTTGCAATTCTAACTAACAAGCGTTAGTTTTGTTAGCTAAATTCGACAAAAAACAGGTGGCAAAATTTCATAAAATAAAAGTAAAGGACGTTTACAAAGAGACCGACGATTGCTCGGTGATTACTTTTGACGTGCCTTCAGATTTGGCTGAAAATTTCAATTTTAGACAAGGGCAACATTTAACCTTAAAAGCCGATATTGATGGGGAAGATACTCGTAGGTCTTACAGTTTGTGTTCCAGCCCGATTGATAAGCAATGGCAGGTTGCCGTAAAAATGATTCCTGGGGGTAAATTTTCAACATTTGTAAATTCAAAATTGCAGGCTGGCGATACGCTGGAAATTATGGAACCAAGCGGGATGTTTGGGGTGGAAATTGAAGCTGAAAAAGCAAAAAACTATCTATTTTTTGCTGCAGGAAGTGGGATTACTCCCGTCCTTTCCATGATTAAAACACATTTGGCATTGGAGCCCAATGCAACTTGTAAGCTGTTTTATGTGAATAGAACGGCGAAATCCATTATCTTTAAAGAAGCTTTGGAACAACTGCGAAACCAATATTTTGGCAGGTTGGAAATCTATTATTTCCTAACAAAGGAACGTCGCGATATCGAGCTTTTCAACGGGCGTTTTGATGATGAAAAGATGGAGATTTTGACCAAAACGTTTATNGATATTCCAGATACCAGCGAGGTGTTTTTGTGCGGNCCCGAAGAAATGGTGAACTATGTGAGCAATTATTTGGTTGATGCAGGTTTGCCGAAGGAGTTGATTCATTTTGAATTGTTCGTAACTGGATTGACCGAAGAAGATAAACAACGCGCCGAGCGCTTGTCGCAACAAAATGTTGAAGGTGTGGAGGTGACCATTGTGGATGCTGGAAAGGAATTTCAATTCACAATGACTAAAGATTTTGATAATATCCTCGATGCCGCTTTGGCTGCAGGAGCTGATTTGCCCTTTGCTTGTAAAGGCGGGGTTTGCAGTACTTGCAAATGCCAAATTTTGGAAGGTAGTGTAGAGATGAAAATAAATTATGCTTTGGAAGAAAAGGAAGTGGCGCAAAACTTCGTACTAAGTTGCCAAGCTGTGCCCACTTCGGAAAAAGTAAAAGTTGATTTTGANGTATAATTAGCTTATGGCATATAGCCTAAAGCTTAAAGCATATTAGTATGAGTGAAAAAGATATAAAAAATTTAGAGGAAATTTTCGAAGCNCGCATCGCGCGCGACGAAAAGATAGAGCCGAAAGATTGGATGCCNGAGAAATACCGCCAGACCCATATTCGGCAGATAAGCCAACACGCCCATTCCGAAATCATTGGGATGCTTCCTGAAGGAAATTGGATTACCCGTGCCCCATCATTGCGCAGAAAAGCTGCATTACTTGCAAAAGTACANGACGAAGCCGGNCACGGATTGTATCTGTATTCTGCCTGCGAAACCTTGGGTGTATCCCGAGACGAACTTTATGAGCAACTTCATAGCGGAAAGGCGAAATATTCTTCCATTTTCAATTACCCAACAATCACTTGGGCCGATATGGGTGCAATTGGTTGGCTGGTTGATGGCGCTGCAATTATTAATCAAGTNCCCCTTTGCAATACTTCATTTGGCCCGTATGCCCGTGCAATGGTGCGTGTGTGTAAGGAAGAAAGTTTTCACCAACGACAAGGTTATGAAATTATGCTTACCCTNTGCCGTGGCACCGAGGAGCAAAAAGCTATGGCACAGGATGCCCTAAACCGTTGGTGGTGGCCAAGTTTGATGATGCTGGGCCCAACGGATGCGGAATCGGTTCATACAGAGCAATCCATGAAATGGAAACTTAAACGCAAAAGCAATGATGAATTGCGCCAACAGTTTATAGACCAGACTGTNCCCCAAGCTGATCTTTTGGGACTTACAATTCCAGATCCAGACTTGAAATTTAATGAAGAAACAGGCCATTACGATTTCGGTGAAATTGATTGGGATGAATTTTGGCAAGTGGTAAAGGGTCACGGCCCGTGCAATAAAGAACGTATGAACGCCCGTATTAATGCTTGGGAAAATGGAGAATGGGTTCGTGATGCGGCAATGGCTCACGCCGAAAAGAATGCAAACAAGAAAGTAGCAAAAGCGAGTTGATTTAGTATTTAGTAGTGAGTAATTAGTAATAAGAAACCTATAAATATGAATGTTTTAAATGATTTAAAAGTTTGGAATAAGGCAATGGATATTGCGGTTGAAACTTATAAGTTATCTTCACAATTTCCTAAAGAGGAAAAATACGGACTGACAAGTCAAATAAGAAGAAGTGCTGTTTTTGTTCCGTCAAATATTGCTGAAGGTGCAGGAAGAAATTCTAAAGGTGAATTTAAAAATTTTATAGGTATTGCAAATGGATCGGCCTATGAGCTCTTTACTCAATTAATACTTTCCCATAAACTCAATTTAGTTTCAGAGACTTTGGTGGAACCAATACTCAAGGAAGTGATAGAAGTACAGAAAATGAATTATTCATTAATTAAATCCTTAGAAAAATAATGAATAGCTCAATACACAATACTAAATACTAAATACTCAATACTATAATTATGAAGAAGAATTGGCCCCTATGGGAAATATTTGTCCGTAGTAAAAATGGACTTGAACATCGCCATTTTGGTAGCCTTCATGCCGCCGATGCAGAAATGGCGCTGGAAAATGCGCGTGATGTTTATACCAGAAGAAATGAAGGCGTGAGCATTTGGGTGGTGGAAAGCAAACACATTACAGCCTCAAATCCTGCAGATAATGGNGAANTNTTTGAGCCTGCACAGGATAAAGTATATCGCCATCCTACTTTTTACGATTTACCTGATGAGGTGAAACATATGTAAAATGATTAACGATTGCAGATTTTTGATTGAAGAATTCAGAAGTAAAACTTCAATAATCCAAAATCGTTAATCAGCAATCTTCAATTAAATAATTGAAATGAAAAACGAGCAACTTTATAATTACATCCTCACAATCGCCGATAACTCCCTTATCCTCGCGCAGCGATTGGGCGAGCTTTGCGGGCATGGCCCAAATTTGGAAACCGATATTGCACTGACAAACATTGCTTTGGATCTTCTGGGGCAAACGCGAAGTTATTACCAATATGCCGCAAAAATTTCTGGGGGAGATAAAACGGAAGATGATATCGCTTTCTTAAGAATTGAAAGGGAGTATAAAAACTGTTTGTTGGTCGAACAGCCCAATACACATTTTGGCTACGTAATTGGCCGACAGTTTTTATTTGATGTCTATCACTTGATGTTGATGGAAAGCTTGCAGAACAGTCCCGACGAAACCTTAGCTGCGATCGCAAAAAAAGGTATTAAGGAGGTAAGTTACCACAAGCGCTTTTCTTCAGATTGGGTAAAGCGTTTGGGTGATGGGACCGAGGAAAGCAATGCAAAAATGCAGGAAGCAATCAACGACCTTTGGCGATTTACGGATGAACTTTTCTTTATGACCGAAACCGAAAAAGCAATCGTAAAGGAAAACATTGGGGTCGATGTTTCCAAATTAAAAGAAAGGTATTATGAAGAAGTTTCTGAAGTTTTGAAAGAAGCAACCCTAACCGTTCCCGAAAATAAATATTTTACCAAAGGAGGAAAAGAAGGAATTCACACAGAGCACATGGGCTATATTTTGGCCGATTTGCAATATATGCAACGTACCTATCCCAATATGACGTGGTAATAAATTCCCGCGAAGGCGGGAATCTCTTAAATTGAAAGAAAGATTTTTGATTACCGAAGCCGCAAATATCGAAAAACATTTAATCCCAGTTCTGGAAACCGTTTCAGATCCTGAGATACCCGTGCTTTCGGTTTTGGATTTGGGCGTAATTCGGGAGGCTATTGAAAAAGATGGAATTGTTCAAATAAAACTGACGCCTACCTATTCCGGTTGTCCAGCAATGGACGTAATTGGCGATGATCTTAAAAAAGCCTTTTTAGAAATAGGAAAAAAATCAGAAATTGAGTTAATCCTCTCACCGGCGTGGAGCACGGATTGGATTTCAGAAGAAGGACTCCAAAAAATGGAGGAATACGGGATTGCTCGTCCGCTTTCGGAATCGCACGATAAAGACGTTTTGCTCGGCGAAAAAAAGTTGGTAAAATGTCCGCAATGTGGAAGTACCAACACACATTTGGTGAGCCAGTTTGGTTCCACAGCTTGTAAGGCACTTTTTAAGTGTGATGATTGCCAAGAACCGTTTGATTACTTTAAATGTTTAAAATAATAACGAAATATCACCCTGAGCGCAGTCTAAGGGTCTTTTAAAATATAAAAATTTGAATAAAAGCATAACCACCAAAATAGAAAATAAAGTAGCTACGCTAACACTAAACCGGCCGGAGGTTTTTAACAGCTTCAATCGCGAAATGGCATTGTTGCTCCAAAATGAATTGGATGCTGCTGAAAAAAATCCTGAAGTACGAGCCATTGTTATTACCGGAAGTGGAAAAGCATTTTGCGCAGGGCAAGACTTAAAAGAAGTTACTTCGCCGGAATTAAATCCAGGTTTCAAAAAAATTCTCGAAGAGCATTACAATCCAATTATTCAAAGAATTCGAAATATTGAAAAACCAATTATAGGTGCAATTAATGGCGTTGCCGCTGGTGCGGGAGCAAATATCGCCTTGGCCTGTGATGTGGTAATTGCTTCGGAAAATGCAAGTTTTATTCAAGCTTTTAGTAAAATAGGGTTGGTACCCGACAGCGCCGGAACTTTCTTTTTACCGCGATTGATCGGTTTTCAAAAAGCTTCGGCATTGATGATGCTTGGTGATAAAGTTTCGGCAGGAGAAGCCGAAAAGTTAGGAATGGTCTATAAAGTGGTTGCTGCAGAAAATTTTACGGAAGAGGTTAACAATATCGCTTCTATTTTGGCAAATATGCCCACCAAAGCCTTGGGATTGACAAAGCGTTTGTTGAATAATTCAATGGAGAATAATTTAGAAGAACAATTGAATTTGGAAAGCAAACTCCAAATTGAATCGGCCCAAAGCGAAGATTATGCTGAAGGGGTAGATGCGTTTGTAAACAAAAGAAAACCTGAATTTAAAGGAAAATAATTAACGATTAACGATTTTTGATTGCTGATTTCAGAATTAAAATGGCAGGAATGTTACCTAACCAGCTTGAAGATAGACTGATAAAGTTTGCGGTAGATGTGATATTAATGNGCAAGCACTTTGATGGTTCATTTGCTTCAGAGCATTTAACCAAACAGCTAATCCGATCGACTACTTCTGTGGCTTTAAATTATGGGGAAGCCAGAAGTGCAGAATCATCGAGAGATTTTCTGCATAAAATGAAACTTTCTTTAAAAGAATTGAGAGAGTCATTCGTTAATATGAAAATTCAAAGGGGCGCGAATTTGATAACTAATATTCAAATGATAGATAAGCTACTCATCGAAAATAATGAATTAATCTCAATTTTTGTAGCAAGTATAAAAACGGCATCAAAAAAAAATAATATTCAATAACTTGGAAAATCAAAAATCAAAAATCGTTAATCAGCAATCCTTAATCAAATTTGTTGGAATAATTGGGGCAGGAACTATGGGTGCAGGAATCGCACAAGTGGCGGCTACGGCCGGATGCTCNGTAAAACTATACGATACTAAAACNGAAGCACTTGAAAAGGCCAAAACCGATCTAAAAAAAATTATGGATCGTTTGTTAGAAAAAGGAAAAATTGATTCCGAAGAAAAAGAGCGCATCCAAAACAATATTAAATACGTCAATTCGCTAAAAGAATTGAAAGATTCACACTTGACAATTGAAGCGATCATCGAGAATCTCGATATCAAAAAGAATGTCTTTTCAACGTTGGAAAAATTTGTAAGCGAGGATTGCATTATTGCTTCGAATACTTCCTCGCTATCCATAGCATCAATTGCCTCATCACTTCAAAAACCGGAACGTTGCGTTGGAATTCATTTTTTCAATCCCGCGCCTCTGATGAAATTGGTTGAGGTTATCCCTTCAATCCAAACTTCCGAAGAAACCCTAAATATTTCTGTAAAAACAATTAAGGACTGGGGCAAAACCGTTGCNGTNGCNAAGGANACNCCNGGATTTATNGTAAATCGNGTNGCNNGGCCATTTTATGGNGAAGCACTTCGCATTTATGAGGAAGGAAACGCATCTTTTGCTGAAATAGATTCCGCAATGAAAGAAATCGGCAATTTCAGGATGGGGCCTTTTGAATTGATGGATTTTATAGGTAACGATGTAAATNATACCGTAACCGAAACCGTTTTTGAAGCATTTTATTACGACCCACGTTATAAGCCTTCGTTCACCCAAAAACGTTTTGCCGAAGCGGGTTATTTAGGGCGAAAGAGCGGAAAGGGGTATTATAATTATTCAAGTAATGGTACTCCGAGCGCAGTCGAAGGCTCTTTGCCTCCTCAGAAAGCTGAGAATATTTTTGAAAGAATTCTAGTAATGCTCATCAACGAAGCTGCCGATGCACTTTTTTGGAACATCGCTTCCGCAGAGGATATTGATAATGCAATGACCAAAGGNGTAAACTATCCGAAAGGATTGTTGGCTTGGGCCGATGAAAAGGGAATTGATTGGTGTGTTGAAAAAATGGACGAACTTTACGAAAAATATCACGAAGATAGATATCGTTGTTCGCCCTTGCTGCGAAAGATGAAAGATGAAAACAAAACTTTTTTTTAATGCTTGAAGCAAAAAANATACCAGTAAAAATGCTCAGTCAGGATGCTTTCAGTTCTTGGTTGGGCATCGAAATATTGGAAGTTGAAAAAGGCCGGTGCAAGGTCGCGATGACCGTGCGTAGAGAAATGCTGAACAGCATGAACAAAGCCCACGGCGGAATAACCTACAGTTTGGCAGATACGGCCTTCGGTTTTGCAGCAAATACCCACGGAAAATACGCAGTTTCTATTGAAACTTCCATAAACCACATTGAAGCTTTAAATGAAGGTGATTACCTTACAGCAGAGTCTGTCATTGAAAAAGTAGGTAATAAGTTGGGATTTAATATTGTGGAAGTGAAAAGAGGCGAGGAATTGGTAGCTTTGTTTAAAGGCGTTGTGTATAGAACTTCAAAAGATTGGACTGAAAACTAACAATTAATTCAATAAAATTATGAAATGGCAAGGCAGAAGACAAAGCGGCAATCTTGATGACCGACGCGGGATGAGCAAGGGCAAATTGGCCGCCGGTGGAGGAATAGTTGTAACTTTAATCGTACTTGGACTTCAATTTTTCGGTGGCGAAACTGGGCAGCAACTTGCTCCAATAGTAGAACAATTAGGCAATAGTCAGACTGTTCAACAAACGGAACAACGCGAGCTCACGGCCCAGGAAAAAGAAATGGGCAACTTTATGGCTACCGTTTTGGCAGATACCGAAGATGTTTGGAACCAGATTTTTACCCAAAATAATATTGGCGATTATAAAGAACCCAAAATGGTGCTATTTACAGACGCTGTAAGTACAGCCTGCGGAAATGCAAGTTCGGCTTCAGGTCCTTTCTATTGCCCTGCTGATCAAAAAGTATATATGGATTTGGCCTTTTTTGATGAATTGAAAACCCGCTTTGGTGCAAAGGGAGGTGATTTTGCTATTGCTTATGTAACAGCTCACGAAATAGGCCACCACGTGCAAACGCTGCTTGGCACCAATCAAAAAGTGAGTCAATTACAACGACAAACAAACAAAACGGAAGCCAATAAACTTTCCGTTGCTTTAGAACTTCAAGCCGATTTTTACGCAGGTGTGTTTGCGCATTACAACAAAGCATATCTTGAAGAAGGCGATATTGAGGAAGCTATGAGTGCCGCTAAAGCAGTGGGTGATGATGCTATCCAAAAGCGAATGCAAGGTCACGTAGTNCCTGATAGTTTTACTCATGGAAGCTCTGAACAACGTATGAAATGGTTTATGAAAGGTTACAATACAGGAGATATCCGGCAGGGAGATACCTTTTCAGAAATTTTAAATTAGAATAAAAACTTAGAATGAAAGACGCATATATAATAGACGGAATANGAACGCCAATAGGAAGTTATCAAGGAACGTTAAGCGCTGTAAGAACAGATGATTTGGCCGCTTTGGTAATTGCCGAAATTGTAAAAAGAAANCCAAACATTCCCAAAGAAGNATATGACGATGTTATTTTGGGATGCGCAAATCAAGCTGGCGAGGACAATAGAAATGTGGCTCGAATGGCTTTACTTTTGGCGGGTCTTCCCGTAAGCGTTCCGGGCGAAACCGTGAACCGACTTTGCAGCAGTGGACTTTCNGCNATCATTCACGCCAACCGTGCGATAAAGGCTGGCGACGGCGATTTGTTTATTTCGGGCGGGGTGGAGAATATGACGCGCGGGCCTTACGTGGTTGCAAAGCCCTCTTCCGCTTTTGGAACCGATGCAAAAATGTACGATTCCAGCTTTGGGTGGCGCTTCATAAATCCAAAAATGGCTGAAATGTATGGCACGGATGGCATGGGAAATACCGCGGAAAATTTGGTCGAAAAGCACAAAATTAATCGTGAAGACCAAGATGCGTTTGCCTACCATTCACAAATGAAAGCTGCAAAAGCCCAGCAAAATGGACGTTTGGCGAAGGAAATAGTTCCAGTGGAAATTCCACAACGAAAAAAAGATCCAATAATTTTCAAGGACGATGAATTCATTCGTCCCGATACCACCAAAGAAGTTTTGGCAAAATTGCGTCCCGCCTTCAAAAAAGATGGAAGCGTTACCGCTGGAAATTCTTCAGGTTTAAACGATGGCGCCGCAGCCACGATTATTGCTTCGGAAGATGCAGTAAAAAAATATAATTTAAAACCGATTGCAAGAATTGTTTCTTCCGCCGTTGTGGGCGTAGAGCCACGAATTATGGGTATCGGTCCCGTTGAAGCTTCCAACAAAGCACTTGAAAAAGCAGGTTTAAAAATGGAAGATATGGACATCATTGAATTGAACGAAGCATTTGCTTCACAAGCTTTGGCGTGTATCCGTGAATGGGGATTGAAAGATGATGATTCACGAATCAACCCAAATGGAGGTTCCATTGCAATTGGCCATCCGCTTGGGGTCACCGGAACTCGAATCGCTTATTCCGCAGCTTTGGAACTTCAACTTCAAAAGAAAAGATACGCTTTGATCACCATGTGCGTGGGGGTTGGGCAAGGGTATGCTGCAATTATTGAAAATGTGAATTTATGAGTATGCAAAAAACACAACACTACATATTAGGAAATTGGACTGAAGGCAAGGGAGAAGGCTCGCCAATCCTTGATTCCGTAACGGGGGAGCATTTTACCAATGTAACCACGGAAGGACTCGATATTCCTGAAATCCTTCAATACGGTCGCAATAAAGGCGAAACGCTTCGGAAAATGACGTTTCAGGAGCGTGGATTGATGCTGAAGAAACTTGCGATGTATCTTACCAAGAAGAAACAGCAATTCTATGAAATAAGCTACCGCACCGGCGCCACAAAAATTGACAGTTGGATTGATATTGAAGGTGGTTTTGGTAATTTATTTGCGAATGCTTCCCTTCGGAAATTATTTCCAAATCAGCCGTATCACGTGGAAGGCGATCCTATCGACCTTTCACGCGGCGGCCGTTTTATGGCGCATCACATTATGGTACCTAGGGAAGGTATCGCCGTTCATATAAACGCGTTTAATTTTCCCGTGTGGGGAATGTTGGAAAAATGCGCCGTAAACTGGATGGCGGGAATGCCCGCAGTAGTTTTGCCCGCGCCACAAACAGCTTATTTGGCCGAAGCGGTGGTGAAGGAAATTATTGCTTCGGGAATTTTACCCGAAGGTTCGTTGCAACTGATTTCCGGAACCGCAAAAAATATACTTGATACGGTGGAATCGCAAGATGTGGTTACATTTACAGGTTCTGCAAGCACTGGAAAAATTCTGAAAAAACATCCGCGATTGATTGAGGAATCGGTTCCCTTTACGATGGAAGCCGATAGTCTAAATGCTTCAATCTTGGGCGAAGATGCTGTTCCCGGAACTCCGGAATTCGACCTTTTTATAAAAGAAGTACGGAATGAAATGATCGTAAAATGCGGGCAGAAATGTACCGCAATCCGAAGAATTATCGTTCCCGAAAATTTGGTTGAAGATGTGCAAATCTCTCTTGGAAAACAACTGGAAAAAGTTACCATTGGGGATCCAAGGTTGAAGGAAGTACGAATGGGAGCTCTGGTTTCCGATGCACAGCGCAATTCAGTAAAAGAGCAGATTAAAAAAATAACCCAAACCGCAAAAATAGTGTATGGCGATTTTGAGGATTTTGAAGTGCTGGGTGCCGATTCAAAAAAAGGCGCATATTTAAAACCTATTCTACTTCGCGAAGATAATCCGCTTCAAAACGAAGCCGCACACGTCACCGAAGCTTTTGGACCTGTGAGCACACTTATGCCCTACAAAACATTGGAAGAAGCCATTAAACTTTCAAAAATGGGGAAAGGTTCGTTGGTGAGTTCCATAGTTACAAACGACGACAAAATTGGGAAGGAATACACGGTTTCCGCAGCAACGCACCACGGAAGGATTTTAGTTTTAAATCGCGAAAGTGCCAAACAGAGTACTGGTCACGGTTCGCCATTGCCTAACTTAATTCACGGCGGCCCCGGACGCGCAGGCGGTGGCGAGGAAATGGGTGGTGTTCGCGGCGTAAAGCACTATTTGCAGCGTTGCGCTATTCAAGGTTCACCTTCCACATTGACGGAAATCACAGGAATCTATCAGCCTAAAGCTGATTATAAAGAAGCAGAAAAACATCCATTCGCCTATCATTGGGAAGATATTGAACCGGGAATGTCCATCAAAACGCACAACCGCACCATTACCGATACCGATATTATCAATTTTGCCAATCTTACTTGGGACCATTTTTACGCACATACCGATATTACTTCGCTTGACGGAAGTATTTTTGAAAAGCGAACTGCGCATGGCTATTTTATTTTGGCCGCCGCCGCCGGACTTTTTGTGTATCCGAACAAAGGACCGGTTGCCGCGAATTATGGTTTGGAGGAATGCAGATTTCTTCGGCCCATTTATCACAACGATACGGTTTATGTGCGGTTGACTTGTAAACAAAAAATTGATCGCGAGCAAAAAGGGACCGAATTGCCTTCCGGTATCGTAAAATGGTACGTTGAGGTTTTTGACACGAATATTGATGAAAGTTCGTCCGAAGAAGAAAAGCAGGGTGAACTGTTAGCTGTAGCCACCATTTTAACAATGGTTCAAAAAAAGCAGACGGTTTTTGCTGAAATGACTTCGGAATCCATTCAGAATTATGTGAATAAACTTTCCGAAGATTCAAAACCAAAATGGGGCACGATGACGCCACAACAAATGTTGGAACATTTGGAATATACGTATCGAATTGCTTCGGGAGAGATTCAGGATTTTGAAATTGCAACCCCCGAACAATATGTGGAAAAAGTGCATTCCACCTTATACAATTACGAAAAAATGCCACGGGAATATGATTTTCCACTGGCGAAGGAATCAAAAATTACTGAAACCAAGCATCCCGATTTGGAGACCGCTAAAAAGAAATTGTTGGAGGCACGAGCAGATTATTTAAAATATTTCAAACAAAATCCCGATGCCAAAACCAAAAATGTGGTTTTTGGCGAATTGAACAAATTTGAATGGTATCTTTTGGAACGAAAGCATTTGAACCATCATTTTGAACAATTTAATTTGATAGACTAATTGAGCCAAGAACCAAGAATCAGGACAAATATGTCTTGGCTCGTGGTTCTTGATTCTTGAATAAAAAAATTATGAATGAACCATACGTAAAACAAGAGATAAATAACAACATTGCGACCATCGAATTCTTCCATCCAGCGCATAACAGCCTCCCGGGAGATTTGCTGGCAAAACTCGCAAAAACAATCACCGAAGCTGGTAATAATTACGAAGTAAAAGTTATTATTTTAAAAAGCGGTGGAGACCGCACTTTTTGCGCGGGCGCGAGTTTTAATGAGTTAATCAATATTAACGATGCCGAAACCGGAAAGGTTTTTTTCAGCGGATTTGCAAACGTGATTAATGCAATGCGCAAATGCCCAAAATTCATCATTGGAAGAATTC